>CAMHLZ010000021.1 GCA_946186125.1 uncultured Lachnospira sp. | reverse complement strand
CGAGACAACAACAAAGCAGGACGAGACAACAACAAAGCAGGACGAGACAACAACACAAGCGGATGGCCAAAACATAGAAGTAAGTGGCATTTCAGCTGACTATGACGGAAAAGCACATCCGGCTGTTGTACTTAAGAATGTATCTGCTACAGACAAGGTAGAGTACAGCACGGATAGTAATACATGGAGCGAAACAATGCCTACGGTTACGAATGTAGCTGATAGCAAAAAGATAAAGGTTAAGATTACAAGAGCCGGAAAAACCTACGATTATATTGTAGATGCAATAATTAATCCAAAAGACATAAGTGGCGATAATATCACGTTAAATAAAACTGAATTAGAGTGGAACGGCAAGGTTCAACGTCCTAAGGTAGTCACACCGGCAGCTTATACAAAAAATGATTATTCTGTAAAATACAGCGGAAACGGTAAAAAATTAGGTAAATACACAGTTACCTTTGAAGCAAAAGGAAATTATATAGGAACAAAGAATCTACAATACAGTGTAAATGTGTATAAAAATAAGGTTTACAAAGTAAAGAACTATAATTGTAAAATACTTGGAAAAGGCAAAGTATCTATTAAAAAAGCTTTGAAAAAGAATAAGACCATTGTAGTGATACCGGATAAAATAAGTATTGGAGGTAAAAAATTCAAAGTAACTAGGATAGAAAGTAAAGCATTTGCAAACAATAAAAAGTTAAAGAAACTGACTATAGGAAGTCAGATAACTGAAATTGGCAGCAATGCCTTTGCAGATGACAAACAATTAAAAACCATTGTCATTAAATCTAAAAAGATAAATAAGGTTGGAAAAAATGCATGGAAAAATATAAACGCTAAAGCGAAGTTTAAAGTTCCGACAAGCAGAGTGAAGAAGTATAAGAAATTATTCACGAAAAAGACCGGTTATCTGAAAAAGAGCATGACAATCAAAAAATAATATAAACCTATGATATAATACCCATATATTAATATGGAGGGGAATATCATGGTTAAAAAATAGAAAAGGTGGTCGATTTCGAACCGACCACCTTTTCTATTTTACGGTTTCATCTATCATCTTCTGTATAGCTTCCTGGCTTAGTGCTCCAAGCTTCTTTTTCTGGTCTTTTGGCAATTCATCAATGCAAATAGGTCTGCCAAATTCTATGGTAACATTTGCACTTTTAATTTTAGGAAAATGCTTCTCTAAAATAGATGATGTATTCGTGAAAGCTACGGGAACAACCGGACAACCACTCTTTTGGGCTATCTTAAAACTGCCTTCCTTAAAAGCAGCCATCTCACCTGTCTTAGAACGTGTTCCCTCGGGAAAAATAAAAATTGACCACCCGTTTTTTACAAGTTCAGCACCTTTGTTAATAGTCTGCAATCCCTGACGCACATCTGCCCTGTCTATAAATAGACAATTCATATAATACATCCATAGATTGATAATAGGCACTTTTTTAATCTCTTTTTTAGAAACATATCTTATAGATGTCGGAATAACAGCACCTGAAAGAATAATATCAAAGTAGCTGTTATGGTTACCGACATACAAAACTGCCTGATTATCAGGAATGTTATCTAATCCTTTTACTGTATAGTGTGTTCCTGATAAAAACAGAATAACTTTAAAAAGATACCTTACAACAAAACATGCAATCCTTGCCCTGGTGTTTTTGCTAAACAAACCTATTATAGTTTCTACAAGAAGTGCGGGAATACTGAAAATAAAAAACAAAAGTAAAAATAACAAAACTAAAAATGTTCTAAACATTTATGCCTCCGGGTTTTAAAATTAATTATTATATGATTTCAGCTTGTCAGCATCATTGTTAAGATTGTCAACAAGAGAATTAATATTTTCTACAATCTGCTGATTATGTTCACTATTTTCATACGTATTGCTGGCGTGAGCCGTAACCTGTTCCGTAATGGCAGATATTGTCTGAATGCTGTTTACAATTCCTTCATTTGCGTTAGCGAGCTTATTAACAAGTCTGTCCATATCTTCAGAATGTTTATTAATCTGGTCTACATTGTTAGAAATAAGTTTAAAACTCTTTGCAGTTTCCAAAGCACAGTTGCTCTCTTCTTCACCTGATTTTAAAAGATTATTGATAGTCTCAACCATAACTTCAAGCTGTGAAGAAATCTCAAGTATAAGACGGTTGATATCATCCGTAGCGTCTGTTGTCTGACCTGCGAGATTAGAAATTTCTGAAGCAACAACAGCAAAACCTTTACCGGCATCTCCGGCTCTGGCAGCTTCTATACTTGCATTCAAAGCGAGCAGGGAAGTCTGGTCGGCTACATTATTGATTAATTCAGTTATAGAATTCATTTGTGATGTAGTGTTCTGGAAGGTTTCAAGCGCCAGTGCGACATCCTTTCCGGCATGGTCAACCTGGTTGGTCAGACTATCCATCTGAGTAATATATTTTTGACCGTCAGCAATTGCATTTGCAGTTGTCTTAACATTATCATTTATTTCAAATGCGGCAGACTGTACATCATTTACATATTCCTGAATTTCCTTTGTCATTATAAGCTGATGCTGTACGGCATCGGCAGATTCCGTGGTACCGCTGTTAACCTCGTTCATGCTTATCAGAGTCTGGTTAACAGAATCTTTCAAAGAAGACATTGCAGAAGAAATATCGGAAACCGTGGAAGTAACATTACCTGATACATTAAGTATCTCGTCTAAAAGCAAGTTTGTTTTGTTTTGCTCTAAAGTCAGACGTGAAAACCTTATATCCTGAAAACGTCGTGAAGCCCTTGCTACAAGGATGAGATAGGCAGCGATAAATCCAAGCAGCAACACACGAAGTGACAGGGCAGATAATTTGGCAGATGTGTCTGCATGTCCGCCTGCAGCCTGAATTATAAAATATATTATATTTTCAACAAAAACACCTATACTTACTAAAGCTGTATATTTGACATCACTGTATAGGGTAACAATGATAAGCATTGGAACAGCATATAAAAATACTAATTCAGAATCAGAAGTAAACAGAATAAATGTATAAGCCAATGAAAAACCTGTTCCTAGAATATGCTGGATAACAGGAGAATCTTTATCCTTTAAGTAAAACACCCAGGATAGAATTATTGGTGCTAAACATAAAATAATAGTAATTAGTCCAATTGTAAGAGTTACTGAATTGTTAAACAACAGCACCAAATAGGTAAATATAATAAGTCCGCACACAGCAGACAGACCGAATGAACCGAGAACATTTGCCATAGCAAGTTCTGATTGTGATGCAATTGTTTCTAACTCAGAAGTCGACATTGCATCAATTTTTTTGTTGCTTAATCCCATAATAATCCTTCTTTCTGCGTAAAAAATTGTTTTATGTATATATAATTGTAAAAACCTACACTTCTATAATTATAGCATTAATACAGACATATGTCATTAAAAAATATTGTATTATGATTAGAACATCATAAGAAAATATTGCAAATAAAAAACAACTGTGATACTCTACACATGAGCGGTATTCGGAAGAAACTGCATCAGATGATAGTGTGTGCTGCACCGGCATAAAAGGAGGTGCTGCCATGCAGATAGGATTTATTGGCGCCGGCAGGGCGGGATGTTCGTTGGGTAAATATTTTATCGAAAAGGGAATAACCGTGACCGGCTATTATAGCAGAACCGTAAAGAGCGCTGAGGAAGCTGCCAGATTTACGGGAACAAAGCTGTTTAAATCAATTGAGGACATAGTATCAGCGAGTGATACCCTTTTTGTAACCACATCTGACGATGCGATTGGTGAGGTATGGGATTACATTGCAAAGTATTCTGTGTGTGACAAGATAAGAGATAAGATTATTTGCCATTGTAGTGGCTCATTATCATCCGTTGTATTTTCAGGAATAGAGAGTACGGGTGCATCCGCATGCTCTATTCATCCGATGTTAGCATTCAGTAACAGATTTTCTTCATATCAACAACTGCATCAGACGATATTCACCATAGAAGGAATGGAAAAAGCAGTGGAAAGTATCCGCAGTATGTTTGAAGAATCAGGAAACCGGGTATTTAGAATAAAGACGGAAGAGAAAGGAAAATACCACTGTGCCGCATCGATTGTAAGTAACCAGATGATAGCATTGTATCAGATGGGAATTGATTTACTTAAAGAGTGCGGTTTTGAGGAAAAAGATGCCGTAATGTTAGTGGGTCCGCTTGTGAAGAATAATATTAATACATTGCTTGAAAAGGGCAGTATAGAAGCACTTACGGGACCGGTTGAGAGAAATGATGTCTGTACGGTAAAAAAACATTTAGATGCATTAGCGGAAGATGATTTTGAAATATACAGACTTCTGGCTAAAAAACTGGTTAATATATCAAAGAAAAAAAATAAAGACAGAGATTATACGGAAATTTGTAAATTATTAGATGGGAAAGGAAGATAGAATATGAAAAATACAGTAATGACATTTAAAGAAGCAAAAAATAAAGGTGAAAAGCTCACAATGCTTACGGCATATGATTATTCTACGGCAAAGCTTATAGATGAGGCCGGAGTAAACAGTATACTTGTTGGTGACTCTTTAGGAAATGTTATTTTGGGATATGAAGATACTGTATCTGTAACGGTGGAAGATATGATACATCACGGAGCAGCCGTTGCAAGGGGTGCAAAGAATGCACTTGTTGTGATAGATATGCCATTTATGTCATACCAGACATCGGTATATGATGCGATGGTTAATGCGGGACGTCTTATGAAAGAGGGAAGGGCAAACGCCGTGAAGCTTGAAGGAGGTATAGAAGTATGCCCACAGATTAAGGCTATTACGGATGCAGGAATTCCAGTGTGTGCACATTTAGGAATGACTCCGCAGTCAATCAATGCATTTGGCGGATTTAAGGTGCAGTGTAAGACTGAGGAAGCGGCAAAAAAACTAATAGAAGATGCAAAGGCAGTTGAGGAAGCAGGAGCATTTGCCGTCGTGCTTGAATGTGTGCCTGCAAAACTTGCAGAATTAATTACTAAGACGATAAATATTCCTACGATAGGCATCGGTGCAGGAAACGGATGTGACGGACAGGTACTTGTATATCAGGATATGCTTGGAATGTTTTCGGATTTTACACCTAAATTTGTAAAAAAATTTGCAACAGTAGGTGAGGTTATGAAAGAGGCATTTGCTGAGTATATAAAGGAAGTTGCAGACGGAACATTTCCGGGAAAAGAGCATGAATATAAAATTGATGAAGAAATATTAAAGAAAGTTATAGGATAAAAGGATGGGTAAAATCATGAAAATAGCAGGAACGGTCAAGGAAGTAAGAGAACAGGTAAAAGAGTGGAGAAAAGAAGGACTTAGCGTGGGATTAGTTCCTACAATGGGATATCTTCATGAAGGTCACAAAAGCCTTATAGACAGAGCAGTAAAAGAAAATGACAAAGTTGTTGTCAGTGTTTTTGTAAATCCGACACAATTCGGACCAAATGAGGATTTTGAGAGTTATCCGAGAGATATGGAAAAAGACAGTGCGTTATGTGAGGCAGCAGGAGCTGCACTTGTATTTCATCCGGAACCTGATGAAATGTATGCGGATGGATATTCTACATTTGTAGATATGAACACACTTACAGGAGGACTTTGCGGAAAGACAAGACCTATACATTTCAGGGGAGTTTGTACGGTAGTATCTAAGCTGTTTAACATTGTTACACCGGACAGAGCTTACTTTGGACAAAAAGATGCACAGCAGCTTGCTGTTATAAAACACATGGTAACGGATTTGAATTTTGGTATAGAAATTGTAGGATGTCCTATTATAAGAGAACAGGACGGACTTGCAAAGAGTTCAAGAAATACTTACCTTAATGCTGACGAGAGAAAAGCGGCAACAGTGCTTAATAAAGCATTGACAGAGGGAAGAAAAATGATTGAGGCAGGCGAAAAAGATGCTTCTAAAGTGAAAAATGTAATAACCGGTATAATAGAAGCAGAGCCACTCTCAAAGATTGATTATGTAGAGATTGTAGACTGGAAGACATTAGAACCGACAGAAAGTACTGAAAAATCTATTCTTTGTGCCGTTGCAGTATATATTGGAAAAACAAGACTGATTGATAACTTTATAATAGAAAAGTAATATAGAAAGGTTGAAAGATATGAATATTACGATGCTAAAGGGAAAAATCCACAGAGCAGTTGTGACACAGGCGGAGCTTAATTATGTGGGAAGCATTACGGTTGACACTGAGCTTATGGAGGCAGCAGGGATTCTTGAATACGAAAAGGTACAGATTGTTGATGTTGAGAATGGCAACAGATTTGAGACATATACGATAGCAGGTGAGCCGGGTTCAGGAATGATCTGTTTAAATGGTGCTGCTGCAAGACAGGTGCTTGTCGGTGATCATGTTATTATAATGGCGTATTGTGATTTAGATGCAGAGGAAGTTAAAAGTCATAAGCCAAGTGTGGTATTTGTTGATGAGCAAAACAAAATTGTGCGTACTGCTACTTATGAAAAACATGGAGAATTATCATAGATAACGGAGGTGTCATATGCTTAAGGGCAAGACAGTTATTCTTGGCGTTACCGGAAGTATAGCTGCGTATAAGATTGCTAATCTTACAAGCATGCTTGTAAAACTTCATTGTGACGTATATGTTATGATGACTGAAAATGCGACAAATTTTATTAATCCGATAACATTTGAAACATTGACAAATCATAAGACGCTGACAGATACATTTGACAGAAACTTTAATTATAATATAGAACATGTTTCATTGGCTAAGAAGGCTGATGTGGTTTTAGTTGCACCGGCATCTGCAAATGTAATCGGAAAGATTGCAGGAGGAATTGCAGATGATATGCTTACAACTACGATTATGGCATGCAGATGTAAAAAAATAATATCTCCTGCCATGAATACTGCTATGTATGAAAACCCGATTGTTCAGGACAATATGAGAAAATTAAAAACGTACGGATATGAAATCATAGATGCAGATACGGGACTTTTAGCATGCAAAGATGTCGGAATTGGCAAAATGCCATCAGAAGAAGTGCTGCTTAACTACATTTTAAAAGAGATTAGATTTGAGAAAGACTTAGAAGGTAAAAATGTTCTTGTTACGGCAGGTCCTACCATGGAAGCTATTGACCCGGTAAGATTTATATCAAACCATTCAACAGGAAAGATGGGGTATGCCATTGCAAATGTGGCTGCACAACGAGGAGCAAAAGTTACCCTTATATCCGGAAAATGCCATATAGCACGTCCGGCATTTGTAGATGTCGTTGATGTGGTAAGTGCATCAGATATGTTTGATGCAGTAAAAGAAAATTCAAATGAAGCTGATGTCATTATAATGTCTGCGGCGGTTGCTGACTATACTCCTGTTGTAACTGCAAGCGAGAAGATTAAGAAAATGGATGGCGGTTCAAAGATAGAGTTAAAGCGTACAACAGACATTTTAAAATATCTTGGCGAACACAGAAGAGACGGACAGTTCTTATGCGGATTTTCCATGGAAACGGAGAATATGTTAGAAAACTCAAAGGCAAAACTTGAGAAGAAAAATATTGATATGATTATTGCAAATAACTTAAGAACCGAAGGAGCAGGATTTGGAACAGATACCAACATAATTACAATGATTACAAAAAATAGTGTCAGAGAATTTCCTAAAATGTCAAAAGAAGATGTTGCAATCAGCATTTTAGACGAGATTTTGTTGCAAAGTAAAAATGCTTAAAGTATACTAATAAGGTAGTTGTATTTGAACTTTACACCGGAAAGAAGGATAGTTGTATTGAAAAAGAATAAATTTGTATTCTATGTATTAAGATGTATTGTTGCAGCATTGATTGTGCTGACTGTTAATTATGCAGAATTTACGCCGGCTTACGGTTATACAATGAAGATTGTTAATGTGACGAAGGATAAGCAGGCAGTTGATTCGTTTTGCGGAATTAAGGCATATTATGTCCTGACATCAAGTGATACAGGTCCGTATTGTTGTGCATTTTATGTAAAGAGATTCTATGCAGCACTTTATGGTGTAGAAGTTTCAAGTATTAATACATATAGCGGTCCGCCGGTAGTATCGGCTGAAGGTAAAGACGTTAAGCTTGTGCAGGTATCAGACCCGCAGCCGGGTGACATTATGCAGAATCTGACAAGGTCACATGTCGGTATAGTAAAAGCCGTTAAAGGAAATGAAGTTACAATAGTAGAGCAGAACTGGAAGTGGACGGGCAGTGACGGGAAGATTTACGCAAAGAAGAATCGCCCTATAAGTAAAAATATGGCATATTTTTATAGATTATACATAAACGGTACACCGGTTGCACCGGCTAAAAAAAGTGCAGTAAGTGAGCCACAGGATAAAAAAGTCTATATTTCATCTTCATATGGCGGCACAAATGTAAGGAGTTTGGCTGCTTCAACAGCTAAGTTAAAAGTAAATATTCCGTATAATAAAATATTTGATGTAACTAAAGTTAAGACTGCCTCAGGAGAGAAATGGGGAAAGGTGTGTTATGCGAATAAAAACGGATGGGTTAAGCTTAGTGAATCAACATATGTGTGGGGCAGTATACCAAAGGCACAGAAGGATACCACACCTCCGGTTATTACGGATGTTCAGATAACGGATGTAAAACGTAACAGTTATAAAGTTGTATGTAAAGTATCAGATGATACGAAGATAGACAGAGTCCAGTTTCCGGTATGGACTTCTTATGGCGGACAGGACGACTTAGCAGCAGACTGGATTAATAATCTGGATTATTCGGGGAAGATTTCCGAAGACGGGACAGTTACATATACTGTAAAGAATAAAATGCATAATGGTGAGTACGGGTATTATTATACACATGTATATGCATTTGATAAGCAGGGAAATTCAACGTGTCTGGCTGCACCGCTTACTGAGATTGGATTTGCGGGAGGAATAAATACGTCATTTTCCGGATATCTTGTTGAGAATATTTCCGGAAAAGCTGTAACTGCAGGTAAAAATGCGATTATATCAGGGTATGATAAATCAGAAAATCAAAAGTTAAAATTCAGAAAGCAGGAAAATGGATTTTATACAATAAGTTCAGTTTCCACAAAAAAGAGAATGGCATTAAAGACCAATTCAGATGGAACAATGAGTGTGATTTTTAGAAAGAAAACCGGTGCAGATGATGAATACTGGCAGATATATGGAGAAAAAGGAAAATATGTTTTGAGAAACCGTATATCAAATACAGTATTAATGATAAAGAACGAAAGCGTCGAGACAGGAGCCGGATTAGCGATGGACGGTCAATGTGTCAGCAAATCAATCCTGTTTACAATTGAATATAAAAACAATTAGGAAAGGTCAGGAATATTAGGGTGAAGAATATGCGTTTTGGTAAAGGATATTGGAAGACATTTGAGAGTGGAATAGAGAGAGAATGGGTCATAACGAATGGAATTGGCGGATATTGCGGCAGTTCCATAATAGGCGCAAATACCAGAAAACATCATGGCATGCTTATAGCAAGTCTTCATGCACCGGTTGAAAGGTATATGATACTGTCAAAAATAGACGAGACAGTCAGCTTTTCTGATGCCGGTTACAGCCTCGTTGCTACTGCCAGACCGGCGGGGAATGAAGAAGGACAGAAATATTTGCAGACATTTATATATGATGAACTTCCAAGTTATCATTACCAGACCGAAGAGATGTTTATTACCAAGACGCTTGCGTTTGAGAGAGAGAAGAATACAATTGTCATAGGATATGATATTGTGAACGGCTCAAAAACTGCGGAAATAAAGTTTACACCGTTGTTTAATTTTAGAGAACATGGAGCGAAAAGTGAGAAGGCAGATTTACAGTTTGAGTGTAATGTAAAAAACAATGAAATTCGTTTAGTGCATGATAAACATAAGGAATTTCCAGTTAAATTCTATTTTTCCGAAGGCGATATTAGCAAAAGAGATAACATTTATGATGAGGAAATGCAGTATCAGATTGAAATTAATACGGGAAATACGGGTGTCGAAAACCATTTTACACCGTATGATATTACAGTTGAAGTAAAGCCGTATGAGAAAAAAAGACTGACATTTGTGTGTTCGATTGAAAATGATTATGCAAAGGATGCTTTTGCAGTGATAGAGAGTGAAAAAAATCGAATTAACGATTTGAAGAAACAGGCCGGTTATAATGACGAGTTTATTAATCAGCTTGTTCAGGCTGCTGATCAGTTTATTGTTAAAAGAGAATCAACAGGATATAAAACAGTGCTTGCAGGTCTTCCGTGGTTTACCGACTGGGGAAGAGATACTATGATTGCCCTGCAGGGACTTACAATGGTTACTAAGAGATTTGAAGACGCCAGAGGTATTCTTAAGACGTTTGCAAAATACGTAAAAAACGGGCTGGTTCCAAATATGTTCCCGGATGAAGGACTCGAACCGCTTTATAATACAGTTGATGCGTCTATGTGGTATTTTTACTCTGTTGATAAATATCTTGAATATACTGGAAAAGACAGTGATTATGCATTTATAAAAGATGAGATATACGGTAGTTTGAAAGAGATTATAGAGAATTATAAAAAGGGTACGGATTTTTCAATATATATGGACGAAGACGGTCTGATTCATGCAGGGGGAGGTTTTGACCAGGTTACCTGGATGGATGTAAGAGTTGGTGAATGGGTTGTTACTCCGAGACATGGAAAGCCTGTAGAGATAAATGCGTTATGGTATAACGCTTTAAAGGTTATGGAAAAACTGGCAGATAAATTCGGTGAAGATGCTGCTGCATACAGAGAGCTGGCTGAAAAGGTAAAGATTTCGTTTAATAAAAAATTCTGGAACGAAGATAAAAAGTGTCTGTATGATGTTGTGAGTGATGAGGAAAATGATGATAAAATACGACCGAATCAGATTTGGGCGGTATCGCTTCCGTATACGATGCTGGACAGAGAAAAAGAAAGATGTGTAGTTGAGACAGTAATCAGCAAGTTATATGCAAGTTACGGACTTCGTTCACTTTCGATGGATGATCCTGAATATAAGGGAATCTATAAGGGAAAATTAAGTGACAGGGATGCTGCGTATCATCAGGGTACTACCTGGGCATTCCCACTCGGAGGTCTGGTAACTGCATATGTTAAGGTAAATGGTAACTCTAAGGAGAGTATTGCATATGCAAAAAAACTGATCGAACCTTTAAAGGATCACCTGATGGACGGGTGCGTTGGTTCTATAGCAGAAATATTTGACGGAAATGAGCCTGTTATTTCAAGAGGCTGTTATGCTCAGGCCTGGAGTGTCGGTGAGATATTAAGGGCATATGTGGAGGACATATATATCAATGAAAAGAGTAATTAATAAATTAATCGTGCTGTTTTTTGTCTTTATCGGTACACTTGCCATTATGTTTTTCAAGGCATATCATGAGACTGATAAGGTAGCCATTACGATGGGAAAGGCTTCGATTCCGACAATAAGTATGAGACAGTCTGATACTTATATCAACATGCTCTATGGATATTTGGAAGAGATGGAACCGGGATATATGAGAAATTCCATTACACCCGTACCGTCCGACGGTAAAGTAAAAATGACTGTCAATAATTGTGGAAATATGATTAAAAAAGTGAAATATTCCCTTTACGATATGACAGATGGAGAGAAATGTAAGAACATTGTTGTGGAGGATTGGAATTATACTGTTGAGACAACGGATGTGGAGATTGATCTGCATACATTACTTGCTGCCGATACAGAATATATTTTGGTTATAAACCTTGAGACGGACAGACATGAGAGTATAAATTATTATACCAGGGTAGATATGATTTCAAATCCGTTGTACAATGAGCAGCAGGAATTTGTATGTTATTTTAGTGAAAGTACATTGGATAAGACAAAGGCTGAAGAATTGATTTCGTATATTGAGCCTAATTCCTCAGAAGAGAATACAAATCTTGGAAAAGTTAATATTAATTCAAGTTTCCAGCAGCTTACATGGGGAAATCTTGCACCTGAGAGAGTAGCTGAACCGCAGATTGTGTATAATGAACTCATAGGGGATATAGGAAGCTATACATTAAAATACAGGGTGGTTGCAAAAAACGACTATGATACTGAGCAATACTATAATGTGACTGAATTTTTCAGAGTGAAAAAGACAGATACAGATATGTACCTGCTTGATTATGAGAGAACTATGGAACAGATATTTGGTTCCGAAGGACAGAGCGTAACATCGAGTCGTGTAAATATGGGAATAGATTCTGATTTGGAAGTCAGTTACGCAACAAATAGTGCCGGCAGCTATATTGCATTCGAAAAAGAAAATTCATTATGGCTTATGAATACAAATGAAAATATTATAACACCGGTATTTTCGTTTTATAATTCTACTCTTGATGTAGATGCGAGAGACAATAATGATGAACATGAGATTAAGGTTATTGACGTTAGCGATGACGGAGACGTAGAGTTTCTGGTATATGGATACATGAACAGAGGTGAGCACGAAGGTCTTGTAGGAGTATCACTTTATAAGTATTCTGGTAATACGAATCTGGTAAAAGAAACATTATTCATTCCATTTGCAAGAGAATACCAGATATTAAAAGAAATGATAGGAAAACTCTTATACGTTAATTCATCAGACGTTATGTATATAATGCTTAATGACTGTATATATTCCATTGACCTTACGGGAAATGAATATGTTGAGATTATCTCCGGCTTAAAAGATGGAAATTATGCGATTAATAAAAACAATAATACGATAGCGTGGGAAAAGGATATGTCGAATAACGGCTCAGATTCCATAATAGTGATGAATCTTGAAAATGATGAGGAATTTACAATTGATGCGGCACCGGGAAGCAAAATTAAAGTTGAAGGATTTCTTGGCGAGGATATTGCATATGGAATCGCGGAAGAATCAAGAATTGTGACAGATCAGAATGGGATTTGCATCGTTCCTATGGGAGAACTGAAGATAGTTGATATGAACGGAAATGAGCAAAAAAGTTATAGCAGACCGGGATATTATTTTACTTCATCAGAAGTTATAGATAATATGATTAATTTAGATTGCGTACAGTATGATGAAACCGGAACTGTATTGCAGGCGGCATCAGGTTATCAGATATTTGGTAACGATGAAGAGGAAGACAGTACAGCCACCGTAACAACGATTAATACAGATTTGAAGCAGTTAGAGCTTGTTATTAATTTTGCTAAAAAGATAACTAAAGCAGGAAAATTACAGATAAATTATCCTGGACAGATTAAATTTGATGATACTAATACATTAAGCTTGAGAAATCTGGTGTCTGAGAACAAGAGTTTTTACGTATACGGTCATGGAAGAGTGTGTAGTATTTCAGACAATGTTGCCGATGCCATAATCGCAGCACAAAATGTAAATGGTGTTGTAATAGGGGATAAAGGCAGGTATATCTGGGCAAAATGTTCACGACAGACAGAGAATATTCTGGAAAAAGTTACTTTGCAGCCTGCGGCAGATGTATCGGGATACGTAGCATCATGTGTAAATGCAATGCTGCTTAATGAGGGAGTAAATGCAGATGTTTCAGCAGAATTAGGACAGGGAAAATCGACTATCGAGGTTATTAATTCACATGTTCAGAATGGAACTGCAGTGGATCTGACAGGATGCAGTCTTGAAGATATGTTGTATTTTGTTGATAAAGGAAAACCGGTACTTGGAATGCTTGAAAATGGAAATTGTGTATTGATTGTAGGTTACAATTTTTATAATGCAATGTTGTTGAATCCGTCAACAGGTGAAGTGTACAGACAGGGATTGGAAGAGACAACGGAACAGTTTAAGCAATATGGTAATCGTTTTGTATGTATAACACAATTATAGAAAGGTGTGGATATATATGGATTTAATTAATGTAAGGGAGTTATACAAAGGCAGAGAAAATTATATAAATAAAACAGTCACGGTTGGAGGCTGGGTAAGAAGTATAAGAGATTCTAAAAACTTTGGTTTTATTTCGCTTAGTGATGGTACTTTTTTTGAAAATATTCAAATAGTATATAGCGACAAGCTTGAAAATTTTGAAAGTATCTCAAAAATAAATGTAGGAGCCGCGCTCATTGTTACAGGCACATTGGTGGAGACACCTAATGCAAAACAGCCATTTGAAATTCAGGCTGATGCGGTGAAAATGGAAGGAACATCTACTTCGGATTACCCTCTTCAGAAAAAGAAACACAGTTTTGAATATTTGAGAACGATTACACATTTAAGAGCAAGGACTAATACATTTCAGGCTGTTTTCAGAATCAGGTCTCTGGCAGCATATGCGATTCATAAATTCTTTCAGGAAAGGGACTTCGTCTATGTGCACACGCCTATCATAACCGGCAGTGATTGCGAGGGAGCAGGAGAAATGTTTAAGGTCACTACCCTTGATATTGAAAATGGAAGCAGCGATTATTCAGAAGATTTCTTTGGAAAGGCCACGGGTCTTACTGTATCGGGACAGTTAAATGGTGAAACATTTGCAATGGCATTTAAAAATATATATACTTTTGGTCCGACATTCAGGGCGGAGAATTCTAATACAAAAAGACATGCTGCCGAATTCTGGATGATTGAGCCGGAGATAGCATTTGCGGATCTTGAGGATGATATGATGCTGGCAGAGAGTATGCTTAAATATATTATAAGGTTTGTACTTGAAAATGCGGGCGAGGAGATGGAATTTCTTAATAAATTTGTAGACAAAGAATTGATTTCGCGCCTGAAAGGTGTAATGGAATCAGATTTTGCGAGAGTAACATATACGGAAGCTATAAATATTTTAGAAAAAAATAACGATAAATTTAGTTATAAGGCCTCATGGGGCTGCGATTTGCAGACAGAGCATGAGCGATACCTTACGGAACAGGTTTTTAAACGGCCGGTGTTTGTCACGGATTATCCGAAAGATATAAAGGCATTTTATATGAAACTGAATGATGATAATAAGACAGTGGCTGCTATGGATTGTCTTGTTCCAGGAATTGGAGAGATAATTGGAGGAAGCCAGAGGGAAGATGATTATGAGAAGATTTGTAATCGTATGAATGAACTGGGTATGAAAAAAGAGGATTATGATTTTTATACGGATTTGCGTAAATATGGTTCTGCGAGACATGCCGGATTCGGACTTGGTTTTGAAAGATGTATAATGTATCTTACGGGTATGTCTAATATCAGGGATGTATTACCATTTCCGCGAACAGCAGGTAATTGTGAATTATAGAGTATCAGAAGGGAAGAATTATGGCATCTAAAGACGAAAAGATTCTGAAAAAAATGACAAAAAAACAGGCTAAGTTTGTTAGAAAACAAAGCAGGAGTAAGGCAGCAAGGATTATCAGTAAGATTTTTTTGGGATTATTCATAGTATTTTTGTGTGTTGTGCTGTTTTGTGTTATTAAATATGGTGCAATACTTGTAGAATATAAAAATGAAGCTGCTAAGATGGTGGATGATGCCGGTGTATCCGCGTTTAAAGCGGGTGAGACCAGCATTATGTATGCTGATGACGGTACGGAGATTAATTCGCTTTCAGGTGAAAAGGATATGTATTACCTTGATGATGCATCGATTCCTTATCTTGTGAAGCGTGCACTCATTTCAACAGAAGATCGTAGTTTTTATGAGCATTCAGGCGTTGACTATTCTGCCATAATACGTGCGTCTCTTGAGTATATCAAGAATAAGGGTCATATTACGCAGGGTGGAAGCACCATAACCCAGCAGCTTAGTAAACTTGTATTTTTGTCATCTGAGCAGACTTTAAACAGAAAAATTAAAGAAATGTTTGTTGCTATGGAAATAGAGAACAGATATACAAAGACCCAGATATTAGAGTTTTATGTTAATAACATATATTTTGCTAATGGGTTTTATGGTATACAGGCAGCATCACAAGGATATTTTAATAAGGATGCGGTGTCACTTAGCCTTTCAGAGATTGCATTTTTGTGTTCTATACCGAATAATCCTACAAAATACGATCCGTTCACGAATTTTGATAATACAATCAAAAGGAGGGACAGAATTTTAAAGGAAATGTATGAGCAGGGTGATATAGATGAAAATATGTATAATGAAGCGATAAGTGCAGCGATTGTTCTGTGTCCGAATGAAAATTCAAAGAATAATTATGTTGAAACGTATGCTAAATACTGTGCAACTATTGAGCTTATGAAATTAAATGGTTTTACATTTAAGAATGAATTTGTTGATGCTGCTGAAGAAGAAGCATATGATGCGGCATATGATGATTTATATGATTCGTGTTCACAGATGTTGTATACCGGAGGATATAGAATTTATACTTCTATAGATTTAACAAAGCAGGCGCAGCTTCAGTCTTGTGTGGATTTAAGGTTTGAAGATTATATGGATGTTGACGAAAATGGAATATTTAAACTTCAGGGTGCGGCTACATGCATAGATAATCGTACAGGATATGTTGTTGCCATCGTTGGAGGAAGGACGCAGGATTCGTCAGGATATACACTCAACAGGGCATATCAGAGTTATAGACAGCCCGGAAGTACTATTAAACCTTTGGTAGTATATACACCGGCATTTGAAAACGGATATACTCCAAATAAATACCTGGAAGACAAACCTATCGAAGATGGTCCTGTAAATTCACCAAATACATATGATGGCTGGATAAGTATCAGAAAAGCTGTGGAAAAATCAAAGAATACAATTGCGTGGAATTTGTTTGAGGAACTGACTCCGGAAGTAGGACTTTCGTATTTGAAAAAAATGGAGTTCAAGCGTATTGTTCCAGAAGATTATGTGCTCGCAGCTGCGATTGGTGGAATGACATATGGAGTAACAACAGTCGAGATGGCATCGGCATATTGTGCACTTGAAAATCAGGGTGTATTTCATTCGCCTTCATGTATTAAGAGAATAACAGATTCTTCAGGAAATGTTGTACTTGAAAATCCGATGACACCTGTTCAGATTTACGAGACTAATGCGGCTAATACAATGACAGATGTACTAGAGGGAGTTCTTACAAGAGGAACCGGTTCAAAATACCAGATTGATGATTTTGAGTGTGCGGCAAAGACAGGAACAACAAATGATAATAAAGATGTCTGGTTATGTGGGTATAGCGCATATTATACTACGGCAGTATGGGTTGGATATGATTTGCCAAGAGAAGTGACGGATGATTATATTTTAAGAAGCTCCGGCAGTATATGGAATGAATTTATGACCACCATACATGAAGGACTCGACGAAATGGATTTATCTACACATAATTCATATGATGATGACGATGACGAAGATTGGAATGACAATGATTATGGTGACCAGGGAAATGATGAGACCAGCGAAGATGGACAGAATGAAGAAGGAGAGAATGAGTCATCAGAGGAAACATCAGAAGAAACATCGGAAGAAGTTGTAACAGAGGAAGCGTCAACAGAGGAAGACACTACTAAGAAAAAGAAGAAAAAAGAAGAAGATACTACTGAGGATTCCGGTGGAGATAATAAGGATGATGGTGGAGACGATAATGGTGATAACAATGACGGTGGAGACGGAGGACAGGACGATATAGAAGTATATACCGAGAATTGGTAAACAAATAACAACTACAAAAAAACGACGTATAATCGCTTATACGTCGTTTTTTTAATGTTATATTTTTTCGCCGTTTTTATATTTATCAATACATTTCTGAATACGTGCTACAGGATTTAATAAATCGCTTATAGTAGTATCATGGTTTAACGTATCTATAATCAAAGCAATATACTTACTCATATCACAGCTGATATAATAAGGTTTTGTGAGTAGCTCAGGTGTCTGATAAGTAAGATTTGTTGTCAATACCTTATCGATGATACCCTTTTCGTATGCTTCGTCAAATTTATCAAGTCCGTTTGTAAACAAACCAAAAGTAGCAGCGACGAAAACGCGTCTGGCTTTTCTCGCCTTAAGTTCTCTTGCTACATCGAGCATACTTTCACCTGATGAAATCATATCATCTATTACGAATACGTCTTTTCCTTCGACAGAAGAACCAAGAAATTCGTGAGCTACGATAGGATTTCTGCCATTAACAATCTTGCTGTAGTCACGTCTCTTGTAAAACATACCCATATCTACTCCGAGTATGTTAGCGAGATAAATAGCTCTGTTCATTCCGCCTTCGTCAGGACTGATCATCATAAGATGGTCTGAATCAAGAGTAATATCATCAACGTTTCTTAAAAGTCCTTTGACAAACTGATAAGCAGGCTGAACTGTTTCAAAACCGTGGAGAGGTATGGCGTTTTGTACACGAGGATCATGTGCGTCAAAAGTAATTATGTTATCAACGCCCCAGTCAACCAATTCCTGTAATGCAAGAGCACAGTCTAATGATTCACGTCCTGTACGTTTATGTTGTCTGCTTTCATATAAGAAAGGCATAATGACAGTAATTCTTCTTCCTTTTCCTGCAACAGCAGCAATGACACGTTTTAAATCCTGATAATGATCATCCGGTGACATATGGTTTGTGTGACCGCAAACAGTATAAGTAAGACTGTAATTAGTAACATCAAGCATGATGAATAAATCTTTACCTCTGACAGATTCGTTTAAAAGACCCTTTGCTTCACCTGAACCAAATCTTGGAATCTTCATATCAATGAGATAAGAGTCGCTCTGGTATCCGGAAAAAGCAATAGTATGCTTGTGCTCGTTCTGACGCTCGTATCTCCAATCAGATATGAATTTGTCAACCTTTTTTCCGATTTCCTTGCAACTGTCAAGTGCTATGATACCTAATGCACCAACAGGTATCGTGTCTAAGTTTCTTTCCTCGTTTAACATAATTAACCTCCAGTTGTATATTGATTAATAATCCACAATATTTTATATCACTATGGAATAGTGTAGTCAAGGATAAATTTGGTAAATATTATCGATTTATGCGGATATCTTTGCCAATTACCTTTATCATTTTATAATTATCAACTACTCGTGATAATATTCTTTCTGAATATCGCGACTGTAATTCCTGCAATGAAAGATTAGTAGATATTATAACAGGCTTTCTTGAAATAATTCTTTCATTAAGACAGTGGAACAAAGCTGATAAAGTATAGGTATTGCAACGTTCCGTTCCTAAATCGTCAATAATCAAAAGATCACAATCTGTAAGATGATGAGCCACATAAACGTTATCTGCCGCCTGTGCACGATTAAAATCTTTGTCTGCTAAAATATCAAAAAATCTGACAGCAGAAAGATATATAACAGAGTGGGATGTATCAATAAGTTCCTTTGCAATACAATTGGCTAAAAAAGTTTTGCCAACGCCGGTATTGCCATAAATATATAAATTACCATAAGAGGCATCAAAATCACTTACAAACTTTTTACATATGGTATATATCGATTTGATGTTCTCTAAAGGTGTCTTTTTTAAAACAGGATCAATTTCAGTATTGTCAAAATAGTTAAAATTAAAATGTTCAAAATTCTCGGTGCGAAGAATTTCCTTTAAATTTGATTGCGAATAAAGCAATTTGATTTCGGCCTGTTTACGACATATACATTTTTCACCGGACACTAAATATCCCGTATCTTTGCATTTTTTACAAGTGTAAATATGATCCAGATAATCTTCCGGAAATCCGTGTTCTTTTAGCAGTTCACGCTTTTTCTTACTTAAAGAATGCAAACAGTTCTTAAAATCTTCCTCTATATTGTCAATACTGCCGGTAAGAATCATCTTTGCGTGTGACAGTGACAGCGAAGAAATTTCATCATTTATTGAATGAATTTCAGGGATATTCTCATATATGTAATCAAATCTATGTTTTAATTTATCGTCATTTTCTAACTGTATACGGTTATAATCACGTTCTATTTCATTATATTGAGTTATAGTAAGAGACATAAAAACCTTCCTTTATTTCATTATTTGGCAAGTATCTTCTGTTCCAGTGCGTTAAAGTCGTATGTTCGCTGCGAAAAATCATTAAATGAATTAGCGGTGTTTGGCTGTGGTTTAGGAGTAGCTGTGTTCTTCTTATGTTCGGTATCAAGTTTCTGAATGTCAGAGAGTGAACGGATTCCGCTTTTATTCCAGTTGGATAATATTTTATCTGCATATTCGAAACTTGGCTGATGAATATTCTGGATAGTTCTGTTACATGCATCGACTATTATATCCATCGAAAAACCGTATGAGGTTGTCCATTTTACGATAAAATCCTTTTCACTTTTTCCCGGGTTACGGCCGCTTATTCCAAATGCTTTCAGGACAGGATAACATGTTTTGATATAATTGTCAGTATTTGCCTTTGCCTGATCTAATGTCATAATTCCGCTTTCGACCCATGATATGGCTACTTTTTCGATATATCTGAAACTTTTATGACTGTTGTTTACACAATACTCAATAAGATATTCGATAAGTTCACCGGAAAATCCTAATTCATCATAAATATACAATATGGAGTTGATGTCAGTCGGACTAAGCGTTTTGCCGACATATTTTTCAGCTACAAAGAGCAGTTCCATAATATCATCTTTACATAAAAATTTCTCGAGTTCAGAAGGACTGTAAGTATGTTTCTTATGTATGGCAGCGGAAATACTCTCCTCTGAAGGTGAAGTCTTCTGCGATTCTGCATACTCTGTTTTTTCAGGTTTAAAATGACTGGATAAAACAGCCTCCGCCGGTTCGTTTGTGACCCGGGATGCCGGCCGGATATCTTTTTCAATGGTTGCAGCAATATTTTCATGACTTAAGCTATCAGATATCGGAGAAAGCAAGGATATATTAATTAACTGTTTTTTATCTGAAAAAGTAAGATTCAATAAACCCTGCTGTTCCCAATAACGTAATGCTCTTATAACGTCTTTTTCGGTGTGGTTTAAAAAATCAGCAATTCCACATACAGAGACATCCTGATTTCCGGAAACCAATCTGAGTAAATATAAATACACTTTTACAAATTCACCGTTTGCCTGTGACATGTAGTTATCAACAAAAGTATTAGGTATGCTTGTAACGGAAAAGTTCATTTGGTTTGTTATCTTTAATATGCTCATAAATGCCTCTCTCTTTTCGTGTATAATCTGTAAACTTTTTTTATTATAGCACATTTTTTTTTTTCGGCAACTTTGCTACAGATGTGGAAAAATAATGTGGATAATGTGGATAATGTGGATAAAAATGTAGAATATTATAAATAAAAGGAAAAATAGATAAAAAAATAAAAAATTATCCACATTATTATGAATGAGATATAAACATAAAAAATGTGGATAATGTGGATAATTATTGTTCGAGGAGCTCTTCACCAACAATTTGTATATTTCCGGCGCCCATTGTTATTAACAAATCACCGTTGATACAATTTTTTAAAATAAATTTTTTGATGTCTTCAAAATCTGAAAAATAATAAGCCTCACAACCTGTTTTTTTGACCTCTGCAAGCAATGTTTCAGAGCTGATTCCCAGATTATCGGTTTCCCTTGCGGGATATATATCAGCAAGAATAACTTTATCTGCCAGGGAAAGTGCTCTTGCAAAATCTTTCATAAATGCCTTTGTACGTGTAAAAGTATGTGGCTGAAACAGACACCAAAGTGTATTATATTTGCAGGACTTTGCGGTTTTTAAGGTTGCCTCGATTTCATCAGGATGATGTGCGTAGTCATCGATTATTGTAACACCGCCGGCCGTTCCTTTGTATTGGAAACGTCTGTCTGTGCCGCTGTATTTGTGTAATCCTTCGATGATATTGCTGTATTCAACATCTTTATCACGGCAGGCTGCAATTGCGGCAAGTGAATTATAAACATTGTGTTCGCCCGGAACGCCTAAAGTTATGTGTGCTTCGCATTTACCATTATGTATTACATCAAATTCAGCACATGCAACACTATTATAGGAAATATTTGCAGCCGTGTATTCAGCGTCGGAAGACTTTCCATAAGTAATTACCCTGCATTTCAGATTGTTTGTGAAATAGCTAAAGTCATCAATTTCAGTGTTGATAATAACGGTTCCGTCTTCAGGTACAAGACCTGCAAATTTTTTAAAGCTGTTTCTGATGTCGTTAATATCTTTAAAGAAATCCATATGGTCTTCTCTTACGTTTAAAATAATAGCAGTGGTTGGATAAAATGATAAAAAGCTGTTTGTATATTCACAGGATTCGTTTACCATGATTCCCGATGAACCGATATGGGCATTTCCGTTAATGGCATTTAATACACCACCAACGAGAATAGTCGGGTCGGTAGATTCTAAAAGTATTTGGGAAATCATGGAAGTAACCGTGGTTTTTCCATGTGTTCCTGAAATACATATAGCTGATTCGTATGTTCTCATAAGCTGACCCAGAAATTCAGCTCTTGTTAACGTAGGTATTGATAACTCACGGGCTTTTACAAGCTCCGGATTATCATTTTTTACGGCTGCCGTATATACTAAAAAATCAATGTTATTTGTGATATTTTTGGCAGTTTGTTCATATACTATGGTTGCACCGAGTCCTGTCAGCCTGTCAGTCAGTTCTGATTCTCTGGAATCTGAGCCTGACACAATAAACCCTTTTGAGAGAAGAATTTCGGCAAGTGCACTCATACTTATTCCACCTATTCCGGTAAAATGTACATGCTGTTTTTGATTAAAATTAATTTCATACATAGTTTTCACCCATCCATTCTGTTATAAAATTCTAATCATTGATTATAACATATATGGCAAATAAAAACTATAAAAAAATGTTTTTAATACGCATTGTGCGAAATAGACAAATTATTAGTAGTTTTTTATAAAAAAAGTCAATAAAAGAAAAATGCTTTGGGAAAAATTATGAAAAAAAACTAAAATTCAGTTCACTTTATAGTAAAACTATGGTATAATGTTAGCATCAAACTTTAGCGAGGTGATAGTGTGATTAAGAAAGAGATGATAGCAATGCTACTGGCAGGCGGGCAAGGAAGCAGACTGGGCGTACTGACATCTAAGGTTGCGAAACCGGCAGTGGCCTTTGGAGGAAAGTATCGTATTATTGATTTCCCGCTAAGTAATTGTATTAATTCAGGCGTAGATACTGTCGGTGTGTTAACTCAGTATCAGCCATTGCGATTAAATGCGCATATCGGAATAGGTATTCCATGGGATTTGGATAGGAATATTGGAGGGGTAACTGTGTTGCCGCCATATGAAAAGAGTGGCAACAGTGAATGGTATACCGGTACGGCAAACGCCATATACCAGAATCTGGATTATATGGAGGCATATAATCCGGAATATGTACTGATTTTATCAGGCGATCACATTTATAAGATGGATTATGAAGTGATGTTGGATTTTCATAAATCCAATAATGCAGATGTGACGATTGCTACAATGCCTGTGCCTTATGAGGAGGCCAGCAGATTTGGTATAATGCTTACAGATGATGAAAACAGAATTGTAGACTTTCAGGAAAAACCTGAACATCCGAAGGGGAATCTGGCATCTATGGGTATCTATATATTTAGCTGGAAGGTGCTAAAAGAAGCGTTGATAAAAAAATCCGATCAGAGTAATTGTGATTTTGGAAAGCATATTATTCCGTATTGTCATTCACAGGGGAACAGACTGTTTGCATATGAGTATAACGGTTACTGGAAAGATGTTGGTACACTTTCTTCATATTGGGAAGCAAACATGGAACTTATTAACATCATACCGATATTTAATCTGTATGAAGAATTTTGGAGAATTTATACGAAGAGCGATGCTCTTCCACCACAGTATATTTCAGAATATGCACGTGTAGACAGAAGTATCATCGGTGAGGGATCTGATATTTATGGAGAAGTGTATAATTCGGTAATAGGCGTAGGAGTGACGATAGGTGAGGGCGCAGTCATACGTGATTCTATTATTATGAAAGATACTAAGATAGGCAATGGAAGTCATATTGACAGAGCAATTATTGCGGAGAATGTACAAATCGGCGAAAATGTGGAAATAGGTTTTGGGGATGAAGTACCGAATAAACTTGACAGTAAGATTTATAACGGTGGACTTGCTACAATTGGTGAGTATTCTGTGATTCCGTCTAATGTTAAAATCGGAAAGAATACAGCAATATCGGGCATTACCAATACGGGAGATTATCCGAATGGGGTGCTTGGAAGCGGCGAATATATTATTAAGGCAGGTGACGTTGAATGAGAGCGATAGGAATTATACTGGCAGGCGGTAATAACAATAAGATGAAAGAGCTTTCTAATAAGAGAGCAATATCGGCGATGCCTATAGCGGGAAGCTACAGGAGTATTGATTTTTCGCTTAGCAATATGTCGAATTCGCATATTCAGAAGGTAGCGGTTCTTACTCAGTACAACGCATTGTCTTTAAATGAACATCTGAGCTCATCAAAGTGGTGGGATTTTGGTAGAAAGCAGGGAGGTTTGTATGTATTTACACCTTCTATTACGGCTGATAACGGTTTTTGGTATCAGGGAACTGCAGATGCGATTTATCAGAATATTTCATTCCTTAAAAATAGTCATGAGCCATACGTTGTTATTGCATCGGGTGATGGTATATATAAGTTAGATTACAACAAAGTTTTAGAATATCATATCGAAAAGAAAGCAGATATAACAGTAGTTTATAAGGAGTTTCCAGAGGGAGCTGATGTCAGCCGGTTTGGCTGTATCAAGATGAATGAGGACAGCAGGATTACTGAATTTGAAGAAAAGCCTCTGGTGGCTACGTCTAATACGGTATCTACCGGAATATATGTAATAAGACGAAGACTGCTTATAGAATTAATTGAGAAATGCGAGTCAGAAGACAGATATGATATTGTTAATGATATTCTTGTGAGATACAAGAATATTAAGAGGATATATGGATACAAGCTACCTACTTATTGGAGCAACATAGCAACAGTGGAGTCATATTTTAAAACGAATATGGATTTCTTGAAGCCTTCAGTAAGAGATTACTTCTTCAAGCAGTATCCGGATGTTTATTCTAAGGTGGATGATTTACCGCCGGCGAAATATAATCCGGGCTCGGCTGTTAAGAACAGTCTTGTAAGTAGTGGTTGTATTATAAATGGAGTTGTAGAAAATTCTGTACTGTTTAAAAAGGCCTATATAGGTAACAACTGTACAATCAAGAATTCTATAATTCTTAACAATGTCTATATAGGAGATAATACTTATATAGAAAACTGTATTGTGGAAAGCCACGACACAATACGTGCCAATACGACACACGTCGGATCTAACGGCGAGATAAAAATCGTATTGGAAAGAAATGAAAGATTTAATTTATAAGTTAAAAGCTTGGAAGGGAGACGTGCATCAATGGAAATAACAGACATAAGAGTGAGAAAGATTGCTAGAGAGGGCAAAATGAAAGCGGTAATATCAATAACATTTGACAATGCGTTTGTGGTACATGATATCAAAGTTATTGAAGGAGAAAAAGGATTGTTCATAGCAATGCCTAGCAGAAAAGCATCTGACGGAGAATATAGGGACATTGCACACCCTATAAATTCTGAGACAAGAGATCATATTCAGACATTGATTTTGAAAGAATATGAGAAAGCATCAGAACTTGAAGACGTGGCTACAGAAGATGAAGCTTAGGGATAGCTTAGAGAGTGAAAAGATGAATGGCATTTCCGTGTGAATGGAGATGCCATTCATTTTGTATGCAATTTTGATATTGACAAAAAAATATATATTTAATATGATTTACAAAGTTGTATGAAAGGAGTGGTAAATGAATGTATATTATAGCAGGGTTGGGAAATCCTTCAAAAAAATATGCCGGAACCAGGCATAATATGGGTTTTGATGCAATAGATAATATAGCAGAACGTAATGATATAGAAGTAAAGCAAAAGAAATTCAAAGCGATGTGTGGAAAAGGAATGATTCAGGGAGAAAAAGTACTGCTTTTAAAACCTGAGACATTTATGAATCTGAGTGGAGAATCCATAAGAGAAGCCGTGGATTTTTATGAAGTGGATCCTGAATCGAATTTAATAGTTATTTATGATGATATAAGCCTTGACCCGGGTAAGCTTAGAATCAGGGCAAAAGGATCCGCAGGCGGACATAACGGCATGAAAAGCATTATCTCGCATTTACGGACGGAAAAATTTAAGAGAATTAAGATCGGTGTGGGGGAAAAACCACTTGGTATGGATTTGGCAGACTATGTATTGGGAAGATTTGGAAGAATTGAGAGAATAACCGTAGACAAGGGAATAGATGATGCAGCCAGGGCTGTTGAAGTTATGATTGCCGAGGGAATTGATAAGGCAATGAATTTATTTAATTAATGGAGATTATCATGCAAACATTATTAGAACCGTTAAAAGAATATAGTCCTATTAAAGAAATTAAATACAATATAGAAAATGAGAGATTTCCGCTTCATATATCAGGTTGTGCAGATTCTCAGTTAGTTCATGCCGTGCAGGCAGTAAGAGAACAGACTATATACAAAAATATGATTATAGTAACGGCGGATGAGCAAAAGGCAAAAAATATCGTTGATGATTATAAAATGTATGATAAAAAAGTTATGTATTATCCGGCAAAGGATTTGATGTTTTTTAGCGCTGACATACATGGAAATCTTATATTGAACGAGAGACTGAACTTTGTAAAAGGCCTTTTAGAAGGGGAAAATATCACACTTGTAACTACGATGGAAGGTCTGTATGACAGACTTCTGCCGCTTGAGAGTTACCGTGATAATATACTGGAATTTGAGATTGGGGATATTATTAATCTGGAGAAAATCCAAAAACAGCTCGTAAAACTCGGCTATCAGAGAACCGGTCAGGTAGATATGACCGGTCAATTTTCAGTGCGCGGAAGTATTCTTGATATTTTTCCGCTTACTGAGGATGTGCCGGTAAGAATAGACCTTTGGGATGATGAAATAGATTCTATTAAAAATTTTGATGTAGAGAGCCAGCGTTCGATAGAAAACCTTGAATCTGTTAAAATATATCCTGCCACGGAATACATTATTGACAGTGAAAAACTAGAAGAAGGAATCAGTAAGATAAAAAAAGAATGTGAGAAATTTTCCGGAAAACTCAGAAAAGAAATGAGGACGGAAGAGGCACACAGGATAAATGGAATTGTAAGTGAATTTGTTGAACAGATTACTGAATATGGCGGGCAGGGAGCGATAGACAGCTTTATTACGTATATGACAAATGATACTGTTTCGCTATTGGATTATTTTGATAATAAAGATACATTGATAATATATGATGAACCAAAAAGAATTCTTGAAAAATCGGAAACACTCGAAAAAGAATTTAACGAAAATATGATGCACCGGTTAGAGAAGGGGTATATCATGCCGGGGCAGATTAAACTGCGTTATTCATATAAAGATATATTTCACAAAATCTGTAATGCTAATACAATTATAACTACGACACTAGAACAGAAACTAAATGAAATAAAGATAAAAGACAGCATACATGTTGATGCAAGAAATATGAATTCATACAATAACAGTTTTGAACTTCTGGTTAAAGATTTGAAAAATTATAAGAAAAACGGATATAAAGTGGTTATACTCACAGCTTCTAAAACCAGAGCCGTAAGACTCGCCGATGATATCCGCGGATATGACATAGAAGCATTTTATAGTGATGACATGCAAAGAGAACTGAAAAAAGGGGAGATAATGATTTCAGTTGGAAATGTGCACAAAGGTTTTGAATATCCGTATTTAAAATATGCAATCATCGCCCAGTCTGACATTTTTGGAAAAGAGCGTAAGAAGAAAAATAAAAAGAAAAGCAAATATTCGGGAGAAAAAATAGCAGGTTTTTCAGACCTCAAGATAGGCGATTATATTGTACATGAAAATCACGGAATGGGAATTTACCGTGGTATCGAAAAAATTGAGGTTGATAAGATTGCAAAGGATTATATAAAGATAGAGTACGCAAATGGAGGCAATCTTTATATTCTTGCAACCCAGCTGGATATGATACAGAAATATTCGGGTGCGGATGGCAGAAAGCCGAAGCTTAACAAACTTGGAACTGCCGAGTGGAATAAGACGAAGACAAGGGTGCGTGGTGCCGTAAAAGATATGGCGGAGGAACTGGTACGCCTTTATTCGGTCAGACAGCAAAAAGAGGGATTTCAATGCGGACCTGATACGGTATGGCAGAATGAGTTTGAGGAAATGTTTCCATATGATGAGACGGATGACCAGCTTGAAGCTATACAGGAAACCAAAAAGGACATGGAAAGCAAAAAAATAATGGACAGACTGATATGCGGGGATGTCGGATTTGGAAAGACCGAGGTTGCAATCCGCGCGGCATTTAAAGCTGTTCAGGAAGGAAAACAGGTAGCATTTTTAGTACCTACCACTATACTGGCGCAGCAGCATTACAATACGTTTTCGGCGAGAATGAAAGATTTCGCGGTAAATGTTGAATTATTATCAAGATTCAGAACACCTGCCCAGCAGAAACAGACCATAACACGATTAGAAAAAGGTATGGCTGATATTGTGATTGGAACACACAGAATTTTATCAAAAGACATAAAATTTAAGGATTTAGGGCTTCTTATCATTGATGAAGAACAGAGATTCGGCGTGGCGCATAAAGAAAAGATAAAACAATTGAAAAACAATATAGACGTTCTTGCGCTCTCGGCCACTCCGATTCCGAGAACGCTTCATATGAGCCTTGTCGGCATAAGAGATATGAGTGTTCTTGAAGAACCACCGGTTGACAGGCTTCCTATACAGACGTATATCATGGAATATGATGATGAGATGGTAAGAGAGGCAATTAACAGGGAACTTGCAAGAGACGGACAGGTGTATTATGTGTATAACAGGGTAAACAATATTGATGAGATTGCGGTCCATATTTCGAAACTTGTTCCTGATGCAAACGTAGCGTTTGCACACGGTCAGATGAGTGAGAGAACTCTTGAAAAAATCATGCTTGAATTTATTGAAGGTGAGATAGACGTGCTTGTTGCAACTACGATAATTGAAACGGGACTCGACATTTCAAATGTAAATACGATGATTATTCATGATGCAGACCAAATGGGATTATCACAGTTATACCAGCTGAGGGGAAGAGTCGGACGTTCAAACAGAACGTCATATGCATTTCTGATGTACAGGAGAAATAAGGTGCTGCGTGAAGTTGCGGAAAAAAGACTTAAGGCAATCAGGGAATTTACAGAGCTTGGTTCAGGTATTAAAATTGCAATGAAAGACCTTGAGATACGTGGAGCCGGAAATGTTCTTGGAGCCGAGCAGCACGGACACATGGAGGCTGTAGGATATGATTTGTACTGTAAAATGCTAAATGAAGCCGTCAGACTGCTCAAAGGAGAAAAAGAACAGGAAGATTTTGAGACAACAATTGACATGAATATAGATGCGTTTATCCCGGCCGGGTACATTAAAAATGAAGCACAGAAATTGAGTGTATATAAACGTATCGCTGCGATTGAAACTGAAGAAGAGTGTGAGGATATGCAGGATGAGCTTATGGACAGATATGGGGATATGCCGAAAGCGGTAAATAACCTTTTAGATGTGGCACTGATTAAGTCGATGGCGCATAAGGCTTATATAACGGATGTATCAGTGGTCGGGAAAAAAATTAAAATGCAGATGCTAAACACAGAAACTATTTCACCTGTGAAAATACCGGAATTAGTTGAGATGTACAAACCAAAGTTAAAATTTGTGACAGGCGAAAATCCGTTATTTGAATATGAAATGCAAAGCCCGATAAAAAATGTCAGTGAGTTTAGGAAAAATTTCACGCAATTATTGGGGGATATTATGGAAAAATTGATATAATAGGGATGTATTGAAGGCGTTGCTAACAATTTTATTCCAATCATAAAAAAATATGAAAAAATGTTTTCAATCAATAAAAAATAGGTTATAATAAATGTTGAAAATTTTCACGAATATACGGAGGTAAAAAAATGTTAGTTTCAGCAAAAGAAATGTTAACTAAGGCAAAAGCAGGAAAGTATGCTGTTGGACAGTTTAACATCAACAATCTTGAATGGACAAAGTCAATCTTATTAACAGCTCAGGAATTAAATTCTCCTGTAATTCTCGGTGTTTCAGAGGGTGCAGGAAAATATATGACAGGATATAAGACAGTTGTAGGAATGGTAAACGGAATGTTAGAGGAATTAAACATCACTGTTCCTGTTGCGTTACATCTTGACCATGGCAGCTACGAAGGATGTTTAAAATGTGTAGAAGCAGGATTTTCCTCAATCATGTTTGACGGTTCACACTATCCAATTGATGAGAACATCGAGAAGACAAAAGAACTCGTTAAGATTGCAAACGAAAAGGGAATGTCTATCGAAGCTGAAGTAGGTTCTATCGGTGGAGAAGAAGACGGCGTTATAGGAAAGGGTGAGTGTGCAGATCCTAATGAGTGTAAGTCAATCGCTGATTTGGGAGTTACAATGCTTGCAGCAGGTATCGGTAACATCCACGGAAAATATCCTGATAACTGGGAAGGATTAAGCTTTGAGACACTTGATGCCATCCAGAAGCTTACAGGAGATATGCCGTTAGTACTTCATGGTGGAACAGGAATCCCTGAAGATATGATTAAGAAAGCTATCTCTCTTGGTGTAGCTAAGATTAACGTTAATACAGAGTGCCAGCTTGCATTTGCTGAAGCTACAAGAAAATATATCGAAGATAAGAAGGATCTTGAAGGCAAGGGATTTGACCCACGTAAACTTCTTGCTCCTGGTGCAGAAGCTATTAAAGCAACTGTAAAAGAGAAAATGGAATTATTTGGTTCAGTAGGAAAAGCGTAGAATCAGGTAATGATATGAATGCAAAACCCGATGTCATGCATCGGGTTTTTCCCTCTGTAGGAAATACATGATTTCCTACAGAGGGAAAAGCTTTAGGAGGAAGTCAATGTTTAAAAATAAAATCAAAATTCCTGATATTATAAGAAAAGTAATCATGATAGGCGCTTTGTGTGTGTTTACATATGCAAGTTATGAGATGACGAATGTCTATCTGGATTACAAGGAGGGTGATGAAGACTACGAAGATCTTAACAGCCTGTTTGAAATTCCGGATTTTTCATGTCAGCAGTCAACGGAAGTAGATTCAGATGGAAATATTATAATTTCCAACAATAACAAGGGTGCAGAATGGGTTTGGAATTATGATAGTATGCTTGCGATAAATTCCGACTCAAAAGGATGGATTTCCCAGGGAAATTCAATAAGCTACCCTATACTTCAGGGAACGGATAATGACTATTATCTGGAGCATACGGCATATTATTCGCAGAATAAAAATGGTTCAATTTTCATAGATTATAGAATACCGGAAGGTCTCGAAGCACGTAATTGTATAATTTACGGACACGATATGGTAAATTATGCCATGTTTGGCTCACTGACACAATATTCTTCGAGATCGTATTATGAACAGAACCCGACATTTGATATATATGTGGGATATAAGCATTATAAATACTATGTATTTGCGGCATACGAGACAGATGCAGTGGGTGACACGTTTACATATGATTTCCCTACGGATGAAGATTTTCAGAGGTATGTTGACGGATGCTGGGCGAGAAAATTGTATTCTACGGATGTTCAGGGTATACAGCTTACAGATCACATAGTTACATTATGTACCTGTACAAGAAGAAATGATGAGAGTAGAAGATTTGTTGTGCAGCTTGTCAGAGGTGAAGAAATAGTCGATGAACAGGCAGGTTAATCAGGTTTTTAAGAAATTTTTTAAAATAAAACAAAAAAAGTGCTTGCAATTTCATTTTAAATAGTGTATTTTATTAAACAGATAGAGATTGAAGTGAGAATCAAGCTAGCGGGTTCGCTCGATTTCTTGGATATAATTTTAGGAACAATGGCGTTCACGGTTTTATTCGTGGACGCATTTTTTATTTGCTGTGCGCATGTGCACAAAAATCGCAAATAAAATAATGATAAAAAGTAATTAGTGGAAAGGAATGTAGTGCAAGATGAGTGAAACAGTATTTAACGTAGCAGAATCATTTGGTGAATATGTATTTAACGATACCGTTATGAAGGAGCGTTTGCCAAAGCAGATTTATAAGGAATTAAGAAAAGTAATAGACGAGGGAGCACAGCTGAATATACAGGTAGCAGATGTGGTTGCAAATGCCATGAAAGACTGGGCTATAGAATTAGGAGCAACTCATTATACTCACTGGTTCCAGCCATTGACAGGCGTAACAGCTGAAAAACATGATTCGTTTGTATCATCACCAAAGGCAGACGGTAAGGTGCTTATGGAATTTTCAGGAAAAGAATTGATAAAAGGAGAGCCTGATGCATCTTCATTCCCGACAGGAGGTCTTAGAGCCACATTTGAGGCCAGAGGATATACAGCATGGGACTGCACGTCACCTGCATTTATTAAGAAAGGTGCTGCAGGAGCAATTCTTTGCATACCTACGGCGTTCTGTTCATACACAGGTGAGGCGCTTGATAAAAAGACACCATTGTTAAGATCTATGGAAGCGGTAAGCACTCAGGCACTTAGAATATTAAGATTATTTGGAAATACAACATCGACTAAGGTAACTCCTTCTGTCGGCTCTGAGCAGGAATACTTCCTTGTTGACAGAGATAAATATTTAAAGAGAAAAGACCTTATATTTACGGGGCGTACTTTGTTTGGTGCCATGCCACCGAAGGGACAGGAGCTTGATGATCATTATTTTGGAATCATTCGTGAAAGAATCGCAGCTTACATGAAGGATCTTAATGAAGAGTTGTGGAAGCTTGGTGTTCCTGCAAAGACACAGCACAATGAAGTTGCACCTGCACAGCACGAGCTGGCACCGGTCTATGAAGAAGCTAACATTGCGGTAGACCATAATCAGCTTGTTATGGAGATGATGAAGAGAGTTGCAGGAAAACATGGACTTGTCTGCCTGCTTCATGAAAAACCGTTTGCAGGAGTAAATGGTTCAGGAAAACACAACAACTGGTCACTTACTACAAATGACGGAATTAACCTCCTTGAGCCTGGAAAAACGCCTCACGAAAATATACAGTTTTTACTTGTACTTACTGCAATAATGAAAGCTATAGATACTCATGCAGACCTTCTTCGTGAATCGGCAGGCAACCCTGGTAATGACCACAGACTTGGTGCAAATGAGGCACCACCTGCAATTATATCAATGTTCCTTGGTGATCAGCTTGGTGACGTTGTAAATCAGCTTATCAGCACAGGAAATGCTACAAGCAGTCTTAAAGCAGGAAAGTTAGAGACAGGAGTTTCAACATTACCAAATATACATAAAGATGCTACAGACAGAAACAGAACATCTCCGTTTGCATTCACGGGTAATAAGTTTGAGTTCCGTAGTGTAGGATCATCTGATTCGGTTGCAAGCCCGAACGTTGTTCTTAACACTATTGTTGCTGAGGCATTTTGTGATATTGCAGATGAACTTGAAAAAGCAGATGATTTTGATAAAGCAGTACATGATTTGATTAAGAAACTCGCTATTGAACATCAGAGAATTATATTTAACGGTGACGGATATTCTGATGAATGGGTAGAAGAGGCGGCAAGAAGAGGTCTTCCGAACTTAAAGACTATGGTAGATGCAGTTCCTGCACTTACTACTGAAAAATCAGTAAAACTGTTTGAAAAATTTGGCGTATTTACAAAGGCTGAGCTTGAGTCACGTTCAGAAGTACAGTATGAGTCATATTCAAAAGCACTTAATATTGAAGCGAGAGCTATGATTGACATAGCAGGAAAGCAGATTATTCCGTCTGTTATCAAGGCAACTATAGATCTTGCAGGTTCTATTAATGAAGTAACGGCTGCATGCCCTGATGCTGACGTTAGCGTTCAGACAGAGCTTTTACAGGAAACATCGGCACTTCTTTCAGATACAAAGGTTGCATTGTCAAAACTTCAGGATATAGTGGCACAGGCCGCTACAAAAGAGGAGGGCAGAGAAAAGGCTATATTCTTTAAGGATGAGGTAAAACCTGCAATGGAAGCATTAAGAAGTCCGGTTGATAAATTAGAGATGATTGTTGACAAAGAAGCATGGCCAATGCCTTCATACGGAGATTTGATTTTCGAAGTATAATATTAAATAAAAGTATAAAGACGGACCGGGAAATGATTTCCGGCCCGTTTCTTTTTTTGCGAAAAGAATGCACAAACAAAAAAAGATGCATGCGGTACATCTTTTTTCGTTCTAGTTCATTGTTGGTTTTGTATAATATAAAAAGGGAGGAGAGTTAATATTACATTAACTCAATATTATGAAAAAAGTTTAGAAAAGTAACTTGCGTTGTTACTATTTACTATGATGTAAGTATACTAGTTATTATTGAATAAAGAATGTTTATAATGTAAAAGCTTATTAAATAAAAAGTGAACAAAAAATGAACAAGGAAAAAATATAGACATTATTGTCTGGTTTTGGTACTATTATATGAGAAAGTATTTAGGAGGAAGGATATATGGTTAGATCATATCAATGTCCGGGATGTAGCGCACCTATGGAGTTTAATGGTGAAAAACAAAAAATGGTCTGCGAACATTGCGGTACGGAACTTACTGTTGAAGAACTGGAAGAAATAAGCAAGTTTAATGTTGATACGGGTGAACAGGTTGAGGGGGATTTTACCGAGACGGGTGAAACTGCTGATTTTGTTACATTTAAATGTTCGTCATGTGGTGCAGAAATATTAACAGATGAAAACACATCAGCGACATTCTGCAGTTTTTGCGGGAGACCAAACATGGTTCAAAATCGTCTGACTGGAGCGTTGGCACCAAAGCATCTGATACCATTTAAGATAAATAAGCAGTCTGCTGTAGAAAAATATAGAGAGTGGGCAAAAAAAGGATTATTTACTCCGTCATTGTTTAGCTCTAATGCTACTATTGAAAAGATTACGGGTATGTATGTTCCGTTTTGGATGTATGATTATAATGCGAGGATGAATTTGACGGCGGATTGTACAAAAGTAAGACATTCCAGAAAAGGGGACTATGAATATACATACACAGATCATTATATTGTTACAAGAGATGTTGAAGCTGAATATGACAAACTTCCGACGGATGCATCTGAAAAAATGCCTGATGATGTAATGGATAAAGTTGAACCGTATAATTATAACGAAATAACAGATTTTGAGATGCCGTACTTATCAGGATATTATTCAGAAAAATATAACTATACGGCAGAGCAGCTTTCACCGAGAGCTGAGAAAAGAATACGCCAATATATTTTAGACACGACCAAAAGTACAATATCAGGTTATGCAACTGTAAATATAACGAGACAGAATTCAATGCTTAGTAAGCTGAAGGCTGAGTATATGCTTATGCCTGTTTGGATTTTAAATCTCAGATACAATGATAAAGATTTTCTTTTTGCAATGAATGGTCAGACTGGAAAAATAGTTGCTGACAGACCTTTGTCAAAAGGGAAAATGATTGGCTGGTATGTAGGCTTAACGATTGTTATCACTGCTATATTATTTTTAGTAGGAAGATTTTTATAGGAGGAGACATATGATGAAAAAGAAAAAATTAGCATTATCACTCCTTATAATTGGTTTGGTATATGTAATGCTTTGTGGTTATACCAGAATTTTTGACGAAAACGCAGTCAAAGTTTATGACCTGGCAGAACTTTTTAAAGAGTCAGAGGCAGAAGAACTGCAGACAAGATGCGTTTCTGCGGCAAAAACCACAAAGCTGGATGTAGGAGTATTAACTGTAAATGATACAATGGGCTTATCAACCAGGGATTTTTCAGATGCCTTTTATGATAAGTATGGATACGGATTTGACCAGGGATATTCCGGAGTGCTGTTTGTTATCGATATGGATAACAGAGAATTTTATATTAACACCTGTGGTATTGCTATTCAATATTTTAACGATGATGATATAGAAGATATATCATGTGAACTTGATGACCTTATGGGTTCGCATGATTATTATGGCGCATCAAAAAAATTTATTGAAGAAGTAGAAAATCATGTACATTATATAAATGAAAACTATTCAGAACAGGTTAATCCATGGTTTGCAGAAAACTACACGGATTATGCGGATTATATAAATGCTCACGATTTTGATAATTCAAGAAAAAAGAGTCCTTTGAAAAATATTTTTGTGGATCTTGGTATAGGTTTGCTTACCAGTGCAATTATTGTATTAATAATAGCATCAGGTAATAAATCAAAGATGACGGCAAATGCAAATACATATTTGAATAATAATAAGTTTACAGTTCATCATAAAAGTGATATATTCTTAAGGACTACTGTTACAAAGCATAAGATTGAAAGTTCAAGCGGCGGTGGTCGCAGTGGCGGTTCATATCATAGCAGCAGCAGTGGACGAAGCCATGGTGGTGGCGGACATAAATTCTAATTTGATATATGGAGGAAACATTTGAAATGGAAAACAAGAATCCAATAGTAACATTTGAGATGGCAGACGGAGGCATTATAAAAGCGGAGTTATATCCGGAGATTGCACCTAACACTGTAAAGAATTATATAAGTTTAATTAATAAAAAGTTCTACGACGGTTTGATTTTTCATAGAGTAATAAGAGGCTTTATGATTCAGGGCGGATGTCCGGAGGGAACAGGTATGGGAAATCCGGGATATTCAATAAAAGGTGAATTTGCAAGAAATGGTTTTGTAAATGAACTTAAGCATACACCGGGCGTTTTATCAATGGCAAGGGCACAGCATCCGGATTCAGCGGGCTCACAGTTCTTTATTATGCATCAGACATCTCCGCATCTTGACGGAGATTATGCAGCATTTGGAAAGGTTATTGAAGGTATGGATGTGGTAAATGCTATCGCTGATATGCCTACGGACTATATGGACAGACCATTAGAAGACGTAGTGATGAAGAGTGTAACTGTAGATACATTCGGAGTAGAATACGAGGAACCGGAAAAATGTTAAAAGCGGTTATATTTGATATGGACGGGGTATTGGTTGATACCGAACCCGTCCATTATCAGGCAAACAAACAAATAATGTCAGAGTTCGGATATGATTTTGAATATGACTATTATAAAAAATTTATAGGAAGTACTCTGGCATTTATGTGGGAAGAATTGACGGAAAAGTACGATATAAAAAAGCCTGTAGATGAACTATGTGATATGTCAAGGGATTATTCTAATGCGATTATCGAAAAAGAAGGATATCCTACCATTGAAGGAGCTGTAGAGCTTGTAAAAAAGATTCATGGAAAAAAAATTAAGCTTGCGGTGGCATCATCCTCCTCGTTGGAAATTATTAAAGATGTTGTTTCAAAATTGCAGATAGAAGAGTATTTTGACAAATTAGTAAGTGGTGAGGATGTGAAAAATCCAAAGCCTGCACCGGATGTATTTATAAAGGCGGCGAATCAGCTTGGAGTTACAAGTGGAGAATGTCTTGTTATTGAGGATTCAGCAAATGGTGTAAAAGCCGCAAAAAATGCTAATATGGCATGTGTGGGTTTTGTAAATAAGAATTCCGGCGATCAGGATTTGTCGGTGGCAGATTATCTGGTGGAAAGTTTTACAGGGATAGAAACAGAATTTTTAGATATGGTATATTGTCACGCAAACGGCGAACCATGAACTGTAATGGAGACAGAGCGGCTCATCATAAGGGAAATCTGTCTTGATGATTTAGATGCACTTTATGATATATATTCAGATTCATCAATAACCAAGTATATGGAAGGGCTCTACGAAGACCGGAAGGAAGAGGAAGAATTTATCGTAGCATATATTAAGAATATGTATGGGTTTTATGGATATGGAATCTGGATATTGCAGAAAAAAGACGGAACAATTATAGGCAGGGCAGGACTTAGTAACCGGGAATATAACGGTGAATTTTGCGTAGAAGCCGGATATGTGATAGGTGCAGCTTATCAGAGAAGGGGCTATGCAACAGAAGCTTTAAATGCCATAATTATGTATGCTAAAAGAGAATTGGAAGTAAATACGGTGTATAGTTTTATTCTTAAAGAAAATCTGCCTTCGTTATACCTTGCAAAAAAATGCGGCTTTACAAGAGAAGGAAGTGCGTATACAGATGAACAGGAATACGAAGTTTATGTGCATAAAGAATAAAAATATCATAATTGTGAAAAAAGGGGTTAAGTGAACGCGGAAAATGTCGATAAATAGGTACAAGTATAGTATGTAAAGATAGGAGATGTGAGTACATGAATGTCATGAATTATTTAGATTACAACAGAATATCGAACGTAAGACAATCTGTACTGACTGAAAAATCAAGCGAATCAGCAGTATTAAAGAAGGCTGAGGAGCAGATTAAAAAAGTTGCTCCGGGAAAGCTCGAGGATTTTTCTACAGAGAGGGATGACAGCAGAGTTTTACCTACTGATAAAGTAATAGATTTTGCACTTAAGTCGGATATGAAGACGGATGTCACAAGTGTAGGCAAGGGTGAGAGTCTTGAAAGCCTTGATGTTACAAAGGCAATATCAGATATGCATAAGGACGGATTAATGAAAGAATACCGTATGTTCGTTCAGAATGCACGTGCGGACAGATTTAGTTCGGAAGATGGTATTGTTGTAAAAAAGAGAATTAATTCATAGAGAAGTAGAAGATGTATAATTATAAAATGACGATAATGTATGACGGAAGTGCATACAATGGATGGCAGAAACAGGGGAATACTAAGAATACAATACAGGGTGTTCTTGAAAAATCAATATATTTTATTACAGGTGAGAAAATAGAGGTGCAAGGCTCCGGCAGGACTGATGCGGGGGTTCATGCGATGGCACAGGTAGCAAATTTTAAAATTGATAAGTTATATGATGAAGAGAAATTAAGAGAAAAGATTAATAGAAATATACCGGATGACATATGTGTGGCAGAACTGGAAAAAGTGGCAGAGCGTTTCCATAGCAGACTGAATGCAAAAGGGAAAAAATACCTTTACAGAATACAAAACTCTGTGGAATCAGATGTATTTCGGAAAAACTATAAGTATCATTATGATGCAGAGCTGGATTTGGATAAGATGAAGAAGGCGTCTGCATATTTTATTGGAGAACATGATTTTAAAAGCTTTTGTTCAAATAAACATATGAAAAAATCTACGGTTAGAACTATTTATTCGATAGAGATAAAGCGCGACGAAAAAGGCGAACTTGATATTTTGTATTATGGAAACGGATTTTTATACAATATGGTGAGGATTCTTACGGGAACGCTTATTGAGGTAGGAAGAGGAGCAAGAAGACCGGAGGAAATGCAGGATATACTTGAGGCGAAAGACCGCCAGGCAGCAGGATTTACTGCTCCGGCACATGGACTCGTATTGGTGGAAGTTGAGTATTGATTGGGATTAGGTGAAAAATAGTCAATAATCACAGGGAAGCATCTCCAAACGAGAAAAGACAATTTGTTACTATTCACAGCTCCTCTCCTGACATTCGGATTTCCCGCTGCTTCGCAGCTCTCTCGGTGCTACGCACCTGAAATCCTCATTACGGGAGAGGTTCCTGCTTCACAGCAGGAAGATTACAGAAAATAAACAGCTGTGAATAGTAACAATGATTTGAAAAAAATTAAAAAAAGTACTTGCATTTTTAAAAAAGATGGTATATAATACTTCTTGTCGCATGACATTGGCCCATCGCCAAATGGTAAGGCACTGGACTCTGACTCCAGCATTTCAAGGTTCGAATCCTTGTGGGCCAGCTAATTAAGAATCCTTCATCAGACATGATGAAGGATTTTTTATGTAATAGGAAATTGCGATGCAATTTCCTATTACATAAAAAACGCTCCGCGAGGATGCGCAGACCGCGGAGATGGAGTTAATTGCTGCGCAATACCGCGGTCGCGCTAGAGTTTTGCAAGCAAAACTCTTTGTTCCGTAATATGTAAATTTATACAATAGGAGAAAGGTGACATGATACATATTTATGAGACGAAAGTTGGATATAGTGAAATAGGACAGAATGGCAGGATGACAATAGGGGCTATGATTGACAGAATGCAGGATAGCAGTAATTTTCATTCGCAGGAAATAGGAGATGGATTTGAGGAACTTGGAAAAAAAGGGAGAGCATGGCTGTTAAATTCATGGCAGATCGTGTTTTGTAAATCTCTTAAGATGGGGGATTTGATGAAAGTTACATCATGGGCGCACGGTTATGATAAAATGTTCGGATATAGAGATTATATGATATTGGATGAAGATGGAGAGCCCTGTGTAAAAGCCACCACCAGATGGATTCTTATAGACGTGGAAAAACAAAGAATAATGAGAATACATCCTTCAGATATAGAAATGTACGGTATGGAAGAAAAAATGGAAATGGAAACTGCGCCGAGAAAGATAAAAATTCCTGATAATTTAAATACTGTTGATGAAATTAAAGTCAGAGGTTATCATATAGATACAAATTGTCATATGAATAATAGCTGGTATGCGAAGATTGCATGTGATTATTACACAGAAGACAAAGAAGTAAAACAGATGTTTATAGAATATAAAAAGGCGGCCGTAAAAGACGATGTTATAAAAGTTAAAATTGCAAAAAATGAAGATGTTGAAACGGTAGTTCTCACAGATTTGCAGGATAACATATATTGTATTGTTGAAGCTCATATGAGTTGAAGAAAGGTGTGTAAAAATGCTTGAAATTGGTAAGATACAAAGTTTGCGAATGGTTAAAAAGACGGATTTTGGGGTATATTTAAGTGACGGAAGTGAAGAAAGGGTACTTCTGCCTAAGAAACAGGTGCCTTTTGATTTGAAAACAGGAGACTCGGTTGAAGTGTTTGTATACAAAGATTCATCAGACAGAATTATTTCCACTACTGTAAAACCACTTATAACGGTTGGAGAGACAGCACTTCTTGAGGTTAAAGAAGTTTCTAAAATAGGAGCATTTTTAGATTATGGTCTGGAAAGAGATTTGCTGCTTCCGTTCAGAGAGATGACAACAAGAGTAAAAGAGGGACGTAAATATCTGGTAGCAATGTATGTAGATAAAAGCGGAAGACTTGCCGCTACCATGAACGTAGATAAATATCTTATGCCGGCAGAAAAATACGGCAGGGATGCTGAAGTTGAAGGAATGATTTATGAATTACATGATGAAATCGGTGCATTTGTAGCCGTAGATTTTAAATATTATGGATTAATTCCTAAAAAAGAGATTCATTGTGATTTTAAGGTTGGAGATATTATCAAGACAAGAGTAACAGAAGTAAGACGTGACGGAAAATTAAATCTTAGTCCGTTTAAAAAAGCGTATATGCAGATGGATGAAGACTCAGAAAAAGTATTGCAGGTAATAAGAGAATATGATGGAAAACTTCCGTATAACGATAAAGCATCTCCTGAAGTGATTGCAAATGATTTTGGAATGAGCAAGGCAGCATTTAAAAGGGCTGTGGGTAAATTGTATCGTGAACGTAAGATTGAAATAAAAGAAAAATCTATTATAATTATTAATGAATAGAAAAAATATATGGAGGTACACAAAATGAAGAAAATTATATCAACAGAAAAGGCACCGGCGGCAATCGGACCATATTCACAGGCAATTGAGGTTAACGGCATGGTTTATACGTCAGGAGTTATTCCGGTAAATCCTGCAACAGGCGAGATTCCTGAAGGAATAGAGGCACAGGCAGATCAGGCTATTGGCAATCTGGTTGCGTTGTTGAAAGAAGCTGGCATTCCTGCTGAAAATGTTATTAAGACAACAGTATTTATAAAAGATATGGATGATTTTGGAAAAGTAAATGATGTATATTCAAGATATTTTACATTTGACTGTCCGGCACGCTCATGTGTCGAGGTGGCAAGACTTCCGAAAGACGTGTTAATAGAAATAGAGGCAATAGGAGTAAAATAATTTAATGAAAAAGTCAACAAAGACGGGGATCTTCTTTTTAATGAACATTATGGTTTTACTTGGAATTGGATTCTTTGCAGATTATATTCCTAAAAGATTCTTAAATTCTAATTTCAGCCTTTTGCTTGGACAGGTGAGCATTGCATTACCAATGTTAATTTATCTTATTGCAATGGGAGGAAAGCCGTTAAAAGAGATAAGACATAGTAAAATAAAAATAGAAGAGATAATAATTATTGTGATATTTGCATGGGTATGTATGCCGGTATCATCATTTTTAAATGTTGTTACCATGCTGTTTTCAGATAATTATGTAGCAGGCTCTATTACGGAACTTAGTAATAATCCGTTTATAGTAAATATTCTTCTTATAGCTGTTTTGCCGGCTGTACTGGAAGAACTGGCATACAGAGGGATGTTTTTTTATGGATTAAGAAGTTATGGGGTTTTTGCGGCGGCAGTTGTATCCGGATTTTTATTTGGTGTCAATCATATGAATATCAATCAGTTTGCATATGCTTTTGTGCTTGGAACCGTATTTGCACTTATGGATGAAGCATCGGACAGCATATATGCATCCATGATTATGCATTTTACTTTTAATTTTAGTACGGTGTGTCTGATGGAAATGGTGAAACTAAAACCAATTCTAGAAAAAATGCAGGATAATCCTGAATATGAAAAATATATGGAAAAATCCGGTGAAATAGCCACTAATCTGTCAGGCTATTCAACAAATATGAAAATAGCAATGCTGGCAGGATTTGGTATAATGGCAGTCGTAGCAGTTATTATTAATTTTAATATTTTCAGATGGTATGCAAAAAGAGTAGGAAGATGGGAACATATGTGTGAATGCTTCAAAAATTTCCGGGAAGGATTCAAAAAAACGGAGGAAGGACGTATTATATCCGTACCGATTGTTCTTGGTGTTTTAATCAGCGTATTTATTATGTTTATCAATATGTAATAATCATACTATGTATTTAACACAAAAACACTGTAAAGTTGCACAAAAAAAATTACAAATATACAAAATAACCAAATTGAAAAATAGGATTTCAGCTATTTATTACATAGAATTTTTATAAAAATTCGGATATAATTACATAGTAATTTGAGTGATTACAAATGAAAATGATATTTAATTTTAGGAGGAATTTATAAATGGCTAGTTTATCATTAAAGAACGTTTGTAAAGTGTATCCTAATGGCTTTGTGGCTGTTAAGGACTTCAACCTTGAGGTTCAGGATAAGGAATTCATTATCTTTGTTGGACCATCAGGTTGTGGAAAATCTACAACTCTTCGTATGATCGCAGGTTTGGAGGAGATTTCAAGCGGTGAGTTGTATATCGGGGACAGACTTGTCAACGATGTAGAACCTAAGGATAGGGATATTGCGATGGTATTCCAGAACTATGCGTTATATCCACATATGACTGTATATGATAATATGGCATTTGGTCTTAAACTTAGAAAGACACCAAAGGATCAGATTGACAAGTTAGTACATGAAGCAGCAAGAATTCTTGATATTGAGCACCTTCTTGATCGTAAGCCAAAGGCTTTATCAGGTGGACAGAGACAGCGTGTGGCCATGGGTCGTGCTATCGTTCGTAATCCAAAAGTATTCCTTATGGATGAGCCTTTATCAAACCTTGATGCTAAATTAAGAGTACAGATGAGAATTGAGATTTCAAAACTTCACCAGAGACTTGAGACTACGATCATCTACGTTACACATGACCAGACAGAGGCTATGACTCTTGGTACAAGAATCGTAGTTTTAAAGGATGGTATTATTCAGCAGTGTGATACGCCTAAGGCATTATATGACAGCCCACAGAACCTCTTCGTTGCAGGATTTATGGGATCTCCACAGATGAACTTCATCGATGCACAGGTTTCACAATCAGGATCAGATGTATTATTGATTTTCGGTTCTCATTCAATCAAAGTGCCTGCTATTAAAGCAAAGGCATTGATAGATGGTAACTATATCAACAAGACTGTAGTAGTTGGTGTTCGTCCGGAAGATTTCCATGATGAAGAAATGCTTATCAACTCAATGAGCGACAGCGTAATTGAAGCTACTATCCGTCTCTATGAGATGCTTGGTGCAGAAGTATTCCTGTATTTTGATATTGACCAGTTCAGTTGTACAGCAAGAGTAAATCCTCGTACAACAGCAAGACCGGGTGATACAATCAAGATGGCGATTGATACAGCAAAACTTCATATCTTTGATAAGGATACACAGCTTGTAATCGTTAACTAATATGTGATGATTTAGAAAAATTTTGAGGAAATACATAAAAAATTGTATTTCCTCTTTTTTTTTTCACAAAAATAGTTTAAGATAAATACTAGGAAAATAGAAAATAAAATCAAAGGGAGTGAGCAAATGATATCAAACCAGATACTATTAAGTACAATCGAAGGATTGAAAGGAATCACGAGAGTGGATTTGTGTGTTGCGGATACAGAAGGAAAAGTTATAGCATCAACATTTAATGAGGCTGACAACTATGGTGATGCCATAATGGATTTTGTAGCTTCACCAGCAGAAAGTCAGGTTCTTCAGGATTTTCAGTTCTTTAAGGTAAGCGATGATAATCAATTGGAGTATGTGTTGTTAGCTAAGGGAAGCAGTGACGATGTATATATGGTTGGAAAGATGGCAGCTTTCCAGATACAAAATTTGTTAGTTGCTTATAAAGAAAGATTTGATAAAGACAATTTTATAAAGAATCTTCTGTTGGATAATTTGTTGCTTGTTGATGTATATAACAGGGCAAAGAAGCTGCATATTGAGACGGAAGTCAGAAGAGTAGTTTATATTATCGAGACTAAGCACGAGAAGGATACTAATGCATTAGAGACAGTCAGAAGCCTTTTTGCTACAAAGACAAAAGATTTTATTACGGCAGTTGACGAGAAGAATATTATTCTGGTAAAAGAAGTTGCACCGGATGAGAATAATGATGATCTTGAAAAAATTGCAAAAACAGTATTGGATATGCTTAATTCAGAAGCGATGACTAAAGTAAATATTGCATATGGTACGGTTGTTAATGAGATTAAAGAAGTATCGCGTTCGTACAAGGAAGCTAAGATGGCTCTTGATGTAGGTAAGATTTTCTATAGTGAAAAAAATGTAGTTGCATATAGTAATCTCGGAATCGGAAGATTGATTTATCAGTTGCCTATTCCACTTTGTAAGATGTTTATTAAAGAAATATTTGACGGAAAATCGCCGGATGAGTTTGATGAGGAAACATTGACAACGATTAACAAATTTTTTGAAAATAATCTTAATGTTTCTGAGACATCAAGACAGTTGTATATTCATAGAAATACTCTCGTATACAGATTGGATAAATTACAAAAAAGCACCAATCTGGATTTGAGAATATTTGAAGATGCCATTACATTTAAGATTGCATTAATGGTTGTTAAATATATGAAATATATGGAAAAATTAGAATACTAGAAAGGCATGGTTTATTAAAATGATTGTTCTTAACAATGTTTCTAAATCATATTCGACAGGTGCACCTGCTTTAAAAGAGGTGAATATCCATATAGAGAAAGGTGAATTTGTATTCATCGTGGGAAACAGTGGTTCAGGAAAGTCGACTCTTATTAAGCTTCTTTTGAAAGAATTAGAGCCGACGGAGGGAAGTATATGTGTAAACGGTAAAAACCTGGGAAGCCTTAAAAGAAACAAGGTACCATATCTTAGAAGGGATATGGGAGTTGTATTCCAGGATTTCCGCCTGTTAAAAGACAGAAATGTATATGAAAACATTGCTTTTGCACAAAGAGTTATTGAGACACCGACGAGGATTATAAAAAGGAGAGTCCCAGCGATGTTATCGCTGGTCGGACTTTCTGAAAAATATCGTTCTTATCCTAAGGAGTTATCCGGAGGAGAACAGCAAAGAGTGGCTTTAGCGAGAGCACTTGTTAATAATCCGTCCATTTTGCTTGCAGACGAACCAACGGGAAATCTTGATCCGAGAAATTCATGGGAGATAATGAAATTATTGGAAGAGATTAACCATAGGGGGACTACAGTTCTTGTGGTTACTCATAACAGAGAGATTGTTGATGCTATGAGTAAGAGAGTTATTACCTTGAATAAAGGCGTAGTAATTAGTGACGAGAAAAAAGGTGGATATGATTATGAAGATTAGTACATTTGTTTATTGTCTGGTTCAGGGAATAAAGAATATCAGACGTAATAAGCTTTTTTCACTTGCTTCGGTTGGTACCATAGCAGCATGTATTTTTATGATGGGAATATTATATTCTGTTATAGCGAATTTTCAGCATATGGTTGATAAAGCTAAGGAGTCCGTGTCTATTACTGTATTTTTTGACGAAGGAATCAGCCCGGATAAAATTGATTATTTAAAAGGAGCTATAGAAAAGAGACCGGAGGTGGCATCAGTTACCTATACATCAGCGGATGAAGCATGGGCAAGTTTCAAAAAGGATTATTTTTCGTCCAATCCTGAGCTTGCAGAAGGATTTAAGGATGATAACCCGTTGGCAAATTCGTCGTATTTTGAGATAAAACTGAGTGATGTTTCAATGCAGAAATCATTGGTTACATTTTTAAAATCGTCAAGTGGAGTAAGACAGGTGAATTATTCTGATGTGACGGCAAATGCAATTACAGATTTTGCTAAAATGGTTGGATATATTTCGCTTACTATTATTGGTGTATTGCTTGCAGTCGGTATTTTTCTTATAAGTAATACGGTAATGATTGGTATTGCGGTAAGAAAAGAAGAAATTCGGATTATGAAATTAATTGGAGCAACCGATTATTTTGTAAGAGCTCCCTTTATAGTAGAAGGTGTAGTGATAGGTATAATCGGAGCATCTATCCCATTAATTGCCTTATATTTTGTATATAGAGAAGTGGTAAAATATTTATTGGGACAATTCCACACGATTACAAGCAATTTTTCATTTTTAGCTATTCACGAAGTATTTGTCGTGATGATTCCAATGGCTCTTGCCATCGGTGGTGGAATTGGTCTGATTGGTAGTATTATAACGGTAAGAAAACATTTAAAAGTGTAAGCACAAAGGAAGTGTTTTTAATTAAGATGAAAAAGGTTTTTATGAAAGTACTGTGTGGTGTCACAATGATATCGCTTGCGCTTACGGTAACGGCACCGATTTTTGCAACCAGTCTTCAGGAAGCAAATCAGAAAAAGCAGGAATTAGAAAAGTCGCTTGAAGATTCCAAGACTATTCTTGAAGGACTTAATACTCTTAAGTCGAACACGGATGAATATATAGCGGCGTTAGATGAGAAACTTCAGGCGATAGAAGAGGACATTATGTCTCTTGAAGCACAGGAAGCGGCAAAGCAGACTGAGATTGATGAAACACAGGGAAAGTTAAAGGAACAGGAAGAATTAATTGAATCACAGTATGATTCTATGAAGAAAAGGATTCAATTTATGTTTGAAAATGGAAATACATTTTATCTGGAAATGATGTTTGGTACTGAAAGTATTTCTGATATGCTCAACAAAGCTGAATATATTAATGAATTGGAAGAATATGACCGTGACATGCTTAGAAGAATGGAAGAAACGCAGAATGCTATAGAAGAGACTAAGAATACATTGCTTACCCAGCAGGCTGACTTACAATTATTGCAGCAGCAAAAAGAGACTGAAGAATCCACGGTAGAAGATTTGATTGCTGATAAGCAGAAAGAACTTGATTCTTATCAGCAGCAGATACAGGATACGCAGGCTAAAATTGAGGAAAATGAAAAAGAACTTAAGCAGGAGCAGGAATTGATAGAACAGATGAAGTTGATTGAGGCACAGAGAGCTGCAGCAGCTGCGGCAGGAAGTGTCAGCACATCGTTTGTTTATACCGGTCAGCAGTTTATATGGCCTCTGGAAGAGTCTCATCGTATTACGTCTGAGTTTGGTTATAGGACTGATCCTATTGATGGATCGACTTCTTATCACAGTGGTCTGGATATAGGAGCTCCTTCGGGAACGGAGATACATGCGGTGGCTGACGGTCAGGTTGCATGGTCATATTATAGTACTACTGCAGGTAACTGGATAGGAATTGATCATGGAAATAATGTATATTCAGTATATATGCATTGTTCTTTGGCAGCTGTTGAACCGGGTGCGTATGTAAAGCAGGGAGATGTTATTGGATATGTAGGTTCAACGGGACGTTCGACAGGACCACATTTACATTTGAGTATCCGTGTTAACGGTGAGTATGTTGATCCTCACATGTATGTAGGTTATTAATTTGAAAGGTAACGAAGAGATGGATTTGGAAAATGAAGATAAGCTTACGAAAGAGTATTTAAAGGGATTTTTTACCGGCTTATCTATTGCGGTAGTGTTTATTGTTTCATTTGTTATCATTATGCACTTTAGAATTAATTCTATTGTGAATAATATGTATGGTAATAAGGAATTAAAGGCAAGTGCTGCATCTTTTGACAGTAAAGAGTTTGATGAAAAGCTTAATAAAGTTAAGAAATGTATTGCGACATATTATTTAAATGAAACAGATGAATCAGTGTTAGTTGACGGTGCGTTTAAAGGAATAATGCAGGCACTTGATGATCCGTATTCCGTATATTATACGGCAGATGAGTATGAGAGTGTGACAAAGTCTACTGATGGTGAATATGACGGAATAGGTGTCGTTATAACTGAAGATGATGACGGAAATATAGTTGTAAAAGGTGTATATGACGATACCCCTGCAAAAAAAGCCGGGATTCTTGAAAATGATATATTGCTTAAGGTAAATGATGAGGATTTTTCGGGAAAAACATCATCTGATATAGTTGCATATATTAAGTCGATTGAAGAAGGTGAATTTACGGTTACGTTAAGACGTGGGAAAGACGTCATGGATGTAAGTGTTTACAAAGAAACTATTGAAAAACCAACTGTTGAAAGTGAAATGCTTGAAGGTAATATCGGTTATATTAAGCTTTCAGAGTTTGACGGTGTAAGCACGAACCAGTTTTCAGCAGCACTCAATGAACTTAAAGAATCAGGAATGAGAAGTCTGATTATAGACCTCAGAAACAATCCGGGAGGACGCTTGGATGTTGTCTGTGAACTTCTCGATTTGTTTGTAGAAAAAGATAAGACTCTGGTATACACGAAGGATAAAAATGGAGATGGTGAAAAGCACTATGCCAAGTATGATGCTACGGTTAAGGATATTCCTATATGTGTGCTGGTCAACGAAAACAGTGCAAGCGCATCAGAAGTATTTACAGGTGTTATGAAAGACTATGGAGTAGGTACTATAATCGGCAAAAAGACTTTTGGAAAGGGTATCGTGCAACAGATTATGGATTTGCACGACGGCTCTGCGATTAAGCTGACTGTATCAAAGTATTACCTTCCAAATGACGAGAATATACATGGTGAAGGAATATCCCCGGATATAGAAGTCGCGGATGATGAGAATACGGCAGATATTGATGAGCAGCTAGATAAAGCAATTGAATATATTACAGGAAGATAATGTTTATTGTCCGGCACCGAATGATTTTTGAAAGGTGCCGGGCAAATATTTTTAAAAGTGAACATTTGTTCACTTTTTGTATTGATTAGTAAAAATATATATGTTACAATGTTTGAAATAAGTTTTAAAGGATGAGGACAATGGAATTTAAACTACACTCAGATTATAAGCCTACGGGTGACCAGCCGGAGGCGATAGCTTCGCTGGTTAAGGGTTTTAGAGAAGGTAATCAGTTTCAGACTTTGCTGGGTGTGACAGGATCCGGTAAGACATTTACCATGGCAAACGTTATACAGCAGCTTCAAAAGCCGACTCTGGTTCTTGCTCATAATAAGACATTGGCGGCACAATTATATGGGGAATTTAAGGAATTTTTTCCTGAAAATGCGGTTGAATATTTTGTATCCTATTATGATTATTATCAGCCTGAGGCGTATGTACCTTCTACGGATACTTATATTGAAAAGGATTCTGCCATTAATGATGAGATTGATAAGTTAAGGCATTCGGCCACGGCTGCACTTTCAGAGCGCAGTGACGTTATTATTATATCAAGTGTTTCATGTATTTACGGACTTGGAAGTCCGATTGATTATCAGGAAATGGTTGTATCCATAAGACCCGGAATGATAAAAGACAGGGATGAAGTTATAAGAAAACTGATAGATATCCAATATATGAGGGATGATATGGATTTTAAGAGAGGAACTTTCAGGGTAAGGGGAGACACTGTTGAAATATTTCCTGCAAATTCCGGTGAAAATGCTATCAGAGTTGAGTTTTTCGGAGATGAGATTGATAGGATAACTGAGGTTGATCCTCTGACAGGACATGTGAAATGTGCTTTGGAACATGTTGCAATATTTCCTGCATCTCATTATGTTGTTTCTAAAGAAAAGATGGAAAAGGCGATTGTTGGCATTGAAAAGGAACTTGAGGAGCGGGTTGCTTATTTTAAGGGTGAGGACAAGCTGATTGAAGCACAGAGGATATCGGAGAGGACGAATTTTGATATTGAGATGATGCGTGAGACAGGATTTTGTTCAGGTATAGAGAATTACTCGAGACATCTTGCAGGATTGGAACCCGGTGAAACTCCACACACATTACTTGACTATTTTCCGGATGAATTTCTTATGATTGTGGATGAGTCTCATATTACGATTCCGCAGGTCAGGGGAATGTATGCCGGCGACCAATCAAGAAAGTCTACACTTGTGGATTATGGTTTTAGGCTTCCGTCTGCGAAGGATAACAGACCGCTGAATTTTGATGAGTTTGAGAGTAAGATTGATCAGATGATGTTCGTGTCAGCGACACCGAATGTATATGAGGATGAGCATGAACTTGCGAGGGTTGAGCAGATTATCAGACCTACCGGACTGCTTGATCCTAAGATTGATGTGCGTCCCGTGGAAAATCAGGTGGATGATTTGATAAGCGAAGTCAATAAAGAGACTGCTAAGAAGAATAAAGTTCTTGTCACCACGCTTACAAAGAAGATGGCTGAAGATCTGACCGATTATATGAAGGAAAATGGAATCCGCGTAAAATATCTTCATTCGGACATTGATACCCTCGAAAGAACGGAGATTATAAGAAATATGCGTCTTGACGTGTTTGATGTTTTAGTAGGAATTAACCTTTTAAGAGAGGGACTTGATATTCCTGAGATTACACTGGTTGCTATTCTTGATGCCGACAGAGAAGGATTTTTAAGGTCGGAGACTTCTCTTATCCAGACTATCGGAAGGGCGGCAAGAAATGCGGAAGGTCATGTTATTATGTATGCGGATAATATCACTGATTCAATGGATAAGGCTATCAGGGAGACGAACCGAAGACGTGAGATTCAGCAAAAGTATAATGAAGAACACGGTATTACACCTACAACTATTAAGAAGGCAGTCAGGGATCTTATCAGTATTTCAAAGGAAGCTGAAAATACAACGGCAGAATTGGAGAAAGACCCTGAATCTATGAGCAGAAAAGAAATCGAACGTCTTGTAACTAAATTGGAAAACAGGATGAAAAAGGCGGCGGCAGAGCTGGATTTTGAGGCGGCAGCAGAACTTCGTGACCAGATGATGAGATTGAAAAAGTATATAGTTGATTGAAATGGAGAGTAAAGTGAAAGAAGAAAAAACAAGTAAGAAATATATAAAAATCAGAGGTGCAAATGAGCATAATCTTAAGAGAATCAGTCTTGACATTCCAAGAGATGAGTTTGTTGTGTTTACAGGCTTAAGTGGTTCGGGAAAGTCTTCGCTTGCTTTTGATACTATTTATGCGGAAGGTCAGAGGCGGTATATGGAGTCGCTGTCTTCTTATGCAAGACAGTTTTTAGGACAAATGGAAAAGCCTGAGGTTGACAGTATCGAAGGGCTTCCACCGGCGATTTCAATTGATCAGAAATCGACTAACAGAAATCCGCGTTCTACGGTGGGAACCGTTACTGAGATTTATGACTATTTCAGATTGCTGTATGCAAGGGTTGGTATCGTGCATTGTCCTAAATGTGGCAAGGAGATTAAAAAGCAGACGGTAGACCAGATGGCGGATCAGATTATGGCGCTGCCCGAAAGAACGAAATTCCAGCTTCTTGCACCTGTTGTCAGAGGAAGAAAGGGACAGCATGAAAAAGTGTTTTCGCAGGCTAAAAAAAAGGGTTTTGTGAGGGTGCGCGTGGATGGAAATGTTTACGATTTGTCGGAAGAGATTTCGCTTGAGAAAAATAAGAAACATAATATTGAGATTGTGGTTGACCGTCTGTCTGTAAGGGAAGGTATCGAAAAACGACTGACTGATTCTATTGAGACGGTTCTGAAATTGGCAGACGGAATCATGATGGTAGACATCATTGATGGAGATATATTAACATTCAGCCAAAGTTTTTCATGTCCCGACTGTGATATAAGCATTGAAGAGGTTCAGCCGAGAAGTTTTTCGTTTAATAATCCTTTTGGCGCATGTCCTGCCTGCTCAGGTCTGGGATATAAGATGGAATTTGATGTGGATCTGATGATTCCGGATCAGTCTCTTAGTATTAATGGCGGTGCCATAGTAGCTATGGGATGGCAGTCTTCGGGTAAAGAAGGAAGCTTTACTCATGCGGTTTTAGAAGCACTTGCAAGGGAATATGACTTTTCACTGGATACTCCTTTTGAACAGCTTTCGTCTGAAGCAAAAGATGTTATTATAAATGGAACCGGTGGTAAGGAAGTGAAGGTATATTATAAGGGACAGAGAGGTGAAGGTGTTTATGACGTTACTTTTGAGGGACTGATAAAGAATGAGCAGAGGCGTTACAGGGAAACTTATTCGGAGAATCAGAAGCAGGAGTATGAGCAGTATATGAAGATTTCTCCGTGTGACGAATGTAAAGGACAGAGACTTAAGGCTTCATCGCTTGCCGTTACAGTGGGTGATAAGAATATTTTTCAGGCTACATCTATGCCTATTCTTGAGCTTCAGGATTATTTGAACTGCTTAGAATTGTCAAGTCATCAGCATAAGATTGGAGACCAGATTTTGAAGGAGATAAAAGGCAGGATTAAGTTTTTGGTTGATGTTGGCTTGGATTATCTGACTTTATCTAGAGGAACTGCTTCTTTGTCGGGAGGTGAGGCGCAGAGAATACGTCTTGCTACCCAGATTGGTTCAGGTCTTGTCGGTGTTGCATATATTTTGGATGAGCCAAGTATCGGTCTGCACCAGAAGGATAATGATAAGTTGTTAAATGCCATGCTTCATTTGCGTGATCTTGGCAATTCGCTGATAGTGGTTGAGCATGATGAGGACACGATGATGGCGGCGGATTATATTGTGGATATTGGTCCGAGAGCAGGTGAAAATGGCGGAGAAGTCGTTGCCGTGGGAACGGCTGAGGATATTATGAATAATCCGGACTCTATAACCGGTCAGTACTTAAGTGGCAAAAAGTTTATTCCCGTTCCTTCAGAACGAAGAAAACCCACAGGTTATCTTAAGATTTTTGGTGCACGCCAGAATAACCTTAAAAATATAAATGTGGAGATTCCATTAGGAATAATGACTTGTGTTACGGGGGTTTCGGGCTCGGGAAAGAGTTCTCTTATAAACGAAATTCTGTACAAGGCACTTGCAAAGAAACTGAACAGGGCAAGAACTATACCGGGGCTGCATGATCATATAGAGGGCGTAGAGAATCTTGACAAGATTATAGATATTGACCAGTCTCCTATCGGAAGGACGCCGCGTTCCAATCCTGCTACTTATACAGGCGTGTTTGACCAGATACGTGATTTATTTGCAGCAACACCGGATGCTAAGGCTAAAGGTTATAAAAAGGGCAGATTTAGTTTTAATGTCAAAGGTGGAAGATGTGAAGCGTGCAGTGGTGATGGCATTATTAAGATTGAAATGCATTTTTTGCCTGATGTATATGTGCCTTGTGAGGTGTGTGAAGGAAAGCGTTACAATAGAGAAACTCTGGAAGTCAGATACAAGGGTAAAAATATTTATGATGTTCTTGATATGACGGTGGATGAGGCGGTTATTTTCTTTGAAAATGTCCCATCAATTTATAAGAAGATTAAGACTCTTCAGGAAGTCGGACTTGGCTATATAAGACTTGGACAGCCGTCCACTACTTTATCGGGTGGTGAAGCGCAGCGTATCAAGCTTGCCACAGAACTAAGCAGACGTGCAACCGGCAAGACCATTTATGTATTGGATGAGCCGACAACAGGTCTTCATTTTGATGATGTAAATAAGCTGGTTGAGATTTTAAGAAAGCTGTCTGACAGCGGAAATACGGTTGTGGTTATCGAACATAATCTGGATGTTATTAAAACGGCGGATTATATAATCGATATCGGGCCGGATGGCGGAGATAAGGGTGGAACTGTCATTGTGACCGGAACTCCCGAGGAAATAGTCCGTAAAAAAATATCTTATACAGGACAGTTTTTGAAGAAGTATTTGAAGTAGTAAGGTGAAAAATATCTTGTTTTTCATCTGTCACTACATTATAATGGATAGAAGATTAATATGTCGGATTAAACGACATGCAAGAAAAACAGGAGGATTTGATACAAATGAACCAGGAAAAAGTGATAGTGGTAGATTTTGGCGGCCAGTATAATCAGCTTGTCGCACGCCGTGTCAGGGAATGTAATGTTTATTGCGAGATATATTCGTATAAGACTGATTTGGAAAAAATCAGGGAGATGAACCCTAAGGGTATCATTTTGACAGGCGGACCTAACAGTTGTTATGAGAAGGATGCACCGACGTATAAGAAGGAGCTTTTTGAACTTGGAATCCCGGTTCTTGGACTTTGCTATGGTGCACAGCTTATGATGCATGTTCTCGGAGGCAAGGTTGAGAAGGCACCTGTTCGTGAGTACGGAAAGACCGAAGTAAAGGTGAATACTGATTCTCCTTTGTTTAGTAATGTAAGCGAGACAACTATTTGCTGGATGAGTCATTTTGATTATATTTCAAAGGTTGCAGATGGATTTGAGATTATTGCCAATACTGCGGATTGTCCTGTTGCTGCAGCTCAGAATCCTGATAAGAATCTGTATGCGATTCAGTTCCATCCGGAGGTTCTCCATACGCAGGAGGGAACGAAGATGTTGTACAATTTTGTACGTAATATCTGTGGCTGCTCAGGCACATGGAGAATGGATTCTTTTGTTGAGAATTCTATTGAACAGATTAGAAAGAAAGTGGGCAACGGTAAAGTTTTATGTGCTTTATCAGGCGGTGTTGATTCGAGCGTTGCGGCCGTAATGCTTTCTAAGGCAATCGGTAGCCAGCTGACCTGTGTGTTCGTTGACCATGGTCTTTTGCGTAAAAATGAAGGCGATGAAGTTGAGGAAGTTTTTGGTCCAAATGGTCCGTACGAGCTTAATTTCATCAGAGTCAATGCACAGGAGCGTTATTACAGCAAGCTTGCCGGTGTAACGGAACCTGAGGCTAAGCGTAAGATTATCGGTGAAGAGTTCATCCGTGTTTTTGAGGAAGAAGCTAAGAAAATCGGCGCTGTTGATTTCCTGGTTCAGGGAACGATTTATCCTGATGTTGTGGAAAGCGGCCTTGGCGGTGAGTCTGCAGTGATTAAGTCGCATCATAATGTAGGTGGTCTTCCTGAGCATGTTGATTTCAAGGAGATTATTGAACCTCTTCGTGATTTGTTTAAGGATGAAGTGCGTAAGGCCGGCCTTGAGATGGGCATTCCGGAAAAGCTTGTTTTCCGTCAGCCATTCCCGGGTCCTGGTCTTGGTATCAGAATTATCGGTGAGGTTACGGCTGAGAAGGTTAAGATTGTACAGGATGCTGACGCGATTTATAGAGAGGAAATTGCAAATGCCGGTCTGGACAAGACTATCGGCCAGTATTTTGCGGCTCTTACGAATATGCGCTCTGTTGGTGTCATGGGTGATGAGAGAACTTATGATTATGCGGTTGCACTTCGTGCGGTTAATACTATTGATTTTATGACTGCGGAGGCAGCAGAGATTCCTTTTGATGTGCTCCAGAAGGTTATGAGCCGAATTATTAATGAGGTCAGGGGCGTGAACAGGGTATTTTATGATTTGACGAGTAAGCCGCCGGGAACGATTGAGATGGAATAACGGACTAAAATGCCGAAAGCCTGTATTTATGCGGGTTTCCGGCATTTATTTTATCAAATGGCTCTAGTTTGGCTCTATTTGTGGGGAGAGTAATGACTTTCATAAATTAATATATTGCGTTGCTAGGTTGATTAGGAGAAAAGATGACAGATAATGAAAAGAGATTTATAAAAAGTATATTTTCGGGAGACAGTAGTGGTCATGACTATTACCATACGATACGAGTATATAAACTGGCTACTAAAATCGCAAAACAGGAAAATGCAGATGTTAAAACAGTGCAGTTGGCGGCTCTGTTACATGATGTGGACGATATTAAGCTTTCTCCGGACACTTATGCTGCCAAGAAAAATGCAGTTGATTTTATGACAATTAACAAAATAGATGGTAAAAGGATAGAGGCAGTATGCAAAATTATAGATGAGGTTTCATTTGCAGGAGCTGATTCAGTCGTACCTGATACCATAGAAGGAAAATGTGTGCAGGATGCAGACCGACTTGATGCTATAGGAGCTATTGGAATTGCCAGAACATTCGCATATGGTGGTAGTAGGGGAAGAAAGATTTATGATCCGGAAATAAAATCTAAGATGGGAATGAATAAAGAAGAGTATCGGAATAATCAAGATTCTACAAGCATTAATC
>CAMHLZ010000020.1 GCA_946186125.1 uncultured Lachnospira sp. | reverse complement strand
ATATATCCGATCATATGTATTGTAAATGCTATCTGATAAAACATCATTTTCATTTGGATAAATAACATTTAATTTTATCCATTGCTCATTCTCTGACAGATCCCAATCTTTATTATTAAAATTCAATACTTTAGAATCTTTATTTACATAATGAACAGCATGGACTCTTTCGATTGAATTTGTTCCATATATAAAATTAATTGTTTGGCTCGAATTTATATTCGGAATAATAAGTAATGTATTCTCATCATAATCTATTTTTTTTAATATTGAATTTATGCATCTTCCTCTATATGAGTATTGTCTATTAGTTACAATTGTGTCACCATATGCATCTTTTGAAATTTCTTCTTTATCTTTATCGTAATAAACCACATTGTTTTCTCTATAAAAAATATTTGTATCTATAACGTATCCATTTCCCATATTTACTCTACTAAAAAATATAGTAGAAATTGGATCTGTATAAAAATTCGAAATTATAGTAACAAACAACATAGGTATAATCAAAAAATACTTAATTTTCTTTGACTTTACAATACCTAAGCAAACAATAGAAAATATCATAACCCAGAAAAAAATCATGCAAACCAAATATCTATAATGTGCCAATGTAACAAACCATAAATTAAAATTATAAAAGCCAAAAAAAGCTCCCCAAATAGATAATATAATCTTTTTATCAAGTTTAAGAGGTTTGATAATATTATCCTTAAAAATATATAAAATTACTAAGATTATTAACATTATTCCATATATCCAACTGAAATTAATAAATAATATTTCCTTAATTTTATGTATCATAAATAAATACCAGCTAGAAAAAGCATTATTACTTGCAGATTCTGCTGAGACAATTTGAGTTGCCATATTTTCACTAGATACTCCAGACCATGCCGTACCTGAATTTAAAAACTTGAATTGATATATCCAAATAATTCCTCCTAACGAGCAAATTATCATCGGGAAACAAAACAGCGATTTTAATATGTTTTTAATCCCCTTATTGTACACGTTAAGAAATATAGCTATAGCCCATCCAAGCATATAACACCCAAACACAATCACCCCTGTTTCTTTTGAAAAACACATAAAAACTCCTGCATATGCTTGAAGAATATAAAGTTTTTTTATGTGAAAATAAACCATCCAAACTAATGCGCATAAAATTGGAAAATCAATATTCAACTCACCAAGAATTCCCCAGAAATATGGTGAAAACGCAAACAGTGACGTAACCAAAACAAGAGTTTCATTTTTTTCTTCAGGAAACATATTTCGTAAAATTCCAAACATCGCCAATATGGTTAGTGATGCCATAATTATAGTTATAATATGAACACCATTGGCAGAATTAGGTATGATAAACTCTCCTATCAAATACCAAACCAAAAGAAAGCTGGCTGAATGACCACACATTTTCATTCCTAGGAAATTTTCAAAATTCCATCTTCTATTATATATAATACTGGTATAGTACTCTTGTGCGTCATTAGTAAACCAAATATCCATAATAGATAAAGATGAAATTACAAATACTGTTAACAATATAATAATTCCAATATTGTTTTTAATAAGATATTTTATATTCTTTAAGTCTATTTTGTTAAAGTTAAATGAAGAAAATATCAATGTGAAAATAAACATACCATATAATAATATGCTCTTTAAAATTATCAAAAAACTATTAGATTTGTCGGTATATTCAGATAATAAGGCAAATGTCCAAAAAACAGCAAAAATACTTAACACACAAAAGATTTGTCTGAAAATCCCTTTATATTTATTAGCTTTTATCATTAATATTCTCCTTAATTTTACAGTAATATAAACAATATATCACCAATTCTTCCAATCGATACGTTCTGTATTAATACTATAAACTTCTTTTACTTGAATATCATTTGCTATTAACCATATGTCAAGCATTCTTTCTCCAAGCATTCCCATTCTACGCTCGAATGATTTCTCACCCATATCAATCAATTTTTCTTCGACCGCAAATAATACATCAAATAACCATTCACAATAGTCATCTATTATTTCTTTTTTTGCTATTATCATATTTAACAAATGACATGATGTGCCATTCATAACCATTTTGTACGCATCTGCATATTCGGGATATTTACTTGCTATAACTTCACCTAGTATATCTATATCATTTGGATATTTTTGTGTATCTAAAAACTGCTGCCTATTTCCTTGCTTAAAATAGGTTTTATTATGAACAACTACAAAATTTTTTGATATAATTTTTTTTACAAATTCTTCATTTATAAAATTCTTTTTTACTCCAAACAATAAATTCTTTATTTTTCCGATCCTTGTCACAAAAAATCTTCTATAATGACACAATCCGACTATATCCTCTTCTGAATTTTTCCAAATCCAATACAGAGCAGTTAATTCATTATATGATAAATTTTTAGAAGAAATATTATCTCCGGTATTATCTTTTATCCATGAATTATTGATAGTTTTATTTATATCTGCTCCAACTTGTATAGGACAATATATTTTTTCATCTACAGGGTTGGAAAAATCTTTATGTGCAACAATATATATTTTCATATTAACCTCGTAATTTCTTCTACATAATAAACTGGTCATAGCTATTGACAATAATGTACTGAATAAAACTTAATTTCAATCAGTTTTTTTTGACATAATATAATTTTTACGGTTAGATTTTGTATATACAACATGATTTACCATTTGAAAAATCTTTAAAAAAACCATTTTAGGTAAATATTTATAAAGTACTCGTTCTAACTTTATATAACCTGGCAGATTTTTTTTCTTTTTTTTGTAATTTTTCCACTCTGAACAATAAAGCTCATTATCAAATAATTCATTTGCCGGATGAACATCATTGTCATCCCACGGGAAAATACCTATAAAACGATATGTATGATAAATCCGTATATCTTTTTTTGCATTGTTTAATTCTTCGTTTGAGTAATAGTTTTTTTTCTTAAATATTCTATAATATTGTGATGGTGTATATATATCATGTATTGGCTGAAAATTATATTTTGGACTAATTGTCAAAATTCTGTCTTTGAACATAACATTCAATATATCTTGCTCATGATTAGTAAACGAACTTCTAACATTTACCACATAAGACTTTATTTGAGTAATTATGTCTTCTTCTAACCACAACTTCATGTCAAACAAAACAAATCCTGCATTGTAGTATGGTGAATCTTCTTCTAATCCAATATATTTGTTTTTAAATTTATACGTAAGTGAATCTTCAACCATGGCGATTAGATTATTTTTTAAATCCATAGTTATTAAGTCTGATAAATCTCCCAACACCAATGTATCACTGTCTATAAATACCAGTCTATCAATATCAATATTCTTTGTTTTAAAATAATTTCCGGCAAATAATTTTAAGTAATTAGTATAACCACCCCTATATTCTGGCATATCACACTGTTTGATATATTCAACTACATCATTTGCCGGAATAAATTCAATCGTCCTTCCAAAGGTTTTAGCTGTTTGTTTCATTCTTCGTTTATTATCTTCACTTATTTTGTTGTCTAATATATAGACAAATATTTCAGCTATATTTTTATTTCTCTCAAACAGTGAAGTCATTGATACACCGGTATATGGTGCATAATTGTTATCTGTTTGATAAAGAATATTTAACCTCATCTTGTATCCTTTCTTAATTTTTAATTAAACTTTTCTCTTAAAATAGTATTTTCAGTTTGAATCCTTAAGTACTTTACTTAACAACACAATCAAGATAATCATACCTATTTATTGTATTTATGTCAAGCAATTTTATTTAACTATTTTTACCTATATTATCAGTGCAGACTAACCATCTCAATACACTTCCTTTTTTGTTCTATACTCGGGTGAACATAAAGGTTCATGGTAATATTCACTGACGTATGTCCCAAAAGTTCACTAACTGTCTTGTAATCAGCCCCTGCCTCAATACAACGTGTTGCAAAACTGTGTCTCAGACTATGAAATTTTAAAACATTAATGTTTAACGATGTTATAAATTTCTTATAATAATTTCTATACGTTCTTGGTTCTATAAATTTTTTTGTTCCTGTCAGAAAATATGTGTCTAAATCCTTAGGCTTCACTATTTCAATAATAGCTATTAATTCACTGGATATTGGAATTATTCTTTCGGCGGATATCGTTTTAGGAGAAGTTATTGTTATTTTAGAATATCCTTTATTTATCATATCTTTTTCCGGAATACGAATATAAATTCTCTGAAGCGTTTTAGAAATATATACCACATTATTTATAAAATCAATGTCTTCCCATTTCAGTGCACATACTTCTCCAATCCTTATTCCGGTGTATAAGCAAAACAATATCCCAAGATTTTTATAACTAATGTTTTGAGAAACTGCATCATGGATTAATTTTTGTTCTTTCAACGTATACGTCGCTATTTTTTTTCTTTTAGCTGTAATCAGGGAACTTGGTATTTTAAAATCAAATTCCGTGTTGGGAATATGCATTTTTTTTATCCCATACTTTAGAATTGATTTTAAAATTGTAACAATATCTTTAATAGTTTTTTCTGACAGTTGATTTCGCTCATTTCGAGAAAGCCACGTATTAATCCTATCTTGTATACTATCAGATGTAATCTCCTGACATATCAAATTCCCGAACTGTGGAACAATATGATTTCCAACATGAGTACAGTATATTGAATACGTCGATTCTTTTACAAATTTCTCTCTCGATAACAGCCATTCATTTGATAATTCTTCTAACGTTATTTTTTCCACATAAATCACCTCATATTTTTATTTATGTTAAATATTTTTAATCTTACCATATTTCATTTTTCTTTCACGTTAGTTTTTACAAATCAAAGGAATTTTAAACCTAAAAATGCGAAAAAGCGGAATATATCTATGTTATCAACATAGTATAATATCCGCCTTTTCAACACTTTTATTTTTAAATTTATCTTTTAGTATCTTCCTGTTCCGTTTTATCAAATCCAATTCGTTCTTCTTCTATCACCAGTGGTCTTTTCATTACTCTTTGATTAATACTCATGATATACTCACCAATAAATCCGATAAAGAATAACTCGACCGCTCCCAGGAAAAATACACCGATTAGTACCGGTGCCATACCCGCATCCATTGAATACCACCAGATTAATTTTGCTATCAGGTAAACCATGCCTATCAGAAAACTTAACGCCCCACAAATCAATCCGGCAAACGTACATAATCTTAACCCTATTTTCGTATAAGATGTAAAACTTAGCATTGCAGCATCGTAGAGGCTGTACCAGTTATTATGAGTCTTTCCTGCTCTTCTCTGCGGTTGTACGTATGGAATCTCTTTTCTTCTATATCCAAGTTCTGCAACAATTCCTCTGAGGAATGGTGTAGGGTCGTCCAACTTTCTTAATACTTCCACAAAATCTCTATCGTATAGTCCGGATCCTGTAAAATGCTCTATCTGCTCCACATCAGAAAACTTCTTTATCATTTTATAATAAAGAGATCTGAGACCATACATTATCTTACTTTCCTTACTTCCAGTCTTAATTCCGATAACTATCTTATATCCATTTTCCCACTCTTTAAGATACTGTGGAATCAATTCAATAGGATCCTGAAAATCACACACCATGGAAATTGTGCAATCTCCGCTTGTCTGTAATATTCCATAATACGGAGAATTAAATTGACCAAAATTTTTTGCATTAAATATTGCTTTTATATGACTATTTCCTTCGCATATCTTTCTCAAAAGCTCCCTCGTTTTATCATGCGAATCATTATCTATGAATAACAGCTCCCAATCATACTGTGTCAACTGTTTTTCAAATAACTCTGTGATTGCCTCACTCATCGGAACCACATTGTCTTCTTCATTATAACAAGGAATAAGTACACTTACCTTTTTCATTATTGTTCACTGTGCCTTTCTTATGATTATAAAATCTATCATTACATCATCTTTTTTATGATACCGATTTATTATATGACTGTCAAGAAATTTTCTTTTTTTACATTTTTTTCTATACTAATCTCCATTCCGCAGACGCTTGCGTCGGAGGAATCGCGAGCTGAATATCCAATTCAGCTCTGCGATACTTGCAATTTGTGGCGCCTGCGGCACAAATTGACGTGTGAAAAATCATATATCAATATGATTTTTCACACTATTACTTCATAGATTTCTTTATCCTCAATTCCATCCACATCCTCATTCGTAACATCAGACAAGTACCCGGCTGTATATTCTTTGTTCTTTAAAAAAGAAAAGCTAACAAGGTATCCTCTTTTCTGCTCTCGACTATCCAAATAACCATTAAGTTGTTTAATACCTTCTTTTCGATATTGCTTCCCATGCCATATTTTTAGTTCGATAATAAATTCTTCCTCCAAATAAGTCACAACAATATCCATTCGATTACTTGTTCTCGTCTCCGGTTCCACATAATAAAAACCTGTACCATTAATAATAGGTTTCAAAAAACACAGAAATAACAATCTTCCCTGACCTTCAATAAACTGCTCATTTTCCTTGCGATACTCCGATTTCATCAATGCTTGAAAACGATTAAGAACACGAACCATATCCAAATGTCCATCTTCTTTTATAAACTGACTCTTCTCGCTTTTATTTCTCCATCCGTTCTGAACACGAATAGATGAAAAATAATCATATAAAGCAATTTCAAATATGATATTTGATATTGATACCTTCCCATTTTTTTCGCGAAGTATTCCAAATACATTTCCAAGAGATATGTCCGGATTTAAAATGTTAAACAATACATTATTATCCGTGAATAATATCTGCACGATGAGATTTTTTAGTCCTTCATATTGTTCTATATTTTTTACCAAATCGTCCATAAGCGGTGTACGTAACATTAAAAATGCCTTCTGTGCTTTTTTTATACTGTCACTTGTCCAATTATTATTTCCCTGTTCATTAATCCACTTACAAATCCAACTGACTAAATATGGATATCCGCTAGTGTAATGATATATTTGATTGCTAATTTTCTCAATATCCATTCCTGTATGAAAATCATTTTCATAATCCACTAACATAGTTGCTATTTCTTTGGGATTAAAACTCATATCAACATTAAAATCAACCGCAATATTCCAAGGACTATTGTACTTGCGCTCCTCGTCTGGTCGAAGCTTCAATTTTAAGTTCTTCACATCATATACACCAGCTAAAATCACACTCTTGAAAGTAAAATCCTCTCCGGTATTTCTAGCTAAATACTTATTTCTAAGCATTCCAAGAAAATTTAAAAATACTTGATTATCTGAACATTTATCCATCTCATCCACCATAAGGATAACGGAATATTTTTCACACAGGTTTGTAATTCTATCACTTAACTCTAAAATAGCATCTTCTTCCCTAAACTGCTCTTCTGCTCTCCATAAAGCAATATTTTCTTCACTTATTTTTGTAAATTTCATAGCCCTCGCTACAAGATGAATAAACATATTTACAAAACTACTGTTTGATGAAAAAGGTGCTTCCCCGACACCTTCAAAACTAATTGTAATAACCTCATGATGTTTACTCAACCTATTCTTCAACATATAAATCGTTGTCGTTTTTCCATACTGCCTGGAACGGTTAATTGTAAAGTATTCTTCATTTTCAATTAAGCGTATTATCTCATCAAGTTTTTTTGAAGTATCCACCATATAATGCTTATTTGGTACGCATAAACCTGCAGTATTAAATTTCTTCATACAATCTCCATTCCGCAGACGCTTGCGTCGGAGGAATCGCGAGCCGAATATCCAATTCAGCTCGCGATACTTGCAATTTGTGGCGCCTGCGGCACAAATTGACGTGTGAAAAATCATATATCAATATGATTTTTCACACTATCTCCTTCTTAACATATTCTATCGTCTTTATTATCCCCTCTCCAAACTCTGTCTCCGGCACAAATCCTGTGTCTCTTGTAAGGTTTTCTATATCTGCACACAGATACATCACCTGTTTATCTCCATAAGGACGTTCACCCATTCCTAATGGCAGAGTACTGTCTATAGAATCTCTTAATATTTCTACGTATTCCTTTAACGGTCTGGCTTTCCCACTTCCAAGACAATATGTCGCACCATTTTTCCCCTTCTCACCAATCATTCTAAAGGCTTTTGCCACATCGTCTGAATACAGATAATCCCACATCTGCTCACCCGCTGTCAAAGCCGGTTTTCCGCCTTTTAACAATTCTCTGATTGTAGACATAATCATGGTATTTTCACCGTCATAAGGGCCGTAGATACTCAGTATTCTTGTCCATACATGCTCTATTCCAAGCTGACCACAAAGAATCCTTGTCATCTGTCCTGCACAAAGTTTTGCAATACCGTATCCGTTTTCAGGAAATGCAGGCGTATCAGGTCTTAACACTCCCTCAACCCTTCCGTATTCTGCCTGTGAACCTGCGCCGACAAATTTTGTACATCCAAGCTCCTTTGCCGCCTTTACTGACTGTAATGCAAACTTTACATTATTATTCTGCAACTCCATATCATTTCTTGATTCGCCAAAAGTTCCATCCCACGCAAAATGATAAAATACATCCGTTTTCTTATCGATACGTGAAGGCAGATTTTTTATGTCGCATAATGCACACTCAATAACCTTAACCTTTTCATCCACTGGTATTCTCGCAATTCTTTTAGACCCCGGTCTGCATACTGCATATACTTCTATATTATTTCTAATCAGTTCTTTTATTAATGCGATTCCTATTGCACCGGTTGGTCCGGTAATAACTGCTCTCTTCAAAACAAAACTCCTTTTATCTGTACATGCTCTCCGTTAAAAATTCCACATCAATTTTACCTGATTTATTACCAAATTCTTTTTTTATCAGCTGATTCCTTAAATTCAGTACTTCAGGTGAAAAATCATATTCAAGTCCACTATTCACATAGTTTCCTTTATTGCTTGTATCGTATCCGTCTAATCCTGCTATACATACTTTTTTGACTCCAAGACTTAACAGGAAGTTCACACACATAACACCGGAGTTTTCCATAATTTCAGGATGTTCTGCTGAATAACTTGCAAAATTCACCATGTAATCATAGTTCCGTGCTTCACGCAAATTCGATGTTATGATTTTTTTTACATCATCTCTATCCTGTATATTCTTATATCTTCTCATATGACAGCTAAACACATAATCACATCTGTAATTATCCGGTACGAAATTCAAAGAAATCACTACAGGCTTGTGTTCTGAAATATATTTATCAATCTTATCTTTTTCTTCTATCAATGTCCTTCCCGGTCCAAGTAACAATATTTCTCTGCCGTCCCATTCGCTTTCCAGTTCTTTTAACACATCACGGTCATCAATGAAGTTTTCCTGATATTTTTTATATACCTCTTCGGCCTTGTCTTTACTGTATAAAGCCTTGTCTTCTTTAGGAATGGACTTAAGTATTTCATTATATGATTTTACTGTCAAAGTTCCTTTTGACGCAAAATAAATCGCATAGTTCGGATGGCAGGCATTTGATGCTGACAGATAAAGTGGAAGGGAGTATCCCCAAAAACTTTCTCTATAAATGTCATTTAAATATTCATCGATTATTTCAAGCATAGGCTCTATTCTGTAATGCTTGCCAAAGTTCTCATTCATGTATTCAGCAAACAATTCCATATTCAGATTACCTGCGCCTCTTCCCATTCCAAATACGCAGGCATCCAGTACGATATCTCTCTTTAAATTCATTTCTGTCATGCATGATGCATTTCCCATTGCCTGCTGCATATTATTGTGTGAATGATATCCCAGGGTTATATCCTCTCTTAAATTATTGTCTGCTATCTGAACCAGTCTTGTAAACTGTTTTTTCTTGATAAGCCCAAAACTGTCCACAATATAAAATGCTTTGATTGGAAGCCTGTTAAACTTCTCTATCAATTCTATAAATTCTTTATCTGAATAGTTATCAGTTCCTACCGCCTGGGCAAATACTTCATATCCTAAACCAATAAGCTTTTCTATATATATATATGCTTCTTCTATTTTGCTCTTTTTAAATATGACTCTGAAAACATCAAATCCATCTTCCCTTATCGGTCCAAGTTTTTCCAATGATATTGGCTTACCCATATCTATCATTCCAACATACTTCGTTCCAGACTGCTTTGGTGCTATCATTTTGCTCACGCTGTCATTTCCATCAAACAGTGAATAATCGACGCTGTAATCACATTCTCTTACAAACCCGATTTCAAAGTATTCCACGCCGGCCTTTACCATTTTCTTTGTAATGTTTCTTATTGCTTTTTCCCCAAAATGCCAGTCATTTACATAACCGCCATCTCTTAACGTACAATCCAGTAAACTAATTTTATTCATCTAAACCTCCATATCTTACTTAATTAAGTTTAAAATATCTTTGATGAACTTAACACATACCGCGTCCGGATGTTTCTCTTCTCCTATATATATAGAATCACAACCGTATTCATTCGCCATCACAATATCACTTTCATAAGTATCTCCAATTACCATTATATCTTCTTTTTGCAGATTCTGCTCTGTGCAAATAATATCAAGTAACAACGGATTAGGCTTTCCTACTACATAATCCACATTTTTTCCAAGGCATCCTTCTAAAGCTCCCACCATTGCCCCACATCCCGGCAACCTCTTTGCATTTTCTCCGGGATAATGTTTTTCTTTGTTACATGCAATAATTGACTTTGCTTGCAAAGCTACCTGAAGCGCAGCTGTTATTTTTTTATAGTCCATTTCCATATCATATCCGACTACAACAACCTCTGCTTCTTCTGATGTACTGATTCCGAGTTGCATAAATTCATCTTCAAGACCTTTCGCACCAAAAATATATACAGTTTTATATCCTTTTCGCTTTGCATATAAAGCTGAAGCATAGCTTGAAGTATATATTTCTGACAAACTGCAGTCCAGCCCCATCCCTGTAAGTCTTTCATAAATGTCTTTTCTGCTCTTTGTAGAATTATTTGTCATGAAAAACACTTTTTTTCCACTGTCCCTATATGCCTGAACAACCTCTTTTGCTCCATCTATAAGCTTACTTCCATAATATATTGTTCCGTCTAAATCAAATAAAACTGCCTTTATCATAAATTGGTTCCTTTCTTTACTAAGAAATAGGTTTAATCACCATATTTTTCTGAAATTCTTCTCTGTCAAGGAATGGCGCAAGATCTTCAAGTGGCGGACTCACCAGTGTTCCGTCTTCTAATCTCTTCGTTGCACTCTTTGGTTCAAAATTCTGAACTGTAGATACAAATATTTCACAAAATGCAGGGCCTTCTGTTGCCAAAGTTTCATCTACCGCTTTCTTCATTTCTTCATTGCTGTGTGCCTCAAAATATGGATATCCAAATGCCTGAGACAGCTTACCAAAATCAGGGAATGACAAATCTCCGCTTTCAGGTCCTATTCCAATCTTACAATGCTCCTTAAACAAATTATTCTGTGTCTGTCTTATTGAATGATATCCCTGATTGTTAATAAGGAATATCTTTATCGGAAGTTTATTTGTTATAATTGTCTGTAATTCCTGAAGGTTCATCATTATACTTCCGTCTCCTTCAAGACATATTGTTGTTTTTTTATCGTGAGCTACGCACGCACCGATTGCCGCCGGAAGTCCATATCCCATGCTTGCAACACCACTGTTAATAATGAATCTGCCATCTTTTTTTATTACATAATTATGACTTCCTACAACACAGGCACTTCCGTTGGACACTACCGTCATATTTCCATCCGGCAGACTGCTGCTTAAATAATTTACAAACGCGTAAACATTTGCATATTCTCCATCTTCTTCCCAGTGTTTTGGCTGTGTTACCGGATAGTTTTTCTTCCAGTCACTACATCTTTTAAGCCAGTCATCTCCATTAAATACGGTTTTATCTTCAGGCTCAATCTCTTCATATATACTTTCCAAAAAATCCTTTGCATCAGCAAGTACAGGCATTTCAACATGAAGAGTAGTTTTTCTAAGCTCTGCAGGATCTACATCTACCATGATAACATAAGCTTCTCTTGCCCAAGTTTTAAAGCTGTATCCTACCTGACGTATAGATAATCTGTTGCCTATTGCAAGTACCAGGTCAGAATTCTGCACAGCAAAGTTGCCGGCTCTGTCACCCATAATTCCTCCACGTCCTACATATAGAGGATGTTCTGTCTCTATGGCATCTATTGAATCCCAGCATGTAGCCACAGGAATTCCAAGCTTTTCTATCACTTTTCTAAATATCTGGTATCCTTCTGAAAGGCGAATACCATTTCCGGCATATAATACCGGTCTTTTTGCATTCCTTATTTTTTCGATTATTTCCTTAACAACCTTTTTTTCGACAGGCTTTAATTCTGATTCCCCAGCTTCTTTAACATCATAGCCTTTTAATTCTTCAGTCTCAATTATTGCAGCCTGAAAATTTAAAGGAATATCTATCCATACAGGTCCTCTTCTTCCTGTAGTCGCAAGATGATAAGCTTTTTCAAGTATATAGCGGATATTTTTTGGATCCTCAACCATTACCGCATATTTGCACATTGCACCCACTGATTTTGTGATATCAAATTCCTGGTCTCCCACAGCTCTTAACTTATATCCGTCTGTAAATTGTTCCATATATCTTGCTGTTGTATCATATCTTACCTGACCTGATAATACAAACATAGGAACAGAATCAAGCCATCCTCCAAGTACTCCTGTTATGGCATTTGTTCCCCCCGGTCCTGTAGTTACGCATAATGCAGCCATCGTGTTATTTATTCTTGCATAACTCTCCGCTGCAATCGCACATCCCTGCTCATGATGATTATAAGTACATTTTAGTCCTTCCTTATGTCCTAATGCATCGTTTAAATGCATTGCACCCCCACCCGTTATCATAAAACAATCTTTTATTCCACGATTTACCAAAAAATCAGCAACATAATCAGCAAGTCTCTGTTTCATTTCTGTAATTCTCCTTTTTTTATTATAATTAATATAAAGCTGTACAGTACAGAAATAATCTGTACGACAGCTTTATCATTTATTATTTTACTGCTTCCTTAATTGTCTTAATCATATAGTCAATTTTTTCATCTGTCATTCCAGGATACACACCTACCCAGAATGTGTCTTTTAATATTCTGTCTGTATTTGTAAGCTCACCGACAACTCTATATCCTTCACCTGTTGCTCTCATTTCATCAAAGCATGGATGTTTTATAAGATTACCCGCAAAGAGCATTCTCGTCTGCACTCCATGTTCTTCTATATATGGAACAACCTTATTTCTTTCCACGCCCTCTTTACATGTTATAAGGAAACCAAACCAGCTTGGTGTAGAATTTTCGCATGGTTCGGGAAGAATTAATTTATCTTCTACTTCCTTAAGTCCGGCTTTTAATCTGTCAAAATTATGTCTTCTCTTCTCAACAAATGTAGGGAATTTTTCAAGCTGTGCACACCCTACGGCCGCCTGCATGTCTGTCGCTTTTAAATTATAGCCAAAATGAGAATATACGTATTTGTGATCGTATCCTAACGGAAGTTCACCATATTGTTTATCAAATCTGTGTCCACAAAGATTATCCTGTCCCGGTGCACAAACACAATCTCTTCCCCAGTCTCTGAACGATCTGATAATCTTATTTAATAATGGATTATCTGTGTAAACTGCTCCACCTTCACCCATTGTCATATGATGAGGAGGATAGAAACTTGATGTACCTATATCTCCCACTGTTCCCGTGAATTTCTGTTCTCCGTTTATCTCATACAGTGAACCAAGTGCATCGCAGTTATCTTCAACCAGCCACAAATTATGTTTATCACAAAATGCTTTTACTGCTGCCAAATCAAACGGATTTCCCAATGTATGTGCAATCATAACTGCTTTTGTTTTCTCTGTATATGCCTTCTCAAGCATGTTTACGTCAATATTGTACTGCGGTATCGTAACATCTACAAATACCGGTATTGCACCATATTGAATTATTGCAGCTACTGTCGTAGGAAAACCTGCCGCAACTGTAATAACTTCATCTCCTCTTTTTATCTGTCTGTCAGCAAGAAGTGGTGATGTAAGAGCCATAAATGCATTGAGGTTAGCCGATGAACCTGAATTTACAAGTGAACAGTACTTTACTCCAAGATACTTTGCAAATTCCTTCTCAAACTTGTCCGTATATCTTCCCGCCGTAAGCCAGAACTCTAATGAACTGTCTACAAGGTTCACCATCTCTTCACTTCCATAAAATCTTGAAGCATATGGTATTCTGTCTCCTTCTTTATATGTCTGCTGATTATGGTATTTGTTACAATACTCTTCCACTAATCCTAATATTTCTTCTCTAGCCTGTGATTCTGTTTTATTTTCAAACATTTTATTCCTCCATTTTACACGTTCATATATTCATCTATCTGCTTGTCCATACATTCAACAATATTGCCTTTTTGAACATATATCTTTGACCACTCTACAGTTTTTTCCATCGCCATATCAAAGTTCCAATGCGGTTTCCATCCATAGGTTGTCTTTAATTTTGAACAATCAAGTTTTAGGAAGTTGGCTTCGTGAGGACCGCCGTCAAATTTGTTTATCCAACTAATCCCTTCGCCCCATTTTTTACAGAATGTATCTACCAAGTCTCCTGTTGTAATGCAATCGCTTTCATCCGGTCCCACGTTATAGTATCCCTGAAATGTCTTATCTTCATACTGCTTTTGGGCTATCATAAGATATGCCATTACCGGTTCTAAAACATGCTGATATGGTCTCGTTGAATGTGGATTTCTAACTATAATCTGTTTCTTTTCTCCGGCAGCCCTTACGCAGTCCGGAACAATCCTGTCATTTGCAAAATCTCCACCGCCGATTACATTTCCTGCTCTTGCTGTAGATACTGCAACATCCATATCATTAAAAAATGAATTCTTATAACTGTGTGTAACTAATTCTGAACAGGATTTACTGTTAGAATAAGGATCATATCCATCTAACGGCTCATTTTCTCTATAGCCCCATTCCCATTCTTTATTCTCATATACTTTGTCAGTAGTTACATTTAAGAAAGATTTCACACTTTTATGTGTTCTTACACACTCACAAATATTTACTGTTCCCATTACATTTGTCTCATACGTGTATACGGGATCTTTATATGAATCTCTGACTATTGGCTGTGCAGCCAGGTGTATCACTATCTCCGGCTGAAAATCATCAAAGAATTTATTCAACTTTTTTAAATCTCTTATATCTCCTATAACGGAGGTCATCTTATCTTCTACATCACACATACTGAACAGATTCGGATTTGTTGGAGCTTCTAGAGAATATCCTCCCACAACTGCACCTGCGTTTACTAACACTCTGCACATCCAAGAGCCCTTAAATCCTGTATGTCCTGTAACTAATACTTTCTTTCCTCTATAAAATTCCATAATTACCATACTTTCCATGGAGCATTTCCGCTTGCCCACATTTCTTCCAATTGCATCTTATCTCTCTGAGTATCCATACAATGCCAGAATCCTTTATGATTATATGCCATAAGTTCACCCATTTTTGCTACTGTTTCCAATGGTTTTTTCTCAAAAACAGTACTATCACCATCTATATAATCTATAATCTCCGGTTCCATTACCATATATCCGCCATTGATTATACTTCCGTCTGACTTTGTCTTCTCTCTGAAAGCTGTTATAGTCTGTCCGTCCTCAGCTATGTCAAGAACTCCAAATCTCTGATCAAGTCCGATAGCTGTCATGGTCGCTATCTTTCCATGTGATTTATGGAATTTTAATAATTCATTGATATCAACATCTGCAACACCGTCTCCATAAGTCAGCATAAAAGTCTCATTTCCAATATAATCCTTAACTCTCTTAATTCTTCCACCTGTCATGGTATTAAGTCCGGTATCCACCAATGTTACTTTCCACGGTTCTGAAGCGTTATTATGAACAGTCATTTCATTTTTTGTTAAATCAAATGTAACATCAGATGTGTGCAGGAAATAGTCTGCAAAATATTCTTTTATAACATATTGCTTATATCCTAAACATATAATAAATTCATTAAATCCGTAGTGTGAATACTCTTTCATAATGTGCCACAATATCGGCTGTTCCCCAATCTCTATCATTGGTTTTGGCTTTAAATGACTTTCCTCACTGATTCTTGTTCCAAAACCTCCCGCTAATATAACTACTTTCATTATAATCCTCCATTCTAAAAACACTTCTTTTATACTATCATATTATTTTCTTTTTTTCAATAATATTTATCTCGCCTTAGGTGTTGGTAGACACCTCACACTTCGTGTTCGGTGCCCGGCAGTCGCCAAATCAAAGCTTGCATATTTGTAAATATCGAGAAGTTTAGAAGTAATTGCCCTTTGTGCAAGCACAAAGGGCAATTACTTCTAAACTTCTCGCCGTACACGCACGGTCAAGCTTTGTTTTGGCTCGTTGCTTAAGCAAAAAGGAGACATGCATTCACATGTCTCCTTAGTATCATCTCTGATAATTATTTTTTAATTTTTACTGAAACAACTTTGCTAGCGCTTGATGTATATGTTGCCTTACCAGCTTTAGCTGTAGCAACAACTTTAACCTGATATGTCTTGCCTTTCTTTAACTTAGCAAGTTTAAGTGTTGTCTTCTTTGTTACTTTCTTAGACCACTTCTTAGCACCTTTTACTTTATAGTAAACTGTGTAAGACTTAGCGCCTTTTGCTTTATTAAACTTAACTGTTACAGTCTTCTTAGCTGCATTCTTAACAGATTTAACCTTAACTTTTGCAGGTACAATCTTGAATGTCTTCGTAACTTTTCCAGTGTAGTTACCCTTACCAGTTACAGTTACTGTAGCTTTACCAATCTTCTTATTATTCTTGTATGATACTTTGTAGTTCTTTGTTGAAAGCTTGCTTCCATCTTTAACTGTCACTTTTGCTTTGATAGCTTTTCCTGTAAATGCAGCCTTTGATGCAACTTTTACATTCTTCTTAGAAAGTTTCTTAGCATTGATTACAAAATTAGCCTTTACAGAACCCTTGAAGTTTCCTGTACCCTTAAATGTTACTTCATATTTTCCCGCATTCTTTCCAGAAACAGCTTTTACAGTATAATCTGTATTCTTAACGAGCTTAACCTTCTTACCATTTAACTTAATAGTTACTGTATACTTAGAAGACTTTAATGTCTTTCCTGTATATGTCTTAGCACCAACTACTGCTGTAGCCTTGCTTATACTCTTCTTGTTGATTACATACTCAGCTGTAGCCTTACCCTTGTAAGCACCTTTTCCTACAACCTCAACTGTATATGTTCCGGCATCCTTCGCCTCAATTGCTGTAACTTCGTAATCTGTATCTTCAACTAATGTAGCTGCTCCGAGTGTTACAGACGCAACAACCGGATTCTGAACTTCTCCGTTGTATGTAGCCGCTGCTGCCTGAAGTGTAACTGTAGCTGCTGAAATATCTGTCTGGTTATCTATTTCTTTATCAAGATTTGTCTTAACTGTCATGTTAGCTAAATCAAGTGTAAAGATGACATCCATCTCTTCAGGAACTTCAACGATTAAGTTAGGATATGAAGAGTTGATGAATCCGTCTGCTCCTGAGAACTTATAATCCCATGAGTTATTCTTAACAATCTGATACTCATATTTTCCTGCTGCTAACTTAATTGTAGCTGTATAGATATTTGGATTGCTGCTATCCTGTATCATGAATAAACCTGAACCTAATGCCCAGTTATTAAACGAACCAAGAATCTGATATGTATCAAGTGACACTGGTGTTTCAGGCTCATCTGAAGGATTTGCACTTGGATTTGCACTTGGATTTACAGTTGTTGTCTCTTCCTGTGAAGGTTTTTCACTAGGATTTACAGTTGTTGTCTCTTCCTGTGAAGGTTTTTCACTAGGATTTACAGTTGTCTCTTCCTGTGTTGTTGTTGTCTCCTCCTGTGTTGTTGTTGTCTCTTCAGCACCTGCTGAAGCACTTGCTGAAGCACTTGCACTAGGTGCTCCTGTTGCTAAATCGTATGCACCAGATGTAGCAAATGCAATTGCAACACTACCGACTGATAATGTAGTTGCACAAACAACCGCAAGAGCTTTTTTAGTAAATAAGTCTTTAATCATTTTTTTTCCTCCTTAATTTTTTCATTAATGTTTAAAGCTTTTTCGACATTTCCTTATCATTATAACCATCGGTCTTTTATTTGTCAACTCAAATAATGTATTTTTTCTAAACCAAAAATTGCTATTTTTTAAATATTCTTCATCAGATTTACCATTTCAATTGCCGAACAAGCCACGTCATATCCTTTATTTCCTGCCTTTGTTCCGGCTCTCTCAATAGCCTGTTCAATGTTATCTGTAGTCAATACTCCGAACAATACCGGAATCCCTGCTTCTAATGATACAGATGCAACGCCTTTACTCACTTCAGCACATACATAATCGTAATGACTTGTAGAACCTTTGATGACTGCTCCCAGGCAGATAATTGCATTATATTTTCCTGATTCCGCCATTTTTTTAGCAATTAAAGGAATCTCAAACGCTCCCGGAACATATGCAACATCTATATCATCATCATTTACTCCATGTCTGATTAACGCGTCCTGTGCTCCACCTACGAGCTTGCTTACGATAAATTCATTAAATCTCGCTGCAACCATTCCGATTTTAATATTACTTCCAACTACATTTCCTTCTAATTTGTTCATGATTCTTCTCCATTTCTATATTATTCTTTATAATTTGTCATATGAGACATTTTTTTCTGCTTTGTCATCAGATAAAAGAAATCTTCCTTCTTTGCATCTATCTGAATAGGTACTCTTTCTTCTATGCTTATACCGTATCCCGTCAATCCGGTTATCTTTTGCGGGTTATTAGTCATAAGACGAAGCTTTTTAACTCCCAGATCATATAAAATCTGTGCACCGATTCCATACTCTCTCATATCCGCAGGGAATCCAAGTTTTATATTTGCCTCGACTGTGTCAAATCCCTGTTCCTGAAGAGCATATGCTTTTATTTTATTAATCAGGCCTATTCCTCTGCCTTCCTGTCTCAGATAAAGCAGAACGCCCCTGCCTTCTTTGGCAATCATTTTAAGTGCACTGTCAAGCTGCTCACCACAATCACATCTGAACGAGCCAAGCACGTCTCCTGTGAAACATTCTGAATGGACTCTGCACAATACAGGCTCACCGTTTCCCACATCTCCCATAGTAAGAGCTACGTGATGTTCACCGTTAAGCTTATTTACATATCCTTTTATCTCGAATTCTCCGTATTTTGTTGGAAGATTTGCCTCAGCAACACACTCTACGAGCGATTCTCTTTCTAGTCTGTATTTTATAATATCTGCAATTGTAATTACCGTTAAATTAAATTTTTCTGCAAGCTCTAAAAGCTCTGTCGTTCTCATCATTGTTCCGTCATCTCTCATGATTTCACAACATAATCCGCATTCTTTAAGTCCTGCCATCTTTACAAGATCAACCGTAGCTTCCGTATGACCGTTTCTTTTAAGCGTTCCACCTTCTCTTGCTTCAAGTGGAAACATGTGCCCCGGTCTTCTGAAATCCTCCGGCTTTGCATCATCTTCAACCACCTTCATAGCCGTAAGTGAGCGCTCTACAGCCGAAATTCCCGTTGTCGTATCTTTATGATCAATAGATACCGTAAATGCCGTCGAATGATTATCAGTATTATTATCTACCATCTGGTTTAATTCCAGTTTTTCGCATAACGCTTTGCTCATAGGCATACATATTAATCCCTTGCCATACGTTGCCATAAAATTTACATTTTCGGTTGTGGCGTGTTCTGCCGCGCATATGAAATCACCTTCATTCTCTCTGTCCGGATCATCAATAACAAGTATTATTTTCCCTTCTTTCAAATCCTCTAATGCCTGCTCAATTGTTCCTATTTCAGCCATAACTACCTCCTAATATTACTTTATATAAATCCATTTTCTTCCAGAAAACTTTCGGTTATATTGCTTGTTTTTCTTTTATTTTCAACATTTAGCAGCTTTTCTACATATTTCCCGATAATATCACACTCGAGATTGACAGCATCTCCCGTTTTTTTCTCTCCAAGATTTGTAACCTTTCTTGTATGAGGTATCGTCGAGACCTTAAACATCTGATCATCTGCGTAAGCAACTGTCAGACTTATTCCATCTATGGTTATTGAACCTTTCTTTACGACATATCTCATTATGTCTTCATCCGCTTCTACAGTGTACCAGACCGCATTGTCATCTTCCTGTATATTTATTATATGCCCGACGCCGTCTATGTGGCCCGAAACTATGTGACCTCCAAATCTTCCGTCAGCTGCCATCGCTCTTTCAAGATTTACCTTATCTCCCGGTTTTAGTTTTCCAAGCGTGCTTCTATTTAATGTTTCATGCATAACATCTGCCGTATATTCTGTATCTGACATAGATGTTACCGTGAGGCAAACGCCATTAAGTGCTATGCTATCTCCAATTTGTGTGTTTTTAAGTACTTTTTCACACTCTACCTTCAATATTTCAGAAGCTCCTCCGTCGGATATACTTTTAATTTTTCCTATTTCTTCTATTATACCTGTAAACATCAACAGTCCCTTCTTTCTATATTTCCCGAAATACAAATGTCATTTCCCAGATTAATTATCTCTTTATTTTTTAGATTAACAGCATCTTTCATTAAATCTATTCCTTCTCCTTCTATCGGAGATTTTGATAATGCGCCTCCTATAAGTTTTGGTGCAATATATGCGTATACTTTATTGACAATCCCCTGCGTTAACGCTGACGCATTTAGCGTTCCTCCTCCTTCCAGAAGCACACTGTCTATTTTCTTTTCTCTGCCAAGATATTTCATAAGTTCTTTTAAATCAAGCCTTCCCTCATCTGTCCTTTGAACACGTACTACCTGCACGCCTTTTTCCTGCAATATCTTTTCTTTTTCTTCGGAAGCATCTTTTGCGCATGCAATTATTACCGGAATCTCATGTGCTGTACTTACTATATTAGAATCTGGTGCTATTTTTAAACTTGAATCGCATATAACGCGAACAGGATCAGCACCTTCGCATATGCGGCAGTTCAACATCGGATTATCTGCCATGACAGTCCCGATTCCCGCCATAATTCCTGCATATTTTTTTCTGAGTAAATGGACGTGTGCTCTCGCCTCTTCTGAGGTAATCCATTTTGAATCTCCGGTATGCGCTGCTATCTTTCCGTCTAACGTCATTGCGTATTTCATTGCAACGAAAGGATTTTTGTTCTTGATATAATGTAAAAATATCTCATTAATGGCATCACATTCTTTCTCTAATACATGTTCTGTCACTTCGATTCCATGCTCTCGCAAAATCCGGTTACCGCCTCCATCGACCAGAGGATTCGGATCAGAACTGCCCACATATACTTTCCCGATTCCTTTTTCAATTATAATATCAGTACACGGCGGTGTCTTTCCATAATGACAGCAGGGTTCTAAAGTTACATATAGCTCAGCTCCGGTAGTATCTGTGGTACATTTTAACAATGCATTTCTTTCAGCATGATATTCTCCATAGCGATGATGATAATCTTCACTAATAATCTTTCCGTCTTTTACAACTACGCATCCAACCATCGGATTGGGATTTGTGAAACCTTCTCCCTTTTTTGCCAGTTCTATGGCACGTCTCATATATTTTTCTTCCAAACTAACTTCGCCTCCTGCAAAAACACTCCGGCTGAGATAAATAAATCCCGGATACTTACAACGTATTCCGGGACACCTATATTTTTACTCTTAATTATAAGCAAATTGCGATGCCTGCATCACAATTTGACGTACGAAAAATCATCTTTGATTTTTAATACTGACTTCTATCATCCAGACTTTAACTGTCGGCTTTGGAATCTCACCAAATCAACGATTACTCGCTCGCGGGCTCTACCGCCGGTAAGGAATCTCACCCTGCCCCGAAGTATATTTTCTGTTATGAATATTAGCACTCTTTTTAGATTATTTCAAGTAGTATTGTATTTTTTTTATTTTTCAGGCAATACTTTCCATAAATTTTTAAATGAAAGGATTTAGGATTTTTATGAAATATTTTATAACTTGTTTTCCCGCTGTATTATCTGCAATTCTTATTATCCATTTTGCAGGAACAGATACATCTTATTCTGATACTGTATTTAACAACATTAAGAATTCAGGGAATTTTGAGCAGCTTGATTGTTCATTAAAATCCAATACTTATCTTGGGAATTATTATATTGAACCGGATAAAAAAGAAGAAATTATCCTTTCACTTGCAAAAAAGCTGAATATATCAGGTAATTATTCGATTGTCGCATCTGATTCACCGGGTCATACGTATACAATATTTACCTGCAATTCCAATAATTTATGTGCTGAAATCAAATTGACCACCATCATGCAGACTATTAACGAAGTGGATGTATCTCTGTCTCAATATATCTATGTGCAATTGGATTTTCATAAGATTCCGGATAATATTGCCCGTTACAAATATACACTAAAATCATGTTTACAGGACTTGGGTTATTGCAATGATGTTTTTATCGATTTTCACGGAATTATCAAAGGAGCTGTGGATTTTGCCGATACAAAAAAATTATGTAATTCTATTGCTTTGAAGTTAAACGGTAAAATCACTGATAACGTCGTTCTTAACAACTCTTATTCTGTTTATGGTTATTCTGATTCTATTGATGATTATATTAAATGTGATGGCAATAAGATTAATTTCAACATTGCATTTTCATACGACGAGAATAGTGACCTGACTGAGTTTTTTCTTTCTTCACCTATAATCAATTCTGATTACTAATGTAACTTTATTACTTCAGACGAATATAATATTATAAGTATTTTTAACGGAGAAACTGACTCCATGTATAATATGTATTCTCATTCTTATGATATTTTTTCAAAACTGGATGATGAAGCCGGAGATATCATTTATCTAAGAAGAATGTATCCTGATATGATGCGTCAGATTCAATCTGTAGTCGATGACGAATGTGACAAACTGGAATATGATGGAAGCTTTTTATTTGACGAATACCCCGACAGGCTTATGGTCGACAATCTAAACAGTCATATATGCAAAAGAGTTTACAGAGAATGTTATGATTGCGATTCTTACGGTAATAGTGATATAATTCGTGACATAGTGTCTGTTATTTTGTGCAACGAAATATGCAGAAGACGTAGCAGAAGGCGTAATCATTCTTTTGGATGCACCTCAAAATTCCCTAACGAATCCTATCATCCAAATATAATTCAATCTAATTTCGAATTCTGAAAAAATCAGCCCAGCAATTTTTGCTGAGCTGATTTGAATTACATGTTAATTTATTTGCGCTCTGTTAATTCTATTCTGGTCAATGACTTCTTAAGAGCAATCTCTGCCCTCACAATATCAACTCCTGCACGTTCTCCGCCAAGTCTTCTCTCTGCTCTTATCTTAGCTTCATTTGCACGATTGATATCTATCTCATCCGGCCACTCTGCAATCTCTGCCATTACGACAATACTATCCGGCAATATTTCCACGAATCCTGCATGTATGGCCGCTTCTTTTACTCCCGATTCCTCATGGATTTTCACAATTCCGGGAGCAAGTATATTAGTCATCGGTATATGATTCTTATATACACCAATTTCACCCTCACTTGTCACCATTTCCACAAAAGAGGCTTCCCCTTCATAGAATATTCGGTCAGGTGAAATGATTTTTAATGTCATCAGATTATCCGCCATTTCTACCTCATTTCCGGACATGTGTTATTTTTCCACACGCGCCAATACATCGTCTATGCTTCCGGCATTTAGGAAATATCCTTCTGGAATGTCATCATGCTTTCCTTCTATGATTTCCTTAAATCCCTGTATTGTCTCGTTAATCGGTACATATCTTCCTTCAAGTCCGGTAAACTGTCCTGCAACGAAGAACGGCTGTGAAAGGAATCTCTGAACTTTTCTTGCTCTTGATACCGTAATCTTATCCTCTTCAGAAAGCTCGTCCATACCAAGAATTGCAATAATATCCTGTAATTCTTTGTATTTCTGTAATATCTCCTGAACGCCTCGTGCTACCGTATAATGTTCTTCACCAACAATTCTCGGGTCAAGTATTCTCGATGTAGATTCAAGTGGATCTACGGCAGGATAAATACCAAGTTCTACTATTGAACGGGATAATACTGTTGTTGCATCAAGATGTGCAAATGTTGTTGCCGGTGCAGGGTCAGTCAAATCGTCTGCAGGCACATATACTGCCTGAACTGATGTGATTGAACCATTTTTTGTAGATGTAATACGTTCCTGCAATGCACCCATTTCCGTCTGCAATGTAGGCTGATATCCTACAGCTGAAGGCATACGTCCGAGCAAAGCTGACACTTCCGAACCTGCCTGTGTAAATCTGAATATATTATCAATAAACAGTAACACATCTTTTCCACCCTTGTCTCGGAAATACTCTGCCATCGTAAGTCCTGTAAGTCCTACTCTCATTCTTGCTCCAGGTGGCTCGTTCATCTGTCCGAATACCATGGTTGTCTTATTAATAACACCTGATTCCTTCATTTCATAGTAAAGGTCGTTTCCTTCTCTTGTTCTCTCACCAACTCCGGTGAATACTGAATATCCTCCGTGCTCAGTTGCAATATTTCTGATAAGTTCCTGAATAAGCACCGTCTTACCTACACCGGCACCTCCGAACAATCCAATCTTTCCACCTTTCTGATATGGACAAAGAAGATCAACTACCTTGATACCTGTTTCAAGCATTTCTGCCTGTGTTGACTGTTCCTCAAATGAAGGTGCTTTTCTGTGAATTGGTAAATATTCTTTTACCTCCGGTTTTTCTTTGTTGTCGATTGGGTTTCCTAATACATTAAACATTCTTCCAAGTGTATTTTCACCAACAGGAACCGAAATTGGAGCGCCTGTCGCTACTGCTTCCATACCTCTTACAAGTCCGTCTGTCGGTCCCATTGCTATACATCTTACGGTATCATCACCGAGATGCTGTGCAACCTCAACAACTAATGTACCTGCCGGTCCTTCTATATTTACTGACTCATATATCTCAGGTAAATTTCCCGAGCTGAATTTTATATCAAGTACTGCACCTATAATCTGAGTGATTTTGCCAAGGTTGTTTTTGTTATTTTCCATTTTATACCTCCGTCTGGCTGTTATTTTCACCCTTATCATTCCGGAATGCTATCTGCTAAGAAATTGCCTCCGCTCCGGCTATGATTTCTGTTAATTCCTGGGTAATCGAACCCTGACGGGCACGATTATACATAAGTGACAGGTCTGCAAGCATTTCTTCAGCATTACTTGTCGCCGAATCCATAGCCTGCATCCTGGCTCCATTTTCACTGGCTACAGCTTCTATTAATGCGCCATATATTAAACTGCTTACATACTTTGGAATTATGATATCCAATGCTTCTTCTGCCTCCGGCTCATAATTCATCATTGTAAGTTTTTCATTATTTGCAAGCTCTTCATCCTCTGCCGATACCGGTAATAACTTTATCAGCGTCGGAATATGGCTGACCGTGTTTTTAAACATTGTATAAGCAATATATAATTCTCCAAACTCTCCGTTTGCAAAATCTTCCAGCACTTTTCCAGAAACATCCATTGCATCTCTGTATATAGGCTCATTTATTACGTCAGAAAAATCTGCTCTTATATCATAATTCTTTCTGGTTAGTAATTCTTTGCCTTTTTTTCCGATATTATATATAACCACATCATCATTACTGAATTCTTCATTATTTGTCAATAATTTTACTATATTGGAATTATATCCTCCTGCAAGTCCTCTGTTTGATGTTATAACTATAACAGCTTTTTTACTGCTTTCTCCGGGTTGCAGATATCTGTGATTAATATTACCTGAACGTGCCAATATGCTTTTAACCGTATTATACATCTGTTCAAAATACGGCTTTGAGTTCTCAGCATTGCCTCTGGCTTTTTGAAGCCTTACGGTAGCAACCAGTTTCATGGCCTTTGTAATCTGCCCGGTACTCTGTATACTGGTCTTACGTCTTTGAATGTCTCTCATTGACGCCATGAACTTTCACCGCCTTCCACACAACTAAAAGTTTTCTTTAAACTCCGTAATTGCCTTTATTAATTCTTCTTCGACTTCATCTTGTAACTCTTTGGTATCTCTGATACTCTTTGGTATATCCGGATATTTTGTATCTATATATTCAAACAATTCTTTTTCAAATCTCAATATATCATCTACTGCCACATCAAGAAGATATTTCTTCGTAGCAGCATATATAATAATAACCTGATATTCCACGCCCATCGGTTTATACTGTGGCTGTTTGAGAATTTCTCTTATTCTTTCACCCTGCTCAAGTTTTTCTTTTGTATCAGCATCAAGTTCTGAACCAAACTGTGCAAAAGACGCAAGCTCTCTGTATTGTGCAAGTTCTACACGAATCGGAGCTGCCAGTTTTTTAATAGCCTTAATCTGTGCTGCACCACCAACTCGTGATACTGACAATCCGGCATTTACGGCAGGTCTGAAACCTGAATTGAACATTTCTGTTTCAAGATAAATCTGTCCGTCGGTGATTGATATTACATTGGTAGGTATGTATGCAGATACATCTCCTGCCTGCGTCTCAATTATCGGAAGTGCCGTTAAAGAACCGCCTCCAAGTTCATCTGATAATCTTGCCGCTCTTTCAAGAAGTCTTGAATGTAAGTAAAATACATCACCAGGATATGCCTCACGTCCCGGCGGACGACGGAGCAATAATGAAAGTGTACGGTATGCAGTAGCATGTTTGCTCAAATCATCGTAGATTACCAATACATCCTCACCATTTTCCATCCACTCTTCTCCTATTGCACATCCTGAATATGGTGCTATATATTGGAGCGGTGCAAGTTCACTTGCTGTAGATACTACTACCGTAGTGTAGTCCATAGCACCATAATCGTTAAGAGTCTTAACAATTGTTGCAACTGTTGATGCTTTCTGTCCGATAGCTACATATATACAATGAACATCTTTGCCTTTCTGGTTTATAATCGTATCTATTGCAATAGCAGTCTTTCCTGTCTGACGGTCACCAATGATAAGTTCTCGCTGACCTCTTCCAATCGGAACCATCGCATCAATCGCTTTAATACCTGTCTGTAACGGTGTATCAACGGATTTTCTCGAGATAACACCTGATGCCACTCTCTCTATCTGGCGGAACTTTTTAGCCTCTATCGGTCCTTTTCCATCTATAGGCTGTCCAAGTGCATTCACTACTCTTCCTGTCATAACGTCCCCAACAGGAACTTCTACAACACGACCTGTAGTCTTTACGGTATCACCTTCGTTTATATTCTTAGAATCACCAAGTAATACGGCACCCACATTATCTTCCTCTAAGTTGAGAACCATTCCGTATACATCTCCCGGAAATTCAAGAAGTTCTCCCTGCATGGCTTTTTCAAGTCCATGTATTCTTGCAATACCGTCAGCAACCTGGATTACTGTACCGACATTGGATACATCAAGTTCTGCCGAATATCTTTCTATCTGTTCTTTTATAACAGAGCTGATTTCCTCTGGTCTTAAATTCATGGAGCTAACCCACCTTCTTTCTTCTCATTAGGCAAGCTGGATTTTCATTAATTGTTTAGATAACGTATCTATCTTTGATTTAACACTGCTATCTACAACCCTGTCGCCTATACGAATGATTATTCCTCCCAGTAATTCCGGATCTACGGAATAATTCATCTCAAATTTTTCGTAAGATGTAGTATCAAGAAGTTTCTTTTCTACATCTTTCTTCTGTGCATCTGTCATATCTACTGCCGTAGTAACATATGCAATTCCAATTTTATTGTATTCCTTTACCTTAGCAACAAAGTAATCTAATATCTCTATAATATCATTATGCCTGTCTTTTCTTACAATAATTGTAATAAATCCCATAAGATCATCTGATATTTTTCCTTTGAATACATTTTCAACTACATGAATCTTATCCTCTTTATCAATCTTAGGGTGATTCAATAGTTTGACTAAATCGCCGTGTTCTACAAATATATCTTTAACAGCGCCCGTCTCTTCATATAAATCGTCTACACTATTTTTTTCAAGAGCCAGTTCAAACAATGCATCACCGTATGTCTTTGATACTAGCTTAGCCATGTGTTATCACCTATCTCTCTTAATGTCTCCTCTAAAAGAGCTTCCTGTGTTTTTGCATCGATTGACGCAGCTACTACCTTGTTTGCCATAATCGTTGCCACAGCAATGATTTCTTTCTTCATGTCATCTGCTGCCTTTTTCTTTTCCAACTCAACTTCAGAATTTGCCCTGCTAATAATTCTCGCTGCTTCTTCTTTCGCCTCTGCAACAATTCTTTCCTCATTTTTCAGAGCTTTCTTACGAGCCTCACTCATAATGACTTCTGCTTCTTTGTCTACATTTTTCAGTTTTTCCTCGTATTCAGCTTTTAATTCTTCAGCCTTTGCTCTGTCTTTCTCTGTATCTTCTCTCTCCTGAGTTATTTTATCCTGACGTTTCTTAAGCATATCTCTCACAGGATTAAATAATTTATATGATAAAAAGATGAACAGAATAAGTATATTTATGGCTAAAAATATCGAATCAAATATATCTTGTGCATCCAATCCGAATATTCTTCCCTCTAACAACATCATATTCACGCCAGCCAAGGTTTCGCCTCCTTTCTGATATTCGTTCTAATCTGTATTTTATTTAAATGGTTTAACGAACATCAATATAATTGCTACGGCAAGACCATAAAGACCTGTTGTCTCTGCAACCGCCTGTCCCAAAAGCATGGTAGAAGTAATATCACTCTTCGCTCCTGGATTACGTCCTACTGCTGCTGCTGCCTGACCGGCTGCATAACCCTGTCCAATACCCGGACCTACACCTGCTATCATTGCAATACCTGCACCAATAGCTGACATAGCGCTTATAAATTCCTGACCTGTAATGTTCTCCATAAAATCCTCCTTCTGCCGTATATTACGACTATAAATTTTTTAATCACCTATTTTGTCTGAAATGTATACCATTGTAAGCATGCTTATTACATATGCCTGAATACATCCCGAAAAAATGTCAAAATAGACATGTGCTGCTGCCGGAATACCCACAGTAACGTATCTTGGAAGCATATATATAAGCCCCATAAGTACCGTTCCTGACATAATATTACCAAACAGACGAAGTGATAGTGATATCGGCACTGCCAACTCGCCAATAATATTAATTGGTGTCAATATAACCGGTTTACACATATCGCCAAAATGCTTCATCTTGTTTTTCTTGATACCGCAATAATGTATCATACAAAACGTTATTAGACCAAGCGGCAATGTCACACCGTAATCCGCCGTCGGCGCTCTCAGACCAAACAATCCTGATATGTTACATAACAATACAAATATAAATAACGTAGAAATATAGTTAACAAATCTTTTCGATTCTTTTCCCATACTGGAATTAACCATATTATCCAGCATTCCAACTACCAGTTCAGCAATATTCTGTATTGTGCCGGGAGTGTCTGATGCATTTGCTTTTTTTACAATCCGATTAACCACACTGGCCATGATAATCAATGTAATTGTAACAATCACGAGAGATATATGAGTCGATGTGATATATAGCGTCTGTCCGCCAATCTTAAACTCTTTCAGAAGTTTAATCATGAAACTGAAATCTTCTGAACTGCTTTTTGCAGTATCAGCAGTGGCTTCACACAGACATGATATGCTACCGGCTGCATTAAAAATCAAATTTCCCACTTTATCACCTATCCTTTCTGTAAAAATTTATTAAAAATTTATGTGTGAACGGCTGTATATAAGCCGACACTTTCAACGACATCACTCCAACAAGGAGTGCAAATATATTTACAAGTCCTGAATATGCCAGGGCTGCCACAACCAAAGATACTACTATCATCCTTAACCCAGATGTCATCCTGGTGTGTTTTAAGGCTCCCGCTTCTCCCATATACAAGGCTTTTTCCAATTCTAAATACATATGCGTCAGCATAGTTGCAGATATAACGGTTCCCATCGCGAATCCTAAGGCGCTATATCCTTTGTCCGGAATTACCAGCATGACTGTCAGCGTTCCGAAAAACCCCAACACTACAATACCTAAAAACAATTCTATAAATGTATCATTTATCATCCATTTTTTCTTTTTCATTTTTCTTTCCACCTTTGGAGCTTTGCTTCCCCGCAGATACAGCCAGCATGTATGCATTCCTGCCACCTGCAAGTATCCCTAATACCATAAAAGGTAATGTGAATCCTGTTGAAAATCTGTTATCCAGAAATACTCCTGCTGCCACGCATAAAAATACAGGCGTAAGCATATGTATCGCCAATTGATTTATCAAAGCAAGATTTCTGAAAACATCCCTGTTATATTTCACACTAATCTCCATTCCGCAGACGCATCGCGTCGGAGGAACCGCAAGCTGAATGTCTGATTCAGCTCTGCGATAATTGCAATTTGTGGCGCCTGCGACTCAAATTGCCGTGCGAAAAATCATATATCAATATGATTTTTCACACTAATCTCCTTACAAATCAATCTCAATCTTTCTGCCATTCTTCTGATATGGTATGTATTCCACTCCGGCAGCTTCAAACATTTTCTTTGATGCCACAACTGACGGGGTTGCTGCATATTTATCACAGTCATATACAATTTTTCTTATCCCCGACTGAATAATTGCTTTTGCACACTCATTACACGGAAACAATGTAACATACATCTTAGCCCCCTCAAGATTTCCCCCTCTGTAATTTAAAATGGCATTTAATTCACTGTGTGCAGCATATAAATATTTTACATCCAGTTCCATTCCATTTTTCCCCCACGGGAACTCATCATCAGAACATCCATTTGGAAATCCGTTATATCCCATGGATAAAATCCTGTTATCTTTTCCTACAATGCAGGCTCCTACCTGTGTATTAGGATCTTTTGAGCGCATCGCCGAAAGGTATGCAACTCCCATAAAATATTCATCCCATGATATATAATCTTCTCTTTTATCTGACACAGCTACCACTCATACCTTTCCTAATCTTCTATCTGAGCTATTCTCCTGACATGTCTCTCATCACCCGAAAATGCAGTAATAAGAAATGTCTCCACAATCTTAATTGCAAGTCCCGGTCCTACGACTCTTCCACCCATGGCAAGTATATTGGCATCGTTATGTAATCTTGTGGCTTCAGCCATGAAACAATCAGTACATAACGCAGCCCTGATTCCCTTTACTTTGTTTGCTGCAATCGATATTCCAATTCCGGTTCCACAAATAAGTATTCCTTTTTCACACTTACCTTCAACTATTGCATTTGCAACTTTTTTTGCATATTCCGGATAATCACACGATTCCATACTGTCGCATCCGTAATCTATAAACTCATATCCTGCTTCAGTGAGATATTTTTTTATCTCCTGCTTTAACTCATATCCGCCATGGTCACATCCTATCGCTATCATGTTCAACCTCCGTAATCTAATTATTAAAATTCATATTTAGCTTCTCAACTACTTTTTTTACGACAATTTCCATTTTTTCAAAATTCATGCCATATTCACTCAGCTCACATCCGTATACCTCATCAACATCTCCTGTCTCACCCCCAATTTCTTTTATAGTATAAACATTCTCAGCTTCAACAAAATCTTCATATATCTTTTTTTTCATTGATTCACTCATTACAAGAATCAGTGTATCAGCAGAAAAATCATTAAACCCAAGCTGTCTTGACATATAATCCGCTATATCCACGTCATTATCTTTTGCTACAGCTACAGCTCTTGGATTTGCCGGTTCCTGAAACAGGCTTATAATTCCTCTCGACTCTGCATCAATTCCGGATATTTTCTTCATAATCCCTGCCGCCCATGGGCCTCTGCAGGTATCATCTGTGCTCACAAATATTATCTTATTATACTTCATATGTCAATTATCACCGCTTTCCTATACATTTTCAACATGATATCCCGCGGCTTTTAACAATCTGTTCATTATCGCCTGTCCAAGTCTGTTATCTTCAAATGTCTCCCCATAAATCACATCTACCCCAAGTGAATCAAATTCTCTTAACACTCTATATAGATTATGTGCTATCGTATCTTCATCTGAACGTTTACCAATTGATATAACCGTTCCCAACGGATATTTATCCAAAGTCTCATCACTTGCTATAATACCGACTTTTCTTCCGGCGGCTGTATCCGCCTTTGTCATCTCATTTATCTTATTCTCCACGTTTTTAATATCACCGTGGTACATCGTAAGATCAGCCTTTGGCGCATAATGCTTGTACTTCATACCGGGAGCCTTTGGTACCACTCCCTCAGACATTGGCTTCATCAATGCTTTATCAACATCAACATCTCCAATGATATCCTCTAACATCTCCTTAGTAATATATCCCGGCCTTAATATAACCGGCGTATCACAAGTGCAATCAACAATTGTGGATTCTATGCCTATTCCAACAGGCCCGCCATCTATTATCATATCTATCTTCCCACACAAATCTTCCTCAACATGACTACTCTGTGTGGGACTTGGTCTTCCTGAGACATTGGCACTTGGTGCTGCAACAGGTACTCCTGATACTCTTATAAGTTCCATTGCCACAGGATGAGAAGGCATTCTTATGGCAACCGTATCAAGACCTCCTGTAGTTCCTTTAGGTACGATGTCACTCTTTTCCAAAATAACCGTTAATGGCCCCGGCCAGAACCTTTCCATAATCTTTCTTGCTTTATCGGGCACCCTTTTCACCAGCCTGTCTATCTGTTCCATATCAGATATATGAACAATAAGCGGATTGTCAGATGGTCTTCCCTTTGCTCTGTATATCTTAGCTGATGCCTCTTCATCAAGCGCATCAGCTCCAAGCCCATATACAGTCTCAGTAGGGAAAGCAACCATACCTCCATTTTTAAGAATCTCAGAAGCTTCTTCCATTATAGTTTTATCGATTAAACTCACATCAACTTTTCTCACGATTGTGTTCATGTTTTTCTCCTCATCACACACTAACGGTATAAAGATTATATCACTTTTTAATTAAAATTAAAACTATTTTTTGTATCTTAAACAATACTTAACTATCCCATCTGCTATGCCTAGTGCTATTTTTTTTCTGTACTTTTTTTCAGATAATTTTGTCGCTTCCTCATAGTTTGATAAAAATCCACATTCGACAATTACAGCCGGACACGAAGAATGAACCAATATATAATAATTGTCATTCGGTTTCGCTATCCGGCTGTTCCCCTTATCTGTCTGTATTTTTAAACATTCCAATATGTTTTCAGCAAGTTTTTTTCCATTCCCGGAATGTGAAAAATAGAATGTCTGACATCCTTTTACCTGCTCTGAACCGTAACTGTTTTGATGTATACTCACAAATATATCTGCTTTTTTATCATCTGCCATCTTAACTCTATTCTTTAAATCAGATTGTTTTCTGTTTCTCACGGATTCATCCGCCAGATCCTTATCCTCATCTCTCGTAAGATATGCCTTTATTCCCGCTTCAGTAAGAATATTCTGTAATGACAGTGCTATATCAAGGTTAATATCCTTTTCTTTTAAACCATTAACCCCTACTTTTCCGGGATCATCCCCGCCGTGCCCCGGGTCAATAACAACTACCATTTTTTTCTCTCTGACCGCTGTAGCAGCTGATTCTCTGTTGCAATACATCGCAATCACTGTAACTAAAGCAATCATTATCAGACCCATAATTCTCTTTAACCGGCTTATAAACCATACACCCCTTTTAATTATATATACTTTACATTTTAGTATACTCCCTGCTGTAATATGATTAATTTGTGTACTTTACTATAATGTTCCATATATCCTGTGTCTCCTGCCCGAGTCTCCACGCAGATACACCCGCAAGATTGTGTTCAGCGATGAGTTGCACTTTTTTTTCAATTGACGCAGCATCCTCAACCCATATTCTGTTGGTAACATCTCCTGACTTATATTCGCTGTAATTCTGTCCCAGATCTTCAAGCCAGATCTTTTCGGCACCTGACGCAGCTATCTCTGATTGTGCCATGTTCATATCCGCCGTCTTGTAGCTGTCTACGGTTCCATCAGATTTTTCGCCCCATATTCGTGTATAAAAAGGTATTCCGAGAATAACTTTACTGCTGTCAACAGACGTAAGCGTATTTTCTATACCTTCCTTAACCCATGACAATGATGCTGTAGAACCGGCGCCTGAATCAATACCCCAGTGTTCATCATAGGCCATAACCACTATATAATCAGCTATTACCCCCTGTTCCTCTCTGTTATAATACGAATTTGATGCAAGCGGAACCTTATCATCTATAGAAAGTACTATTCCATTATTACGACATTTAACAGATAATTCTCTTAAAAACTGTACATAGTCTTCGCCTATATCTTCCGTAATGTATTCAAAATCAATATTAATTCCGTCAAAATTATACTGTATTGCAGCCGACACCAGCTGGTTCACAAGATTTTCTCTCTTTGACGTATACGTAAACACCTGATCATTTTGTGAAGTGTCAGATTGATCATCAACCATAGCCCATACTTCCATTCCAAGCTGATGCGCCCTGCTCACATATGCAGCATCCGCCAAAGACGAAAGATTTCCATCATTATCAACAATCCTGAACCATGTAGGTGAAACAACATTCATCCCCTTAGCCGCTGCCGTCAAATCAACAAGTCTGCCATTATCATTTTCTGATACAATCATATGCCATGCCATGCTGATAGTATAATCTTTCTTTATATTGGTATACACCGGTTCTTCATAATCCGAATTTACAAGCTGGACACTTATTGCATCACCCATCTGTGACTTTTTAACACTTCCTATAATCCCGTCATCGGTCACTACTTTATACCATTCATCAGTATCTTCTAACACTGTAACTGTCTTCCCCTTTTTAACCGTTGTCAAAATTTCTTTTTTTATTCCCATGCCTGTTCTTATCTGTGCAGCCTCTTTAGCTGTGCTTCTAAGAACCTCATCCCACCTGTATGTTATACACAATCTGTCAGGATCTGTATAATATTCATACTTAATATTCGAAAACATTGCTACATAATCTAACGCAATATACACATTTGTTCCATCAGTCTTAACAACAACATAATCTACATTATTCTTTGATTTTGTACACGTATATTCCCTGGTTCCGACATTCGACTTAATTACGTCATCCGGAGTTGTAAATATTAAAATATTTTCATTGTTATCCCAATAAAATCTGCTGTTAAGTTTCTCCTTAACCAGTCTATAATCCAGATAAATCGTATCTTCTTCTTTAAATGCTTTATATTCGGATATCTCGTCCTGCAAAACTATCGCTATATCATCATCCGTTATGCCATACATTTCTTTCATATGCTTCGCATCAACCTTTACTTTAGATGGTGTATACTTATCTATAATTCTTCCTGCAGCAAATACCACGACGCATATAATACCTATGCATACGGCAATAAGCACCGGTGGTATTTTCTTCTTATTCTTACTCATTTAATCATCTGTCCTTTCTTTCTAATCATGGTGATTATAACACGTTTTTACATTTACGTCATCAAAATATTTTGCAGCAGACGCCAAAATATCTGCTAAAGCTATATTTTGGCGTGCTATATGTGTTTAAGGTACCTGCCGCTATATGCTTAATAATTAGTTTTGTTAAACCCTATCTCCACAACTTTTCCGTTGTCATCAAAGATATAGTCTCTCATGTATCTTTTTTTCTCACAAAAAGCACATACCAGCGCAGCAAATTCTGCCGGCACGTCTTCTCCTGACACAGTTATTTTTGTGCCACGCTTTTCATAAGATTTTAATTCTTTTTTTAACGCAACAAAAGTTCTATATCTACTTTTCATAACAAGCTCCTTCAAGTCATGCGTTCTATTTGTGATATATGAAAACCAGAGCTTCCAAAGCTATGACATCGCCCATTCTGCAGTAAACATCACTTTCATGTTACATTATGAACATCGCCTGTTCTTTTTTTAATATTTAGTCTGTATTCAGATATAATAATCATTATGGTAAAAAATATGAATCTCTCATATAGATAATCTATAAGGATATCACCATCCTCATATTCATAGAATTAAGTCTGGCAGGAACCGATAAACCTTAAATCCGGTATATCTTTCCTGTAGATTTTAAACTTTAAACTATGTTCCCCTTCTACTGCCCCCTTTCGTCAACAAGCGTTGTCCATGTCTCTCATTATAAAGTGCACTTTATATTTTTGCAAGCATTTTTTACAAATATTTCATTTATAAAAACTTTACTAAGAATTGCTCATAGGTTATAATATATATAAGAGATACAGTATAGTTAATTTTATAAGAAACGAGGATTATTGTTATGAAAATAGAAAAAATCAATGATAATCAAATCAAGTGTACACTTAACAAGTCTGATCTCGCAGCCCGGCAAATCAATCTGAGTGAACTTGCATATGGTACCGATAAAGCAAAGGCCTTGTTTACCGAAATGATGAACAAAGCCGCTACTGAGTTCGGCTTTATCGTCGAAGATATTCCTATTATGATAGAAGCCATACCTGTTTCATCTGATTCTATTATACTTTTAGTTACAAAAGTAGAAGAGCCCGAAGAACTTGACACCAGATTTTCACAGTTTTCTCCATTCTCTGACGATGAAGATGATGCTATTGATGTTATTGACAGATTTGGATTAAACGAAGAAAACGTTTTAGACTTATTCAGAGATTTAAAAGATGAACTGGAGGACTCCGGCTTCGTACCTCTTGCTAAAACCGTACCGGAGCTTGTATCAAAAGATAATGATAAAAATGAATATACAGAAAAAGATATCGTCCAGTTATTTGCTTTTGAATCAATTGACATAATATCTGATTTAGGCAGGATGACTGTTTCCACGTATAACGGTAGAAATACTTTATATAAATTAGATAACGACAAATATTATTATCTGGCACTTCATTCTTCAGGCATGAATCTGGAAGAATTTAACAGTTTATGTAATCTTCTGTCTGAATATGGAACTTATATCAGGAATCACTATAATGATGAAGGTTACTATGCTGAGCATGGAAGAGTTATTTGTGCTGATAACGCTTTACAAAAGCTGGCTTGTTTATAAAAAAAAGAGTTCATTACGAACTCTTTTTTATATTAATACCATGTTCTAGGCTTTCCAACTTCGCTAAGCTTATAATCTTGGCCGTTGTTGTTATCCCAGGCATCTACACCTGTATCTGTCTGATAGTGAATTGCAAACTTTGCATCTCCAACTACGTATCCTTCAACTAACCATAATTCTCTGTTGTTTCCTAAACTTCTGACATATGTTCCTGCAGGTGAGTTTTTCCACTGACCTGAGTTATCACAATACCACATATGTAAATATTTGTTATATGCGCTATTCTCTAATTCAACATAAAGTTTGTAATGAACTACTGCTCCACCGTTCTGTGTGTGAATATAAGCTGTTGTATAAAGGTCTTCCATGCTTACAAACTGAACCGGCTTGTCATACCAATATGCCTGTGCTTTGATAGGTGTTGCAAATACACTTGTAAGAACCGCAACCGCAATCAATAATGTTGATACTGCTCTTTTAATAGTCTTCATAATATCTCTCCATAACTTTTTAATTTTGTAAACGTTTACGAAAAAAAAAATAACACACATTCATTTCTTTGTCAACACTATTTCACAAATGTACGGTTTTTCTGCACAAAAAGCAATTTTGCTGTATAATTAATTTCATATTTTCGCATTTATGTTACTATCATACAAAAATGCTATCATATTTTCAAAAACTATGATAGCATTTTATTCTAATCTAATTTATTTTGATTCTAAATATGAATTTAACGCATCTGCTAATTCATCAGGATTTATTCCGTGTACAATAGCAGCTTCTTCAAGACTTTCACCCTGCGCCGAAGGACAGCCCACACAATGCATTCCAGCCTCCATCAATACCGGTACAAGATTAGTATCAATAGCAATTATATCACTAATTATCATATCTTTACTTATTTTCTGCATGTATATAATCTCCTTTCATTTCATAATCTGTATTATATTACAGATTTATTCTAAGTAAAAGTCTTGTTTTATTCTTTAATTTGTATTATTATAGATTAAAATACAAATTAAGGAGGACAATATTTATGGCACGCGTAATTAACGACGGATGTTTAATGTGTGGTGCATGCGAATCAGCATGTCCTGTAGGCGCTATCTCAGAAGGCGACGGAAAATATGTAATTGATGCAGATACATGTATCGACTGTGGTGCTTGCGAGGGTGGATGCCCTGCCGGCGTAATAGCAGCTGAATAATTTATAACTGTTCATAGACAGGTAAAATCATAAAAAAGCATGGGCTTTTGCTCATGCTTTTTTATGTAGCAGCTTTCTTAATATATTTCTTTCCTGCGATGCTGCAGCTTCTTTCCTGCTTGTCTGATAACTCCTTATGGTTTCATCCAGTTTCTTAAACCTGTCCTCTTCATGCTCATCCCTCATCCTCATAAGATAATCCATTTCTTTTAAAACGCTGTCACTCACCCTGTCACTGACATTTTTCCCAAGTGCATCATTATTCTCCTCAAGTGCCTTAGAAACTATATTTCCAATGATTTTCTGAAATTGTTCCATCTTACTTTCTGACGGATTTACTTCCGCATGAGCAATAACATCGGGACTTGCAGTCTCTTCATGATCAAATATTTCTTTTTGGATTTCTTCTATCCTGTCCAATGTTACCTCTCTGCCCTCCATCATGTCTGGCAAAAGCATCTTAATGGCTTTGAGCTGAAAGCCCTGTTCCTTTAGTTCTTTAATATTTTTTAACAGCTTAATGTGAAAATCCGTATAATACCTGTGTCCCATTTCATTACGCGGAATCTCAATCGCCAGTTCATCTTCCCAATATCTGAGCACATGAGACTCTACATCAACAATCTTAGAAGCATCAGATATAAAATATCTTTTCTCCATATATTCCTCCTTATTAATCACTCCAAATACCCACTAATTATATCATGTCATTTTCTTACATAGCAATAAATTATATTATTGTTTTTTATTTTTTTCTGTCCAGATTAGCGAATTTTGTATATTCAGCCAACCATACAAGTTCAATAGTACCTGTCGAACCACTTCTTTGTTTTGCAATGATTACCTCAGCAACACCCTTTTTAGGAGAATCCTTATGATAATAATCATCCCGGTATAAAAACATTACTACATCCGCATCCTGCTCTATAGCTCCGGATTCACGCAGATCTGAAAGCATAGGTCTCTTATCTTCACGCTGCTCAACAGCACGGCTGAGCTGCGAAAGTGCTATGACCGGAACATCCAGTTCTCTTGCCAAAGCCTTAAGAGCTCTTGATATCTCCGACACTTCCTGCTGCCTGCTCTCACTTCTCTTTCCACCGGACATTAACTGCAAATAGTCAATTATTATCACTCCCAGATTATGCTCAAGTTTGTATTTTCTACACTTAGAACGAAGTTCTCCTATCGTTATACCGGGAGTATCATCTATAATCAGATTTGATTTTCCTATAACACCTGCACTTTCTATCAGGCTCTCCCAATCCCCGTCTTCGAGGTTACCTGTTCTGATTTTTTGCGCATCAACATGTGATTCCAAAGCAAATAATCTGTTTACAAGCTGCTCCTTCGGCATTTCCAGACTGAATATAGCTACGGTAATATTTTTTCTAAATGCCATGTATTGTGCAATATTTAATTCAAACGCAGTCTTTCCCATAGCCGGTCTTGCAGCTATAAGTATAAGTTCCGAAGCATGAAAACCTGCCGTCTTAGAATCAAGATCTATAAATCCTGTAGGAAGACCGGTAACATTACCTTTTGTCTTGGATGATAATTCAATTTTTTCTAATGCCTCTATTACCACATCTTTTATCGGCACAAAATCTCCGCCCGGCTTCGACTGTACAATATTAAATATTCTTTTCTCAGTTGCATCCAAAATTTCCTCTACCGGTTCATTACCGGTATAACACATATTCTCAATCTCTTCATTCGCCCTGATAAGCCTCCTTAGTATCGCTTTATCTCTGACAATTTCCGAATACGACCTTACATTCGCCGATATAGGTACGATATTCATTATTTCTCTCAAAAATTCGATACTCGTAAGTTCCGGCGGAACCTCTTTTTCCTTCAATTTATTTTGAAGGGTAATCAAATCCACCGGTATTCCTGCATTATACAATTCAACTATCGTCTCAAATAATACACCGTACTGTTTTCCATAAAAATCATCCTTAGAAATAATTTCAGAAGCTGTAATAACAGCCTCTGAATCCATTATCATAGAACCTATAACCGAACGTTCCGCTTCAACACTATGAGGTAAAATTCTTTTGATAAGTCCTTCATCCATATACAATACCCTTTCTATTTATCTTCCTGAACTTTAACAGACAGTTTCGCAGTCACATCCTTATGAAGTTTTACGGAAACTGTATGGTTCCCTATTGTCTTAATAGGTTCATCCATTGCTATTTTCTTTTTATCGATATCAAGGTTTAACTGCTCTTTTGCAGCTTTTGCTATTTCTTTTGTAGAAATTGTTCCAAATGTCTTTCCACCTTCTCCGGATTTCATCTTAAGAACTACAGACATTTCTTTCATCTCTTCTGCAAGTTTTTTCGCTGCATCAAGCTGTTCTTTGGCAATTTTATCGTCATTTGCTTTTTTCAGCTTCAAATCATTAAGATTTACAGCTGTAGCTTCCACACCTAATTTTTTCTTGATAAGGCAGTTTCTTCCATAGCTGTCACTTACTTTTACTTTATCACCTTTTTTTCCAACTGATTTAACGTCTTCTAGTAATATTATTTCCATTTTTTCCTCCTATCTAAGCCGGCAGATCTCCATTTTCTATCATCTCATCTAACACTGATTTAAGCGTCTGTACAGCTTCTCCGGTATCACTTTCAAGCTGTGCACCTGCGATATTCATATGGCCTCCGCCGCCTAGCTTTTCCATTATAACCTGTACATTTAATTCATCAACTGATCTCGCACTAATATATGATCTGCCACTGTAGTAAGTAACCACAAATGAAGCACATATGTCCCTTATACCTAAAAGTTCATTCGCAGCCTGTGCACCCACTACTGTCGGACTATCAAGTTCAACAGCATTCAGAACAGATATTGCATATTTCCCTTCATATATTTCGGTATTCTTAATAGCTTCCGCACGTGCTTTTATATCGTCAATGCCATCCCTGAACAACCTTCTTACACCACTGACATCCGCTCCATTTTTTTTCAGATATGCCGCTGCTTCAAAAGTTCTCACGCCCATACCATTCGAAAAATTCTGTGTATCAAGCAGAATTCCACCATATAAGGCATCTGCTTCTGCCTGTTTTAACTTCACTCCGTCATGTATATATTGGAGAATCTCTGCGACCATCTCGGATGCAGACGAGGCATACGGTTCTATATACGACAAAGCTGCATTTTCTATTACTTCACTGCTCTGTCTGTGATGATCTAATATAACAATAGACTTCCCTTTATGCAATAATTCAGGACATTCTACATAACTGGGTCTGTTTACATCCACTACCACTACCGCAGTATTACCATCAACAAGCTCTATTGCCCGGGAACTTTGAATAAACAAATCTTCCTCATATTCTTCGCTTTCGGCAAATCTTTCATACATCGGTCTTAACGATGTAGTCACCTCATTCAACACAATATATGCTCTTTTGTTAATTGTCTTGCATATTCTATAAACACCTACGGCCGCTCCAAGAGCATCTATATCGCTTAACTGATGTCCCATTATAATAACCTTTTCTTTTGTCTCAAGCAATTCTCGTAAAGCATGTGCTTTTACTCTCGCTTTTACTCTTGTATTTTTTTCGACCTGTTTCGTTTTTCCACCATAAAAATATATCTTTTCGCCGTCTTTAATTACAGCCTGATCTCCACCTCTTCCAAGCGCAAGATCAATGGCTATTCTTGAATATTCACAATTCTGGACATAGTTTTCTCCATTCACTCCAAGACCTATACTCGCGGTAACAGCCATTTCATTACCTATGCTTACCGTCTTTATCTCATCAAGCAGTGAGAACTTATTACTTTGCAGCTGCGAAACGTATTTTTGTTGTATCGCCACAAAATATTTATCTTTCTCAAGCTTTTTTACAACTCCGTTCATGGTCGCAAAATACTTATTAATCCGTCTTTCTATCAATGCTCCCAACAATGACCTTCTTACGTCTTCCACACTTTGAAGGGCATCATCATAATTATCCAGATAAATCAGACCGGCTACCATCTTCTGGTCAACTATCTCTTTTTTTAGTTTTACCTTTTCAGTCTCATCAAATAAATAAAAAGCTATAATATTCTCATCGTTATCATTTTTCTCTTTAAAATCCTCATCAAACGCAAGTATGTCTATATCCATTCTATAATAACGTTCCTTATACATTATGTTAAACGTCTTCTTACTCTCTTCAAACTTAAGGCTTTCTTCCGTTATCTCATGAAAAAGTGTAAATATATACTTAAATGTATTATCTTCTATAACCCTTTCAAGTTCATTATTCATCCACATAATCTTTCCCGTGTGATCCATGAGTCCATACGGTAATTCAATATCATTTATAAGCTGTTTTTGTACGTGTGCATAGTCTTCAGCAAATTCTATCATTTCCTGAACGCGTCTGGTTCTGGTATATCGATATAATACAAACTCAACCAGAGTATACAAAAACACAATACAGCTCATAACTATACCGGTTTTAATTTCATATATATATATCCAGATATTTATCAGAATAAGAAATACAATCAAAATTAACGGGATCTTATAATACCAGAAAGAGCCTCCGTTAATCTTCTGTTTTTTCATAACTCTAATCCTCCAATCTTATAATAACGCAATCTATATTATAGCATTTATTTTTACAAATTAAAAGCCCCTCTTATTTTTATTAATGAAGCCAAGCGGATATAGCGGGTAAATTTTTAAAAAAAGCCCCGCAGGATTCCTGCAGGGCTGATTATATACAATCTAATGTTAATCTAATGTATATGGCATAAGAGCTATATGACGTGCTCTCTTAATAGCTACTGTAAGAGCTCTCTGATGTTTTGCACAGTTTCCTGTAATTCTTCTTGGAAGAATCTTACCTCTCTCAGAGACATATCTCTTTAACTTATTAACATCTTTGTAATCTATCTCACCATTTTTATCACCACAGAAAATGCAAACTTTCTTTCTTCTATGGCTTGTTCTTCTCTTAATTGGAGCATCGTTTCCGCCTTTTTCATTCTTGTTATATGGCATAATTTTTTCCTCCTTCATCTAACTTTTATATATTCCATTTAGTTGAACGGCAATCCCTCGTCTTCAACTCCGTCAGGTATGTTCATAAATCCATCTCCTGCCGCACTAACAGGTTCAGGTCTTGCTGAAGGCTGATATGAAACATCAGCATTTCCGGCAGCTGCTGCTTTACTTTCAGCAAATTCACAATTCTCTACCACAACATCTGTTGTGTAAACCTTAACGCCATCCTTATTGGTATAGCTTCCTGTCTGAATTCTTCCTTCTGCTACCAGCTTTGTACCCTGATGTACATACTTCTCAATAAATTCGGCCGTCTTACCAAACGCTACACATGATATAAAATCTGCTGTCTGGTCACCATTATTATCTCTTCTGCTAAACCTTCTATCAACTGCAAGCGTAAATCTTGCAATCGCCATAGGCTGCTCACTGTTCTGCGAATATCTGACATCCGGGTCTCTCGTAAGCCTGCCCATTAAAATTGCTTTATTCATACAACATCCTCTTTCTACTATATGTCTGTACTCTTATGCCTCTTCTTTCTTTACGCATAAAAATCTGATGACATTTTCCATAATTCTAATCTGTTTTTCTACAGAATTAGGGCAATCTGCGTTGTCTGTCTCAAACTGTACAAAATAATAGAAAGCTTCTTTCATCTTCTGAACTTCGTAAGCTAATCTCTTCTTACCCCATTCATCAACGGCTGTAACTGTTCCGCCAAAACGAGCAATCTGCTCTTTTACCTTTTCAACAGTTGCTGCTCTTTCATCATCTTCAAGTTTTGCACTTACAACTACTGCTAATTCATATTTGTTCATGCTTTTTTACCTCCTTTTGGTCTCTGGTCCCGGACTCAGCCCGGAACAAGGATATTTTCATATATCACAGTTTTTTAGTCTACCATAATCCTTTTATTATTGCAAGCGTTTTTTAATCCAAATCAAATTTATTGAATTTCTCATATGTAATAACATAGCAAATTACACCAAATATCACCATGAACAACATTATGAGTAGTAATAATATGTTTAAATCCGACGCGTTGTCAAAATTGCTTTCAAGCATATCCATGGCATTCAGAATCACAAACATTCCGGCTGTCATAATGACAGATGCTACATATCTTAATATTACATAAAATACAACTGCTCCAATTTTTTTGTGACTTGTCAAAATCTGTCCCATAGCTACAGAAGCATATATATGCAATACAGTTACAAATACAGCTACAATACTTAATATAACAACAATAAATACTGTAGAAATATACTCAGACGGTATTCTAATATCTCTGATAGCATCAATTATCTCTCTCAAGTGTTTTGCCATTTCAGAGCTATATGAAGCAAACATAACCATAACTGCAACGGATACAATCACAACAACAAATGATAATACCATCCATATCACGCCTGAAACAATCTTACCGTTTATCAATGTTTTTTTACCTACAGGAATCGTATGTGTAAAATATGCAGTATCACTCAGCATCGATTTAAAGAAACGCACTCCAAGTGCTATCATAACTGCCGTAGGCATCATCACAACCAGTGCAAAATACACAAAATATACAGCCCCTTTTATCAATGCAAAGATAGCTACATCCTCAGGCAGATATTGAATCAGTCCTGATAATGCGGATAACGCTATTACAGCTAAAAATGATATCAAATAATTTTTACTTGTTGCCTTAAATTCATATTTTATTATCTTTCCTAACATCTGTATACCTCCCTGAAGTACTCATCTATTGATTTTCCTTCTTCTTCTCTGATCTCATCTACCGATTTGTGCAATAATATATGCCCATCCTGTATAAATACGACATCTTCAAGTATCGTCTCTATATCATGTATCAAATGTGTCGAAATAACTATCGAAGCTTCAGGATTATAATTCTTAATTATCGTTTCAAGAATATAATCTCTGGCTGCCGGGTCAACCCCGCCTATAGGTTCATCAAGCATGTATAATTTTGCTCTTCTGCTCATAACAAGTATTAATTGAACCTTCTCTTTTGTACCTTTCGATAATGTACGAAGTCTTAATTCAGGATTTATCTTCAGATCCTTAAGCATATCATATGCTACAGAAGCATCGAAATCCTCATAAAAATCTTGGAACAGTTCTACTATCTGATACACCTTAAGTCCATCTTCAAGATATGTTCTCTCCGGAAGATATGACACTACTTTTTTTGTTTCCACGCCTATGTTATGTCCATCGATTCTGATTTTTCCGCGTGACGGCGCAAGCAAACCATTAGAAAGCTTAATCAGAGTGGTCTTGCCGCTTCCGTTAGGACCTAAAAGCCCGATAATTTTTCCCTTTTCAAGTCGCAGATCTATTCCGTCTAATGCAACCTTTTTGCCGTACCTTTTCGATAACTTTTCGCATTCCCATATAATGTTATCCATTTACCTCAGCCTCCCATAATTCAATATGTTTTTGTAATAAATCATTTATTTCTGTTTTTGAGTAACCCAATTCTTTCATCTTTTTTATAAAAACAACTGCATGTTTTTTAGCTATGTTTAATCTGGCCCTCTGTATTTTTTCCAAATCTTCAGTAATATATCTTCCTGCGGTACGTTCAGTGTGCACCATGCCCATTCTTTCGAGCTCAGTCAATGCCTTCTGCATCGTATTCGGATTAACCGCCGCTGTCTGAGCCAGTTCTCTTACCGAAGGAAGCTTATCTCCCGGATTATACTTTCCGGAAACAATATCCACCATAATATACTCCAATATCTGAGCATAAATAGGTCTGTCATTATCAAATTCCCAAGCCATAACATTCACACCTTCCATTGTATTACTTGATTAATACAATGATATAGTATAAACATTCTTTTGTCAATAAGAATTTTAGAACATTTTAAACCAATAGTGTTACTATTCACAGCTCATCTCCCGACATTCGGATTTCCCGCTGCTTTGCAGCTCTCTCGGTGCTACGCACCTGAAATCCTCATTACGGGAGAGGTTCCTGCTTCACAGCAGGAAGATTACAGAAAATAAACAGCTTCTTACGTGCAAGCACGACGAATCTACTTATTTTCTGTAATCAGCTGTGAATAGTAACCCAATAGTAACAAACTGCAAAAACGGACAGTTTAATGCCCGCTTTTCATGTAATATCTACATAGACTCAATATCTTTAATTTTCATAGTGGCACTATATCCGGTCCGCTCTGTAAATAAATATTTTGCATATCTTTTTTTTCTTGATTTCATAACATATATTTTTGCGTCATAACGAATATTTTTTATCGAGTTTTCTCCAAAATACTCAATTTTTTTTGTATATACCACAATTTTCTTAAGATTTTTACATTTATAAAATGCATAATCACCTATTCTTTTGATATTTTTTCCGATTACAACACTTTGCACTGAAGAGCACTTTGCAAACGCATTATCTTCTATTCCCTCAACAGTAAATAGAGTATCCATAATGACAATATTGTCAGGAATTTCCACATTTTTCAGATTATTATTGCCGCATCCCGTAACAACAACGCTGCCTCCGCTAAAGTCAGAGTTCAGGTTAGTTACTTTCATCTGATAATCTCCAATCAGATAAGTGTGTTCACTCTCAACTATAACTGTGTATTCTTTTGTAACCGTACCCGTGTATTTTCCTATACCCGTAACAGTTAACGATGTCAATCCCAATGCATTCGTATCTGTATATTCTACTGTATAATCCACATCAGGCACTAATACCGTCTCACCGTGTGTTACAGACACATCAGGTTTTGTCTCGCCTCCGCCCCATTCAAGCACTTCCTGACTCAATGTAACGATGCATTCTTCAACATTTACAGGTGGTCTTTCTACTATTGTATAACGGTATGAGTTTTCCTCAGCATACTTTTGTGCATAGCTTTCTTCGTAGCAAACTATTTCAAGCTCATCACTACACTGATTGAAAACATTTACGCCTATCAGGTTAATCGAATCCCTGATCTGTACTTTCTGCAGGTTTGTGCAATTTGAAAATGATGAACTTCCCACTTCCGTAACAGCATTTCCCAAATCAACCTCTTTAATTGATTTGTTATAAAATGCGTATTTCATTATAGCATATGCGTTTACGGTCTCACCGGCAGCATCAATATAACTGTCCGGCAATACTAAAGACTCAGCATTTCCTAAATATCCGACAATGTATTTAATTTTTTTATTTCCTGCATAAATCAATTTATTTGTATCTATCGACACTACACTTGGTTCCTCCGTGCTTTTTCTGATATTAAGCGCAGACGATGCGACCCCGCCATTGTCCGATGCACCGACACTTAATTCCAACGCACTGTGATTCAATATTTCCACAAGGCAATAACATTTATAAAATGCTTTTGTGCCTATCTTTTCCAACGTAGACGGAAGTTCAAGGGTAACGAGATTATAATCGCCTTCAAATGTCTTAGACATAATGGCTGTAACCGGTGCTCCGTCAATACATTCAGGAATTTTCATATTCCACGCATTTCCGTTATATCCGGTTATAACGGCTTTTCCATCATATATATTATAGATAAATCCATTATACTGATGTGTGGTTATCATACTTCTGACACCACTGTCTTCACAATATTTTTTTAAATCAGCCGCAAAGTAATAATCATCGATATTTACCATCAATTCCCTGTCGCATCCTGCAAATACATCTTCACTTATTGAAGTAACCGATGACGGTATGTGGACATATCTTAAATTCGTGCATCCGTCAAACAGAACCGAAGTAATCTGCGTAAGGTTATAAGGAAGTTCTATCACACTCAATGATGTGCAATTCCTGAATGCTCCATTTCCAATACTTTTCACACCGGACGGTAATTCAAGTTTCTTCAATGAACAGCAGTCCCTGAATGCAAGTTTTCCTATTTCTTGAAGATTTGAAGGCAGTTTTAAATCCTCAAGTTCGTAACAATTCATAAACGCATTAGCAGATATCTTCTTAAGAGTAGACGGAAGAGTTATCTTCTTAAGAACAACACAGTCCTTGAAGGCACCCTGTCCAATAGTCTCAAGACCTTCCTGCAACTCAATATATCTGAAGTTTCTACAGTCTCCAAACGCATAACTTCCTATGTATGTTACCTTTCCGGATACATTGATTCCCACAAGAGATTTGCAATTTTTAAAGCAATAGTCTCCCAACGATTCTATGGTAGTCGGAAGATATATATATTTTAGTGTAACACAACTGAAAAAAGCTGCATTGCCTATATGGGTAACACCATTTTCAACGATAACAGCCTGCATATGGCTCTTATACAGCCGCCATACATCTCTGGCTTCAGTTTCCCAATTCCAATCCCGCATCTTTCCGTGACCGCTTATATACACCAATCCACTGTCGGTGTCAAATGTCCAGCGCACATCATCTTCTTCCGTAGCACCACAGGTCCCGCTATATACTTCTGCCTGTACTTTTTGGACTCCCAGATTCATGAAGATAACTATTAGCAATATCATAACCATCCCTGTAAGATGTCTTAGCTTTTTCATTCATTCCCTCTCTTTCTAAACACGTTCCACCTCCACATTTTAACACAAAAAATTTTTTTTATAAAGATTTAATTTTTATTTTATACTGTCCGAGATATTTTTTAACTTCATCGGCATTTCCCCGTATAAACCCTTCTGCATCAAGCACTATAATATTTCTGTCACATACAAACAGAACCATACCCTGACAGATATACATTCTATTTATGTTTTTATACTCAACAGTCAGTTCCGTCTTTTCAGTCTCCTGCTCAAGACGCTTTTCATAAAATCTGAATTCCATTTCTACCTGATAGTGAGAATTGTGCAAAAGAACAAGTTTTTTAAAACTTTTTTTTGCTGAAATAAGATATCCCTTAAAGTGCCAGAACAGGAGTAATCCTGCCACTAGCACAAAAGGGATTCCAAGTAAGAAATTTAAATCATACAGCAGTAACATCCCACAAAAAGCCATTACCACCGCATAAGCCAGACCAAAGGTCCTTGATATTCTATGCCCCTTATTATAATATTCCTTTACTCCTCTGATATATAAATCTTCTGTCAGAACCGTTTTATTTTCAAATATAGGCTGCATTTTTTACTCCAATCGCTGTACTAATTATATGTCACGCCCGGTTCGGTAATTTCATTTACAGAGTTTTTTCCGTAAGTTATGCCTGCATAAATCGGCATGGAATTTTTCATTACCGCTTCCGAATCATCTTCTTCACTGATTTTTTCAAAACTCTCTCCCAGCTTTTTCATAACATCCCTGACTACACCTATATGGTAGCTGTCTTTTTTTACTATCGATTTCATAATACATCTATCTGCAAAACTGTACAGACTCATCAAATCATATGCAATCTCATTTTCAAATTTTAAAGACACCGCCAAATCGTCTATAAACCTTTTTGCTCTTTGTAAGTCATCCACAAATTCATCTTCATTTTCCTGCTCTAATGCAGCTAACGACGATTCCAGATAATTTATGATAATTTCATAAGTCACCACCACCAGCTGTGTCTTATTTGATTGAGCAATCCTCTTTGAAAAAGCATTAATATCTTCCTTTGTCATATCCGCACTCTTTTCCTATTATACCACATACCAAAATTATTGTTACTGTAATAGCTGCAAAATCTTCTCCGGCATCTGATTTGCCTGTGTCAGCATCGAAATGCCAGCCTGCTGCAAAACATTTTTACTTGTGTATTCTGACATTTCATATGCCATGTCAGTATCTGCAAGTGTGGACAATGCCCTTGTAAGGTTTTCATTTGTTCCGCTGATGCTGAGTGAAGTACTGTCTAATCTGTTCTGGTATGCACCAAGATTTCCTCTCGCTCTGGATACATATGATATAGCTGTGTCTAACTTGCTTATCGCCATCGAACATCCTTCTGCCGTCGTATAATCCACATCATCTACATGAAGATTTGCCGATGACATTTTCGGAATAATCACATTAATAATCTGTCCTTCATTATTTCCAACCTGAATTGGCAGTCCTCCCAAATCTGTCACACTGATTTTAACAGTCTGGTCACTCATTGTACTGTCATTCAATGCTATATCAAGTTCAAATCCGTTGTTTTTCTTTATTGTAACTTTGTTACCGTCAGCAACTGCAATCGCATCTGTACCGAAAGCTGCCTGAATCGTAGCATCAGTTGCATCAATCTTACCACCATTTATCTTCAATGTATACTCTCCGACAGGTACTTTCCCTGATGCATATAAAACACTGACGCCCCCTGTCATTCTTCCATTCGCATCATATGCATAAGATTTTCTGTCAAACGTTCCATCTAAAAGATTACGGTTATTATACTGGGTATCCTTCGATATTCTGTCTATTTCATCACGAAGCTGTGAAATCTCACTCATTATATTTTTCCTGTCTTCATCCGTATATGTATCACTTGCACCCTGAACCGCAAGTTCTCTCATTCTCTGCAATATCGACTCAACTTCTGACATAACACCCTCAGCAGTGTCAACAACAGATATACCATTCTGTGCATTCATTCCTGCTCTGTCTAATTCTTTGACCTGCACCCTGAGTTTCTGTGCTACCGCCATTCCCGCAGGATCATCCTTGGAATTATTAATCTTATAGCCTGATGACAATCTGTTTAATGATTTTGAAAGTTTATTTTCAACGCCGGATAACTGCGATTCCGCCATGTAGGCCGCAATATTAGTTCCTATTCTCATATTTCTTTCCGCCTTTCCGTATCTTATCCTTAATTATAGTTTTCGTCCTCCATGACTTTCATACTTTTTTATCGGTTTATTCAACTCTGTCAATTAGTTCTTTTCCCATTTCTTTTATTCCGGCAACAAATATTTTGGCAACCTTGTATAGTTCGATATTGTTGACTTTTTCATTTTTTTCTGATTTCGTGATTACATGCGAAATGTGTTTAGCGTTATTACTGTTTACGCCCAGCACCTCGTAGCCCGCTTCTTCGTATCTTTTTTCAAGCATTGGCAAAGCATTTTCAAGTTTTTCTGCTATATTGCTGTTTTCGCAGACCATCATACCGTCAAGTTTTTTCCCTTTTAATTTGAATTCTCCGTATATTTTTCCAAATGCTTCAGAAAAAAGATCAGCCGTTACTTTTCCTTTTTCAGCTCCTCCGCTTATAATCCTTAGTCGTATTAGTGCATTTTCGCCTTCAATCTCAACCGGAACATGATATAACTCATTCCTGCTCATATCATGCATAAGGTGAAATACCTTTTTCATATCAAGAAGCATCTTTGCATTTTCCATGGTTACGTCTGTACTTAAAACAGCATTTTCAGCTTTTTTATACACTTTCTTAAGCTCATCAGCATCACCGTCAAATTCTTCAAGTTTATCAAATTCTTCATCTATCTCGTCATCATCGTCTAAATCTCTTACCGTTTTAAACACCTTCATTCCTTCGCTCATTATCATTTGCGCCGTCATAACATTTTCAACTGTAGGCGCCTGATTAGAATCCAAAAGCATTCTCAATACATCTTCATCTACATTTTTAACAGTCTCATTTATCTGCTCAAGCTGTGCTTCCTGATACATTTTTTCAAGCGACTGTTCTTTCTCATCAATTATCGCTATCTGTTCAAGTATTTCTTCTGCCGGAGTATTTACAAAATCCCCTTTTTCCATCAGCATTGAGATTTTATGTGGTGTAATTTCCTCATTTATTTTTTCTACTGCCTGTCTGTTAAAACGCTCCTTATCAGATTCGTCTCTGTCCTGATCTCTTTTTCTGTCTTCTTTCTTCTGTCTTCTGTCACCAAATCCTGATAAAAGACCGGCAAGACTGTTTTCATCAAACCTGATATCTCCAAGAAATCCGGTATTTTCATCAACCGATACGTCAACGCTTTTTTTACTTTCACTCTTTAAAGCCCGCACCATATTATTAATAGTCACGGGAAGTTCTTTTTCAATAAGTTCACCTATCAGACTTCTGTCACGTTTTTCTATCATATTTAAAAGTCTGTATACACCTATATATATCTTTCTGTCATGCTCGTTTATCCCATCGTCCCTTTGAAGCTTCCACAGATATTCGCTATATTTTTCTTCCGGTTTTGCACCTGACTCTTCTGCCATTTCTTCAAGCATGTCATTTAACTGCGAAATATCCGTATCAAGCGGATTTATACCTTTTGATATCATATCACATACAACTTTCGGCTTCATTCCGTCTATCATTCTTGTTACTTCCATATCAACGTATTTTACTTTTTCTATATTTTCCGTTGTTATTTCCATGTGATGATAAGCAAGTATTCTGACACTCCGTCTGTTTATTTCACTGGTATTCAGATCTAAGTCCTCTAACATGTCATCTACATTTGTAAATGCTTTTTCAAGGCTGTCACCCAAATCTTCTCTCGGGACGGTCATCATTGTTTCATAGCGCATACCTGCTGTTTTAAGACTGTTTTGTATTTGTTTACCTTCTGTATAAATGCTTTCTATTGTAAAATCTATTTTTTTCGACACAATATTTCCAAGCACGTACTTCGGAATTTCTTTAATCTGTTCCATGGTCGCAACTGTATTTCTAAACAACTCAACATCTTTTTGCCCAGGCCTATATCCAACCATAGAAAATACCGAATGTGCATATTCGTTTTCTACCATTCTTAATTGTTTTACAATATCTTCTATCGGCGAAATATTGATGTCTATTCCTTTTGAAATCATTTTTATCCCCGCACTTGCAGTCATAGTCAGGCGGATTTCCTCCAGCTGACGTCTTGCTCTGACCACTTCGATATTCATGTCTTTTTCCGCAGCCACAGGCATTTCTGTTTTTCCAAAAGTCTCAAATCTTACTTCCGGCTTTTCTGTTTTTTCACGCATCTCATGCATTTGTGCTGTCTCAGATTTTTGTGTCGGTTCAAACTCTTCTGTTTTTTCATCCGCCACTTTCGTTCTCGGCATATTTTCCACGAAATCAGCCATAACAGGACGTTTAAGCTCTACAGTTGTTTCTTCTTTTTGCGCTTCAGCCTTGGCATTTTTCTTCATTTCTTCCGCAGTAATCGTAAATGTAAACGTTTTTGGTTCCTGCATATTTTCCTCATACGCATCACTTACCTCTTCTTGTGCGTTTTTCTTCTCATTTTCCAGAGTATTTTTGTTGAGAGTATAATTATTATCAACAACGCGGATTAATTCTTCATCGCCAACACTCTCAATAGTGTGTGTAAACTCCTCCACCTGTTCCAGCGCAGTATCTGCTCCGATTATCATTGCGTGTTCCGCCGGCTCCCCGACAGCCATTACTGCCACAATTGTTTCAATCCATTCTTCGTCACTTCGTTCCACGTCAAAAGCCTGCATATCTTTCATTTTTGATATGTTTTCAGGCGTTACAGGTATTTTATTTTCTATCATGTATTTTGCATTTTCTATGTTTTGTACGTCAGGCTCTATGCCATTTTTTTCAAACATCTGCATTACCTGTCCGCGAAGATCCTGCCATTGTTCATCGCTTAATTCCGTGTTTGCATAATCAACGGCAGACTGCGCTTCTGCATGCTGTGCCGTATACACATTTTCAACTGAAAGGCTCAATTCATTATTTAACAGGTAACTCTGACTTTGAACATTTATAGGTTCTAAACTCTGAGCACGTTTTAGTGTTTCCTGAACCTGCTCTATATTCTGCTCTGTTACCGGCATATTATGATTCTTAAGACTCGCCGCAACCGAATATGCAACCGGACTGTCTCCATACACTTCCTTCAACATATCCATGTCAATCTGACCGTATACCGTATAATTATCACAATGGGTCGCCAACTCGATTTTTATTCTGTCATTTACCGTGACAATCTTTTCCGGCTCTTCTGATTTCGGCGCAAATCCCATTTCTTCCATCAGACTCATATCATCAGCCGTTACGTTAGTTAAAAAATCGTCTATACTGTCTTTCATCTGCTTAACAGGATTTTCCTCTTCCTGCTGCACAACTGTAGCAGTCTTCTCTTTATACTGATTTTTTTTATTCACATCTACTTCCAACGCTGCTGCTTTACCATACGAAAAACCAAAATCCATAGCCGGAATCACATTTTCCGTCTGCTTCTGCTCTTCTACGGCAACTCCGATATTTTCTTTTATCCCTATTACATTAATGTTCAAGTCCTTCACCGTCCCTTTCAACACCTTCATCTATATATGAAAATATTTCGGCATCTTCAAAACAATTTCTTATAGACTTTTTCTTTAAATAAATTTATAATTTACAAATGTAAGTGAATATATAAAGATTGGAGATTTTAAAATGGCTATTAGAGTTGGAATTTTAGGCTACGGAAATCTTGGACGTGGCGTAGAATGTGCAGTTAATACTGCAAACGATATGGAACTTGTCGGTGTCTTTACAAGAAGAGACCCTGCAACAGTCAAGATTGCTTCAAACGGTGTTAAAGTATACCATACAGATGCACTTGAGACTATGACAAATGATATTGATGTACTTGTTATATGTGGCGGTTCTGCAACAGACCTTCCTGAAATGACACCAAAATACGCAAAGTTATATAATGTTATTGACAGTTTTGATACTCACGCAAAAGTACCTGAGCATTTCGCTAATGTTAATGCTGCTGCAAACAATTCAGGTAAAGTTGCAATTATTTCCTGCGGATGGGATCCGGGAATGTTCTCTATCAATCGTCTTTATTCCCATGCAATCCTTCCTGACGGAGCTGCATATACATTCTGGGGCAAGGGTGTAAGCCAGGGACATTCAGATGCTATCAGACGTATCGAAGGTGTTGCTGACGCAAGACAGTACACTGTTCCTGTACCGGCAGCATTAGATGCCGTACGTTCAGGCAGCAATCCTGAACTCACAACAAGACAGAAACACACAAGAGAGTGTTATGTTGTTGTAAAAGAAGGCGCCGATAAAGCTAAGATTGAAAACGAAATTAAAACTATGCCTAATTACTTCGATGAATATGATACAACTGTACATTTTATCACTCAGGAAGAGCTTGACCGTGACCACAGCGGACTTCCTCATGGCGGTTCTGTTATCGTATCAGGAACAACAGGTGTTAACAACGAAAACACTCATGTTATAGAGTACAAGCTTAATCTTGATTCAAATCCTGAATTTACAGGTGCTGTTCTTACAGCATTCGCAAGAGCTGCTGTCCGTCTTAACTGCGAGGGTGCAAAGGGATGTAAGACTCCTTTCGACATCGCACCTTCATATCTTGTAGAAGAAGATGGTGATTTCATAAGAGCTCATTTCTTATAAAAAGTATACATGGCAGGTAATACCTGCCATGTTTTTATCTCTTTATAAAATATTCTTCATACCATACAAGGAATGTATATATTGTCCATACTTTTCTCCAATTATCTGAGTTTCCACCTACGTACTCATCAAAAATAGCATTTATTTCATCGATATTAAAGAATTCTGATGCATAATCGCTATTAAATTTTGCCTTTACATCAGCATTGTATCTGTCATCCGCAAGCCATATTCTTATTGGAACAATAAATCCAAGTTTTTTACGAAATGCTATTTCATCAGGAAGCACCTTAGCCGCTGCCGTCCTGAAAGCTACCTTGTTCTGTTCTTCATTTACCTTATACTTTGACGGCATTCTCGATGCTATGTCAAAAATCCTTCTGTCGGTCAGTGGCATTCTGATTTCGAGGCCTGCTGCTTCGCTCATTTTATCAACGTTGAGATAAATGTCTCCCTCAAGCCATATCTGTATATCTACATCTGACATTTTTGTAAGCGGATCTAATCCTTCTGTCTCGTCATATATATTTTTTACCAGGTTTATTGGCAAAACATCATCTTTGTAGCTCTTTAATATCTTTTTCTTCTCATCTTCTTTCATGATGTTTGTATTGCCAACGTAAAATGTCTTTAAATTATCACCATAGCGCTCGGCATTTCTGTACATATTATATCCTCCAAAGAACTCATCGGCTCCCTCTCCGGAATAGCAGAGTTTTGTATGTTCTGCCGTCGCCCTGCATCCAAGTGTAAATACAATTGCAGATGCATCTCCTAATGGCTGCTCCATATTGTACATAACATAAGGAACGACATCAAAAAATTCTTCAGGCGTGATAATTGCCGTCGAATTTTGTTTTCCTAATAATTCAGCTGTTTTTCTTGCAAGAGGAGATTCATCAAATCTCTCTTCCTCATATCCGCAGGAATCTGACATTACTGCATCTGACATCGCAAACACATACGATGAGTCCACTCCCCCCGATAAAAATGATTCAGCTACTTCATCATCCGTCTTTACTTCCTTCATCACTTTCTCTAAAGTAGAATGTATCTCATCAGCCCACTCGTCAAGACTCTTACTTTCATCCGGATGGAACTCAGGTGTATAATAACGTGTATCCGATATTTTTCCATCCTTAAATATCATATAATGACCAGGCATCAATTTTTTCACACCCTTAAAAAATGTGTTCTCGCCCGCAGCATATGTGAGGCTCATGTATATCTGAAGCATATCGTCATTAATTTCTTTTTTAAATTCCGGATGATTAATAAAATCTTTTATAAATGTGCCATACAGCAATTCTCCATTCTCCGTAAGGTAATAGTAAAACGGCTTTGTTCCAAAATGATCTCTCGCACAGTATAATTCATCTTTTTTTTCATCATAAATCGTAAACGCAAACATACCATACAATTTATCCGGAAGCTCACATCCCCATCTTTCATATCCTTTTAACAATATATTTTTTTCACGTTCTTTTCTGGACAATCCTGTATCAATTCCCAATTCTGCACTTAATTCTTCCCAATTTCTTATATGTCCCCTGTACACTTTCAATTCCATAATTCATCTTACCTCGTATATTCATATTTTTCGACAGTTACAGTAGTATAGTCGTTTTTAAATACACCCACTTTATATTTGCCTATGATTCCATCTGCGACGCCCACGTCAATCGACGTAGCCACCGGCTACGCCTCATTCCTCTGCCTTGCAGAGTGAAATCATATCCAAAATATAATGTAGGGTTAATTTAAAACGACTATACTAGGGTAAAAAAAAAGCACCAACTCCGCACTACGTACAAAACTGGTACCTCAATGCGCGATCAGGGGTTCGAACCCTGGACACCCTGATTAAGAGTCAGGTGCTCTACCAACTGAGCTAATCG
>CAMHLZ010000019.1 GCA_946186125.1 uncultured Lachnospira sp. | reverse complement strand
CTGTCTCCGTTCTGCCGTCTGTGTCATGCTCATATTCCGTACGGTTTCCTTCTGCATCTATGGTCGCTGTCAGCCTTCCGTCTTCATCGTATATGTTTCTTGCTACCGCGATTCCTTCAGGGTCTGTTATGTCAGTAAGGTTATGCTCTTCATCATAGGTAAATGTTACTGTTCTTCCTGCGTTGTCAGTTACCGTTATTAAATCATTGCGGCTGTCGTAGGCGTATGTGATTTCCTTTACGGTCTCTCCCTTTTCGTCTTTTTCTTCTGCCTTTATGATTCTTCCCTGCTCATCTCTTGTGAATTTCACGCCGTTTCCGTCTGAATGGGTCATTCCGTTACGTGATATGTTTACGGTGTTGCCGTTTTTATCCTCTGCCTTTAAAAGTCCGTGGTCCGCATCCAGATAATATTTTGTGCCGTCCGGCTTTGTAAGTATGTATGAATGTGCCGAAAGCTTTTCATCATCCATAAATATAAGTCCTGTTCCGCTTACTATGGCGGTATTGTCTCCCTTAAGTGACAGCTTTACTTTTTTATCCGTTACACATTCAAAGTTCACCTTTACTTCATAGATTGGTATGAGGGCACTTCTTTCCGGTGTAAGCTTTAGTTTAAATCTGTCGCTTCTTCCGTCCCCGTAGGTTACCGTTATGTCGTGGCACTTTGTCTGTCTCATGTAGTAGACTGTGGACAGTCTGTCTCCCACCTGTACTCTTTCATATCCCTGAAGGATGTCGGAGCTTTCAGTAAGCTTAACGCTTTCCATGCCGAGACTCCATCCTGTTCCGAAGTCTCCCTGTGCCTTGTTTCTGCTGTCATAGCTTCTTGTCACATTTAGCGGTATTCCTGTTACATTTGCACTGATATCGGTAAATCCGATTGACATGTTTCCTGTTTTTAAGTTTCCTGCTATATTTATGTTTCTCTCTACTGTTAAACGGTTTCCGCCGTTGTCAACAGCCGTGATTCTTAAGATATACATACCGTTCATGAGGACTGACGGGTCTATTTCACCTATCTTCGCACTTTCCACACTTTCAGTTCCTTCTGAAAGCAGTCTGTATTCGTCTGTTCCCGCCATTTTGTATTCCAGTCTGTAATAAGCAAGTGATGTCTCATCATTAATCGTGGCGGTGATGTCTGTCTTTGTCTTTATCTCACTGTCCGCTTCCGGCGATATGAAATCTGCCGTCGGATGGATTTTGTCTGTTCTGTCAAAGAATCTTAAGGTTTGCGTTATGCTCTTTTCTTCGCCGGATATCACTGCCTTAAGGGTGATGTGTGTTTCTCCGGGCTCCGTCTTTGTAATCTGCGCAGTGCGGCCTGTCATCTTTACATATGCATTGTCCGCAGTTACTGTTACATTTTCTGCATTTTCAGGATATGAGACGTATGCAGATACTGTTTCGCTTATGTCTGCCGTGGTTTTTGATAATGTCATTGACAATCCTGCGGCCGGATCAGTCTTCTTTCCGTCGTCTATGGTTCCGTTTTTTGTCACCTTTATGCTGTAGCTGTTCTGCTTTGTGTTTCCTGCGTTATCTTCTGCATTTATGAGAATAATATATTCTCCTTCACTTACTTCCTTAAACGTGTATGCGGCTATGTCACCGTCTTTTATGTTTCCGGTTCCTTTTGCTATCTGTGTATTTAAGCTTACGGTTCCGTCCGGATTTTTTTTGATTCCCGTTACCGTATATTCCTTAAGGTTATAATCTTCTATGGTTCCCTTCAGTGTTACGTTTAAGCCTTCCTTATCGATATATGCCTTTATATCCGCTGCTATCACAGGCGGCTGTGTGTCTTCATCTTTTATGATTTTCTTTTCTGCATCATAAGTAAACTCTGCCTTTGTAACAGAGATGTTGCCTGCTGTATCTTTTGCAGTCAGTTCGGTTATATATGTTCCTGCACTTAATATTTCTTCCGGTATTTCTGCAAGTATGCCGTCCCTTACAGGTTCTGCTCCCTGTGCAATAACAGTCTTTACGGCTTCATTATCTTTTCTGTAAAGTTTCACTTCATATCCTGCAAGTGCATTTTCGTCATATACTGAGCCTGTAACCTGCACTCTTTCAGATTCTTTTTCATATGCGATTCCACTTATGGATGTGTATGGCACCACGTTGTCCTTAACTGTCTCTGTGTAGGTTATGATTCCTGTAAACTCACTTTTAAGTCCTGACACATCCTCTGCCGATATGACTACCTTATACTTTCCTGCACTTAAACTGTCCGTATCTATAGCGGCTATGACACCTTCTATGATTTCACCTGTTCCTGCGCTTAATGTAACGGTTTCACCGTCTGTTCCGTCTTCATTAAGCTTTGTCATTGTGGTCTTATATGATTTTATTCCTTTATTATCCTTAATGGTTCCCACTATGTCCGTGATTCCCGATATTACTCCGTCTTTCGGCGAGGTAACGGTTATCTCAGGCGGAACCGTGTCACTGTTATCCGTCACTGTTACGATTTTTGTCTTTGTAGCGGTATTTCCCGCTATGTCTGTTGCCTTTGCGGTTATGGTGAGTTCTACTGCCTCGGCACTGTTGCATTCATATCTTCCGTATTTTTCGGCCAGCAGTGCGCCATTGCAGCGTATTTCAAATGATGCCACTCCGTTATCATCCGTGGCTGAACCTTCTATGTAGAAGCTTTCTCCCACATTTACCGTTTCCCTGTCTGTGCTTAAGTTTACTTCCGGCGGGGTGTTATCCTCCGGTTTTACATAGACTCTTGCATCATTTGTATTTACTGCCGTTACGCACGGACGGCTCTCTTCTCCTTCAATGTCTTTAACAGTGTATTTTACAAGGTAGGTTTTTCCCATCTCCACTTCTGAAGGCATTCTTCCTTCTGTCCATGTGCTGTCCGTGACTTCTTTGTAGTAATATTTTTCTTCCCTTATGCCCTTCTTTTCATCTGACGGATGGTCAGGGTCATATGCTTTATAGCTTACATTTACCATGCATTTTGTGCTGTCATTTTCTTTCTGCATCATGGTAACTTCTGTCTCTGCCACAGGTCTTGTGTGGGCAATGATAAGCTTTTTGTATTCATCTGTATCTGCCCATTTTGCATAGCCTCCAAGGTTTGCATTTCCATTTGTCGGGTCATCGCTTATCAGGTGCGTTATGGTATATGCTCCCGGTCTTTCAAATAATGTTATTGGGTTTTCCAGTGTTATGTTTTCCCTGTCTCCTCCGCCGAATACCGCAGGGTCATACTCATACTGCCACTGCTCTGCACCTTTTGCATCGTTTTCAGGGTCTGTGTATGTTCCGGTGTATTCCACTTCTTCATCCGTGGTTACGCACTCTCCCACGGTATAATCTTTGCTTAAGATGTCGTTAATTATTTCTGTGGCTGCCTGATTTACCGCTGCATCCACATCCGGCTCATCTTCCTTAAGAGGGATGTTTTCTCCGGCACCATCCATTATGTTAATGAGACGGTTGTAATCATTCTCTGCCGCTTCCTTTCCGATTCCAAAGAATTTTACGTCTTTTGAAAGCAGTGCCGCGGCTGTATCTGCCGCTTTTGATTCGTCTGATAATTCCGGTACCACAGTGTCGCTTAGGTGGAGCACGTAGTGGTTTGTGCCCGGGGTCCAATCGTGGGTGTTAATTACGTCGGGTAAGGTTTGGGTCGTTGGTCTTGTGACCAATATGTCGGAAAATTCGGCTGTTGCAATATAATCACACCAGTGTGTGGAGTTATCTAACATTGGTCCGAAGCCATACGCCTCTATACCGTCATCCGGAAGTGCCAGTTCTGAAATGGTTATATTTCCATCACAGTACACCGTTATGACATTTCCGTCTATATCAATTCTGAAATGGTGTTTTTCTCCCTTCAACGTGCACGGTTCCATATGTATCAGCCTTCCGGCATCTGCAATGTATTTCATATTTACAAGGTCGTATCTTCCTCTACGGTCTATCTGATATATTCCTATTCCTGTCTGAGTCCAGAGCATGCAGTATCCCTGAATATACCAGTTTTCCGTATATGCAGTATTAAATAAAAATCCCACACCCTCTACACTGTGCCAGCTCACTTCATCTCTTTCAATGTCAAATTCAACAGACTTCTTTCTGTAGCGGTTGTCCTCTGTATAACAGAAGTCCTTCACCGGATTTCTCTGGTATCCTTTGAATTTTATGTTTTTTCCGTCATGTTGTATGTTTGTTACTTTTCCATGAATACCATTCCAGTCACAGTCTTTCCATTCAAATTCATCGACTGTCTCTATGCCGGATGCAGATACAACCGTTACATCCGCCTGAATCCCTCTGCTTTCCAGTTCTTCTTCAAGCTTTTTTGATGCATTGCCATAACCTTTTTTGAGTTCTTCATCTGCTTCTCCAACCGTAAATACCACATCCGCCTTTTTACTCTTTAAGACATCCACCGCCGATTCCGGTGCACGGTTGGCTGCTTCAAACTCCTTTTCACAATGTCCCGTTAAAAATATGGTATCGTCAATAAGCTCCGGGATGGTGTCTTCAAATGTTTCCCTTACATCAAGTGTTACCTTGTACTTTCCTACATCCGTAAGTTCTTTTGTCCATTCACCGTCATACTCTCTTTCCTCAATGATTTCATCCTCTGCATATACTCCGTCATTATCTGAATCATGGTATATCCTGTACAGCTTCGATGCAATGTCATCTTCCGGCTCAGATACGGAACCGTCTGTCACTGTAAGATGTAATGTTCCTGATGCATCCCTGACATATACAAAGTCAGAATCTGTCTCTTCTCCCTCACCTGGATTCAGCGTAAATGACGCTTCCGGCGCTTTATCATCTGCAACCGTAATATATTCATCTGCCTTAAATACATCATATCCGTCCGTAATTTCTGCATGGATATGATAATTTCCACTTTCTTTAAATATCAGCTCCCTGTGATTCCACTCATTTTTACTCTCATCATATAAAAACTCACCTTCACTGCATTCATATTCATTTCCGGCACTGTCGGTTTTTGTGATGCTGATTACGGTGTCTTCTTTTGATAACAGTTCCACTTCTCCTTCTATTTCAAGGTCAAGAGTGATTTTCCTGTTTACTTTTTTTCTTCCCTCTGCCTTTATATCAAAACTGTCTATCTGTATAATGTGTCTTCTCGGCACATAAGGACACACGTATCCTAAGTTATCCCATCCCTGTACCTTTACACAGTTGTTTCCTGCCTTATAATCGCTGTACCTCATTAATACGGAATCATTCCACAGATACTTATCATTTCCCCTGAAGAATCTAAGTTCTGTAGCACCTTCCTCATCCTTTGTAATGACATGACGATAAACCTGTGTCTCCGGTGAATCCGTAAGTATTACCGGCGACACAAGTTCTTTGTCTGCTTTTGATATCTCTATATCTTTTCCTTCATTATCTGCCTTGGAATAATCTGTAAAGTTTATATAAAATGCGGCGTTTGTCTGCTCCCACAGATATTTTCCGTCCTCGTCCGTAAATTCATAAAAATCCAGATATACCACATCACCTTCATGGAAGTAGTCATTATCCACCACGGATATTCCGTCCCAGTATCCGTGCTCAGGTACTGTTGCATGATATGTACTCTTCCATGTGGAATAATCATCCCTGTTGCTTCCGCGTCCGCCTGCACTCCACGAATTCCATTGTGTCTTTTTATCAGGGCTTAACCTGTTAAATGTTATGTTATATGCTGATGCAGGCACCCTGCAGCTCCAGGTGTTATCATCTTCCTGCTTCATTATGTAATAATGATGCCCCTTAGTATTATCAACCAGCTGTATAACGGCGTTATTATCACCAATCCAGCTCTCTTTTGTATCATCTTTTAAGTATATGGTGGTATACCCTGACGGTGTGGCTCCATATACCTTCATTGTGATGTTTTCAAGATGCATTCCTGTTACCGTAATGGCTATTACAAGTATCAGGGATAGCAGTCTCTTTAACTTTTTGTTATGTTTCATTATCTCCCTCATTGTTCCATCCTTTCCTGTATGTATTTATTTAGTCTGTCCTATGCAATATCTTATTGTTATACTGATACTTTTATCACACAGAACCATATCCTGTGTATATTTATACCGGAAGCATCATCCGTACAAACGACAAAAAAGCGCTGTGTTACCACAGCGCATATACTTCGACAATATAAATTTTATATCCCTTTTTCATTATCTACACGCGCTCTCCACATGTGGAAAATTCTACAATATTTTACAAAATATGTCAAGGGATTATCATGTTGAATTTTTGTTATCTTTATTTTATTCTTCAACCTTACTTAAAATAGATGTATCAACATTTTTTCCGTTTATCGTTATCTCTAATTCTCCATCTTTGTTTTCGTGATAAAAAAATTGAATTGTAACTCCGTCTACATTTGTTAAATACATTGATGAATCTGCATAGTAAAGTTCATACTCACCACTTGTTTTTTCATCGTTTGATGTAATTACAAGTGTTCCATCTGCATTAAACTTCCATACATTTCCATCTTTTGAATTCTCATAACTGCCTGAAAATAAATTTTGCTGTGCATCATCAGGGATTATAACTGTTTTAACATCACTTTTTCCCATGTTAAAACATCCTGACATCATTATAGAAATTACACAAATTATAATCAGTAAACTTTTTTTCTTCATAGCTAATCCTCATTTCTATCTACTATTTTCCTTCTTCTCGATTTTAGTTCGTAGCCTGTACTATATTTCATGCCAATCTAAAGCTAAATCTCAATTCAACATTCATATTGTAGCATTGTTTTCTTAATTAATCAAATTTTTACTTGAATTATTAAATTTTTATGTGCTATTATGTATAATGAATATCATGATTGGAGGAAGTTCTTATGAATACATACAGAAACGAAGTTCTTTATGCATGTGGACTGTCTGTCGGATTAACGGGCTGTTGTGTTGCAATCATCACAGAGCATAATAATATTGCTTTACTAATGCTTTTAATCTCTTCTATTTTTATCCTGTTAGAATTCTATTCTCTTTTTTTGAGAATTGACGGAGACGGAAGAGTTTCATCTGCTACTGCACATTTAAAACCGGATCCGTATTCTATGCCGGCTGACTACGATTATGATGATATTGAATCCGTTTCAGAACCTATCATTATAAAAAAAGATAGTGAAAGAAAGGATGGTAAATCATGAGAAGCAGCTTTAAATTTATTTTGTGTCTCATAACCGCAGACATAATCATAATTGCAATGGTTCTATTACTTTCACTGACCGGTGTATTAAATGTTAAATCTTCAAATCACAAGTCAGTTTCTGAAACCAAATTAGTTTCAGAAAATAAAGAAAAAAATACTGAAGACAAATCGGATGATAAAAATATTACAAGTTCTGCAGCTGAGCAAACTTCTGACACCAATACAAAGGATACGACAGAACAGATTTCTGACGATACATCAGAAGAAACTTCTGACACACCTGAAGAAACAACTACTGAATTTGACAAGAATACTTTTGTAGTTATTAATAGTACCTCAACTGTTTATCTCAGGGAAACCGCATCCGTATCAGGTGAAATAATATGTGAACTTCCTGCCGGAGCTACAGGTAAAATAATCTCTAAAGAAGATGACTGGTCAAAAGTATCCTTTGAAGACAAAACCGGTTATGTTTTTAATGAATACATAGTAAACGGCAGCACTGCATCCGATTACATAAACGCAGTAAATACTGCTACAATTGTAATAAAGAGTTCGTGCAATATGCGAGATACTCCTAATACAGAATCTCCTGTTACCGGAACTGCACCTGTCGGAGAAAAATATCAATACATTCCTGAATCAAGTAATTCACTCTGGTTTGCAATAATAACTGACGACGGAAGTATTAAGTATATCTCAACCGGCTATGCCGATGTCGTTAAAACGGATAATTAAATTTTAATGCTAAAAAATGCTGTAACAATAGCTATGATATTGTTACAGCATTTTATATATTCCCTTTTTGGTCATTTCAGCTGAGTTCACCGCATCATTTCTCTGCCTTGCAGAATGAAATCTCAGGAAGCTTTTTAAAAAATCTGATGGCAAATACTACCGTAACCGGAAACGCCATCAAAAGTGACAATGGCTGTGCCTCCTGTATTCCGCTTAAACCTCTGACATGCGCCAATATTAATAACGTAGGGATAAATAAAATACCATTTCGCAACGCCGAAAGAAGTGTTGCACCCAATCTCATTCCTGTAGATTGAAAAAGCATTTCTGTCGTCATGCAGACCGGCAGAAACAATGTTGCAAGCGCCTGCAGGCGAAGCGCTCTTCTTCCAATCCTGATTACATCAGGATCATTCCTGAACAATGAAATCAGATTTTTCGAAAAAAGGCACAATATGGTGCAACCCACAATAATAATACATTCCGACACAATTACTGTAAAATAGTATCCCTTTTTCAATCTGCCATACTTTCCTGCACCATAATTAAACGCAGCTACCGGTTGGAAGCCCTGTCCGGTACCAAGTGCTATTGAAAATGTGAAAAATATAATCCTGGAAACTATACTCATAGCAGCAACCGCACAATCCCCATAAACGGCACACTGTGAATTAAGTAAAACTGTAGTAAGGCTGTTGAGTCCCTGTCTTAACAAACTTGGAAATCCCGTTGCTGCAATATTCGCCGGTATCTGTGGCGATATTCTTACATTTTTTTCCAGATGCAGGCTGGTTTCTGTTTTGCCTGACAAAAACATCCTGACTAGTATTGACCAGCTCACAACCTGACTTATGGCGGTAGATAAACCTGCTCCTGCTATTCCCATGTTTAACCCAAACATAAAAACCGGATCTCCTGCCATATTAATTATGGCTCCTGACATAAGGCCTATCATGCCAAGTGCAGCCTTTCCCTCATAACGCAGTATATTATTAAGAGTAAGTCCGGAACTCATAAATGGCGCTGCAATCAATATATAAAAAATATATGTCTTTGCATATGGCGCTATTGTGTAAGTACTTCCTAGAAGCATTACTATATTATCTAAAAATATTAAACCTACCACACATATTAATACTCCACAAAAAAAAGAACCGTAAAAACCTACCGCTGCATATAATGAAGCTTTTTTCGTTTTTTTCTCTCCCAATGCTCTCGACAATACACTGCCTGCGCCCTGACCAAACATAAATCCAAAGGCCTGTATAATCGCCATAAAACCAAAAACTATACCTACTGCTCCACTTGCGCTTGTTCCCAGTCTGCCTACAAACGCAGTATCCACAAGATTATATATATTTGTTACAAGCATAGATATAATTGCCGGTATCGAAAGATTCATAATCAACCTTGAAACCGGAGTCTCTGTCATTTTTTTATACTGTGTTTTCTCAGTCTTTTCTTTCATAATTTTTTGCCTTTCTGCCATAATCACACACTAATCTCTATTCCGAGCACTGTATTGCGAGTAAGCCTCGCATCACGGGCTATTGGGGTCCGGCACAGAAAGCCTATCTATAGAACACCCGATTTTACATTTTTTAGGAATCGTTACAGAACCTTTTTCAGAAACCTTAATCTTTGCTTTTTTAGCTTTCTTATCTAATGTAAAAAACACATTACCCTGTGCTTTATTTACACCAATTGAAAACGTTTGTTTCTTATTAAGATTCTTCTTAAGACTAAATGATTTCTCATTATTTTTCAAATTTATCGGATTATCTGCTTTTTTTACAGTCAGTTTTACATCACACAAAGATTCACTATAATTTTTATCAGCAGGTTTGAAATCATCTTTTTGATTTTTTCATCATAAAAAATCTCCTTTTTGATTTATACTATTTGATTATACCACAAAAGCAACCGGATATGCATAATATAAATTTACACACCCGGTTGCCTGTCATTATCGTTATATTATCAAAAGCAACAAATTCGTATAACTATATTATCCTTCTCTGCTGCATCTGTGGTCTGTTAACTCTTGTCATATCAAATATCTCTGATATGCTTAAAGAAATTCTTCCGTTATCCCATAATATTGAGTTACCGTCAGTAGTCGCACTCATAAATAAAAACTCATCCTTAAGATCATTAAACCTTATAGTCTCAATCTTATCAGTCATATTAAGAAGAAATGTTCTTCCACCATCCAATTCTACCAGCAATCTGTTTGCATACTTTGGTTCAACATATGCTATTCTTGCCATGTTATATCACCTTTCCTTTCCCTATACATTATACCAACTAACCTGTTGTCATTATTATATATTTTTGTTAAAAAAATTACCACACCCTAAAAGTGTGTTTTTTCAAATTAATTTACTTAATTGCGCCCTTGATTTTATATCCATCTTACTAAATACAATTTTCAAATTGCTCTTAACCGTATTTTCAGATATGTGCAATTTCAAGGATATTTCCTTGTTTGTTAAGCGTTGTGCAGCTAATTTTGCTATTTCAAATTCTCTCTTTGTAAGTCCAAAATCGTTGTTTTTCATTACCTTGAATCGGACAGCATATATTTCTGAATACCGGAAAACTTTTTCCATAAACTCTTTATTATAAATAAAAATATGTTCAATAATATCATTGATAGCATTAATATTCTCAATAAATGGTACAATCATATCATCATTCTCAGCCAGTTTTACAGCTTCATTAAAAAATGTTTCAGATTTTTTTGCATAACCAAGTTGAAAATTAGCATACGCAATATATATGTATGTATATATCTTATAAATAACGTTATCATTAATTCCTGCAATACCAAGCATTTGCCCGCTTATACCAAGGAGTCTTACATATTCCCCCTTTTCAACCAAATACCTTCCATAAATGACATTAGCAAAACCAATATTAAAAACAACACTTTTATTCTCTATCTGCGTACTGTCTTTAAGCCATCCGGCTATTTCATCAATTTTTCCGCTAAGTAGTTTGATATAACTCTCCGCCATATCAACAACGTTAGATTCTTTATAATCTTTTGTTTCTTCCATTTTCTGGTATATTGAACGAATATTTAATCTAACATTTTCATATTCACCTTTATACAAAGACATTCTTGCAAGACAAAACATGGCAATAATATAAATATCGAACTGATGTCTCGTTTCCGCCATATATAATGCTTTATGACATAATATCTCTGCACTTTCAAAATCCATCTTATTCATCAGAATCTCAGCTCTCATTATAGCCTCTGAGCCCTTGCCGCTTCCTCCCGTAATCTTATAATAATATGGTACAATGCTTTCAAACGTTTCTAATTGTTCAAATACCGGCTTACCACTGCGGTAAAGATTATCAAAAACCGTAGGTGTCTTGAAATTCCACGATATACTCGATGATACCAGTTCAGCTGGAAATTTCATATATTCATATGCTTTTACAAAGTGTTCTTTCATTTCATCAAGGCGATTATAACTGTCAAATGCTAACAATATTTCAATATTGCCCTTGTAAATATTTCGTTTTTTTCCTTCTTCCATCTTATCAATGAAACCTGATAATCCTAAACATTCCTCAGTAAAGAAATCCTTTTCATGATATATAAACAGCACAAAACAAAGCACAATAGCTGTACTTAAATTCTCATATTTAACTTCATCCGGAGTGTTTCTGATTATTTTCAAAAACATCTCTTTGTTTTCAAATGTTATTCTTTCTTCGATATCTTTGATACCAAACTCCATACGATATATTTCTTCATATTTTCCGATGCTGTGATATATTAAAATGGCATGAAAAATTTCTTTATTACCTTCATACCAATTGCCAGCTTTTAAATATATATCATTTTTAAAAATAGGCTCCATTTTACCAAGTTCCGCTTTTATGAAAAATTTAAGCAAACCGTGAATTGTATACTTCCGGTTAAAATTGTCATAATAGATTAATAAATTTGATGAAAGAAGATTTTTTATTTCACTCTCATTCATTTTATTATCCGCAAGCATAACAGCCTGCCTTAATGTGAAATTCTCAAACAAACCCAATTTCATCAACAGATCCTGCTGTTCAATGCTAAGTTTTTCCCAAAACATCTCATTAATCAGGTGATTAATACCAATATTAGATTCAAATGACTTAGTCTCTATGTAGCGCAATAACTGCAAATAAATTGCACTTATCCATCCATCCGTGTACTTTCTCAGATATTCTGCTTCCTCTTCCGTAAGCTTAATTCCACATTTTCTATAATATATTACTATCTCTTCCGTAGTAAATTCAAAATCCGTTTTATCAATATAATTAATCTCATTCGCAAAAACTTTATCTCTTATAATCTGTCCATTTAAAACCTGTGTAACCAACACTATGCGGAGTTTCTGATTATAGAGCCCTGCCGTTCCAACAAGAAATCTGTCAAAAATTTCACTTGAAACATTTTGATAGTTATCAATTATAAGATAACTAATCTCATCTAATTGAATTTTCTTCATTATTTCAATACATTTATCACACAATTCATCATCAGCCGGATAACCGATATTCTTAAGTTCAGCCGCAGCATTCTCATCATATTGTTTCAAAGCAATACACAATTCATCAAATGTCCTGATGTTATCCTTTGACGTAACATCCAGCCAGATAAATTTTTCATCTGATTCTTCTAAAAAATGATGAAGTGCCGTAGTCTTGCCGTACCCCAGTGGCGCCTCTACAATCGTTAATGTGTTTGTGCGAATCTTATATAGTTTTTCAAGCAGCTGATTAGAAAAATACAGCTGCTTGGAATTATACCTGCTCACTATTGACATTTACATGCCCCCTAATCCCATAATACCGCCGGACTCTCTATTGTTCTGTCTCTGAGCATAAGCTCATTAACTGCTATCTTAGCGTCAAGCCCGTCAAACAAAATCTCATTTACCTTCTCAATAATTGGCATCTCAACACCATATTTTTTACTTAATGCCAATGCCGCTTTTGCTGAATATACCCCTTCGACAACCATATTAACTTCTTTCATGGCTGCTTGCATAGTATATCCTTTTCCAAGTAAAATACCTGCTCTTCTGTTACGGCTGTGCATGCTTGCACATGTAACAATCAAATCTCCAATACCTGTCAATCCACAAAACGTCTCTAACTTTCCGCCCATTTTAACTCCGAGATTCGTTATTTCGTAAATACCCCTGGTAATCAATGCAGCTTTCGTATTATCGCCATATCCCAATCCGTCAGCAATACCGGCCGCCAATGCAATTACATTTTTTAATGAACCACCCAGTTCAATTCCTAATACATCTGAACTTATATAAACCCTGAAACAATCACTCATAAAAAGATTTTGTATATACTCTGCCGTTTTTCTGTCTTCAGCTCCCGTAACACACGTCGTAGGAAGTCCTCTTCCCACTTCCTCTGCATGACTCGGTCCCGATAAAACAGCTACATTTGTATCAGGAAGTTCATCCTTAATAACCTCTGTAAGAGTGTACAATGTGCTCTCTTCAACACCTTTGGCAACATTTACGATTATCTGGTCTTTCTTAACAAGACCTTTAAGTCTTGAAGCTGTCTGACGTGTGTAAGAAGATGCAACCGCCATTACCAGAATATCCTTATCTTTTGTTGCAGCTTCTAAGTCTGACTCTATCTTAATATTCTCAGAAATCTTGATTCCTGGAAGACTGACCGTATTCTCCCTTTCATTTTTAAGCATCTCTACTTCCCTGTCCAAAGCAGACCACAGAGTAACATTATGTCCATTATTGTTGAGGAGTACCGCTATCGCAATTCCCCATCCTCCTGCTCCTAATATTGTAATATCAGCCATATAAAATTCCTCCTTATACTTGCTCTGTATCAACAGATACCTTTTGTCCTATCTTACGCTCATTACCATGAATTAGTCTGTCGATATTCGCCCTGTGTTTAATAAATGCCAGTGCAGTTATTACAAAAGCTACCGCTATACCCTCTATACGATACGTTTCATTTAATTTTATCATATTAAGACACGCAAATATAGTAAATTCTATAAAAAATCCTGCCATAAGACACAGAGAACCAAGCGAAACGTATTTTGAAATATATGTAACTACCACAAATGTAACCAATGCAAGAAGGATTAATTTCCAATCACCAAGCCCCGCTAAGACACCCGTAGATGCTGCAATACCTTTTCCACCCTTAAACTTCATATAAAACGGAAAATTATGCCCGAGAATAACACCCAGTCCTGCATACATTTTTAATACAAAAATAATATCACTGCACTTTTCTTTATATATATAATATACAAGTAATATCGCGAATACGGCCTTAAGGCAGTCTCCAAGATAAGTTATAATGCCTGCTTTTTTTCCAAGAACTCTCATTGTATTGGTTGTACCTGCATTACCGCTTCCATAGTCTCTAATATCAAGATGCTTTATTTTTCCGTATAAATATCCTGTCTGAAAAAGCCCAAACACATATCCTATCACTATACATATGAAACGCTCCATCTTTAATTTTCCTTTCTTTCCCTGATAATGAATTTAAGAGATGTTCCTTTAAATCCGAAAGCTTCCCTGACCTTATTCTCAATATATCTGGTATATGAAAAATGCATCAGTTCTTTTGAATTTACGAACACAACAAAGGTCGGTGGTTTCACGGAAACCTGTGTCATATAATATATTTTCAATCTCTTTCCTTTATCAGAAGGCGGCTGCTGAAGCGCTACTGCCTCTGCTAAAATCTCATTGAGCACTCCGGTAGCCACTCTAAGATTCTGATTCTGTATAATCACATCAATCATATCAAACATTTTATTAAGTCTCTGTCCCGTCATGGCTGATATGAATAAAATCTCCGCATATGGCATATATGAAAGTATTTCTCTTACTTTGTTAGTATATTCATATATTGTCTTGTCATTCTTTTCTATTGCATCCCATTTATTAACGGTAATCAATATTCCCTTGCCTCTGTCATGTGCAATTCCCGCTATCTTTGCATCCTGCTCAGTAACGCCTTCTTTTGCGTCGATTACAATAATGACTATATCTGCTCTTTCTACAGCCGAAACCGTTCTGATGATACTGTATCTTTCCAGTTCTTCTTTAACTTTTGATTTTCTTCTTAAACCTGCCGTATCAATAAATACATACTCTTTTCCGTTTCGTATTATCTCTGTATCAACCGCATCCCTTGTAGTTCCGGCAATGTCTGAAACAATAACTCTGTTTTCACCTACTAATTTATTGATAATCGAAGATTTTCCAACATTTGGCTTTCCTACTATGGCAACTCTCGGTCTCTCATCTTCCTCTTCTTCCTCATCATGCGTTTTAAAATTCTCTACAACTTTTTCAAGCAAATCACCAATACCAAGTCTTGAACCTGCTGAAATAGGTATAGGATCACCAATACCCAGGTTATAAAATTCATAAACATCCGGCATCATTTTTTCAAAACTGTCAACTTTATTTACTGTAAGAATAACAGGCTTATGGCTTCTTCTTAACATATCTGCCACTTTTGCATCTGCATCAACAAGTCCCTGTCTTACATCCGTCATAAATATTATAACATCTGCAGTCTCCATGGCTATCTCGGCCTGTTCTCTCATCTGTGCAAGTATGATATCATTCGTATCAGGCTCTATACCGCCCGTGTCTATCATTGTAAATGTGTAATTAAGCCATGTAACATCTGCATAAATCCTATCCCTTGTAACTCCCGGTGTATCTTTTACTATGGAAATCATCTCTCCGGCCATAGCATTAAAAAGTGTTGACTTTCCAACATTAGGTCTTCCTACTATAGCTACTATCGGTTTGCTCATCCTCTACCTCCATCTTTGTGTCTGTTATAAACATCTATGTATACAAAATTACCATTATCATTTATACGCATTTTTCCATTCCCCGTCACAGAATCTAAAAATGCTTTACCGCTTGATTCTACAATATTTACAGGAACTTGTAAAGTGTTTTCAAGTTCACAAAGCTTCACATCATCCAAAAATACATCTTCGCCACTTCTTAATATATTACATGGCAAAAGCAGATAATTTCCTAATTTCTTTCCTGTGAGCTGTTTTATAAGGTCTCCTCCTGTTATCAGTCCCGAAACTGTAATCGATTCACCAAAAAATTCATTTTTTATACAATAACATTCAATATTTACATTAGGAAATTTGGTTTTCGTACGCTCACACAATTTTTTTATCATAGGGTAAGCTAAAACTCCGGTTGCGAGTGATGCCTCTATGACTCTGTCATCGCCTTCCGCTTTCTCTAACGCTTCCTCAAATTCAGTTTCAAGAAGTCTCATCATTCCTACGCCATTTTCTAACTGTATATAACCATCATATCTTTCTTCTTCCGGAAAATCTCTTTCTGCCAAAATATACCATTCATCACTTGCCTGAACAAAATGTTGTCCATGTTTTTCGTAAATTTCTTTCTGCCACTTTTCAATCTGATCAATTACAATACACGCATCTTCTTTTTCAAATGGTTTTAAAGGAAAAAGATTTTCTCTGTACTTTGTAAGTCCTGAAGGAACTACAGAAAGGCTCTTCATATAAGGATAGTATTCGAGCAATTCCCTGATAGTTCTGTCAAGCTCTTTTCCGTCATTTATGCCTTTACACAGAACTACCTGTCCGTTCATCTCAATTCCACCTTCATATAATGTCTTAATATTCTTAAGTGCGTCTCCTGCAAACCTGTTATTAAGCATCTTACATCTTAATTCCGGATTCATGGCCTGAACTGATATATTTATAGGTCCTAAATTATATCTTATAATTCTGTTTATGTCTTTTTCCTTCATGTTTGTAAGTGTTACGTAGTTTCCCTGCAAAAATGAAAGTCTTGAATCATCATCTTTAAAATAAAGCGTCTCCCTCATCCCCGGTGGCATCTGGTCTATAAAACAAAAAATACATTTATTATGACACGAACGGTAATCATCCATTAAACCATTTTCAAATTCTATTCCAAGAGATTCATCATAGTCTTTTTCAACTTCTAACTCCCATTCTTCTCCGTTCTCTTTACGAATTAATATTTCCAGATACTCATCTTCCTCAAAGAATTGATAATCAAATATATCTTCAATATCCTGCCCGTTTATTTTTAAAAGTATATCTCCGGCCTCTATCTCAAGTTCTTCAGCTATTGAACCGGCCTTTACATCTTTTACAACATGACCCTTTGTCTTCACAGTTACCTCCAACTTATGCTGCACTATTCACACAACATCATAAAAGCTGCTAAATTTCCACGTTTTCCATTAGTTTTTCTGTGTGAGAATAAATACTCACTGTTACAACATGTACATATGCGCCTGTTTTCGATATTTTCAATACCCGCTTCTTTTAATGCCATTTCATTGGCCATCCACAAATCAAGCTGATACTTCCCGTTTTCCTTTTTATAAAACATATCTGAATTTCCAAATTTTTCAGCAAATTCTAACGCTACGTCCTCACTGACTTCATAACATTTCTGGCATATCGACGGTCCTATGCACGCAAGAATATCTTCAGGATTACAGCCATATTCCTGCTTCATTTTTTCCACAGTTACCTTTCCCATTTTATTAACTGTTCCACGCCATCCTGAATGAGATAAAGCAATTACTTTTTTTACCGGATCCAAAAAAAATAATGGTACACAATCCGCATAAAATGTCACTAATACTATTCCGGTTTCACTCGTCATTATACCATCTACATCTTTATAATCTTTTTCTTTAATAAGACCTTTTCCTGCATCATCATATGATATTTTTTTGATATTTACCGTATGTGTCTGGTCTGATAATACCATTTTTTCGTACGGCACACCCAGTGTCTGCGCCATAATCTTAAAATTCTTTTTTACATTTTCTATATCATCACCACGATTCAATCCAAGATTCATAGTTGAATAAATACCATCACTTACTCCACCTTTTTTTGTGGAAAATCCGTGCCTGACAATCCCTGTTCTGTCAAGACTGTCAAATCTTATTACAGGAACATCCTGTTTCATTATTTCTTCTATATAACTCAATTTTTTCCCTTTCTATGTATTGCCATGATAATCAAAAGCATTCTCTACATGCCTTATTGTATTATCTTTATAAATTGCTATTACATCAAAACGATAACTTTTGTTACTGCCATACCCCTTTTTTATAGTGTAATACATAGCCGATTTGCTAATTCTTATCTGTTTCTTTATGTCTACTGCTTCCAAAGCATCACCAAATTTTTTATTCGAACGATATTTTATTTCAACAAATACTATTATTCCGCTGTTTTCGGCTATAATATCTATTTCTCCATATGGAGTGTAGTAATTTGATTCTTTTATTTCATATCCATTTTCAATCAAATACAGTTCAGCCAGTTTTTCATATTTTTTTCCTATTTCCCGCTTATTAATTATACTCACTCTCCAATTTTATAATATTTTATTCTTTAACCTGTCCATCCTATCTACAAACACCAGAATTTCCGCAACTACTTCATATAATTCAGGCGGTATTGATTCCCCGATTTCCAATGAACTTAACGATTTTACAAGCTTTTCATCTTTATATACCGGTACCTGTGCCTCATCCGCTTTACTGATAATTTTATCGGCAATGAGTCCACGTCCTGTCGCAACGACTTTAGGAGCATCATCACCACGCTCGTATTGCAAGGCTACTGCCATCTTTTTCTTTTCTGACATATAAATAATCCCCCATTCCGCAAACTCTATGTTCTCATATCAAATGCATATCTTTTTATAGAGACACTCTTTGCATCATTATTAAAAATCTCATCCATGCTGTTATGTTCTTCTCCACTTACTTCTTCTACCGAAGAATTCACTATAAAGCCTTTGTCTTCAAGTTTTTCAACAAGCTCATTTATATGTTTTTCTACCAGTTCAGCCGATTCTTTGGAATCAAGTTCAAAACTCATTCTCAAACTTTTATTTTTTAATGTCAGCCTGATATTGGTAGCTCCCAGATTTTCCAAATCAAAATGCAAAAAAGCATTTAATCCGTCTGCAGCAGTCTTTTGTCTGTTTTTATTTAAAACATATAACTCTCCTTCTGTTTCCTGATTTGAAAATTTTACCGGAATCTGTACATAAGCGGCCAGCTGGTTCAAATCGTTCATAAAATTTAAATTTTGTCCTGCATTTTTTACACTTGTCATGACATTTGATATGTCTTTGCCTGCAACAGTTCCGTTTTCAATTGTATTTTTAATTATTGTATTAAGTTTTTCTATTTTTTCATTTATTTTTTCGTATGTTTTTAGTATATCATTTTTAGGATTCTCTGATAAAATCAACTTTTCAGGTAGTATATATGAGCCTTTTTTTACAATGCTTTTTATAACATTTTTCAACTCATCCCCCGATACAAATTCTTTTTTTTCTTCTTTATCCAGACTCTGAAATATTTTTACAATGTCATCTTTTATACTTTTTAGATTCACATCACCTTTTTTTGTTAATTCCTGCGATATCTGATTCAACTGTTCTTTAGCATTTTCTATTGCACTTCCTTTGATTTCAGATTTAGCAGCCTGCTCATTTGTTTCCCTTAACTCTGTATTATTCTTATTCAAAAGTTCTTTTAGTCTTTGCGCAATATCCTGTGGTGAATCCGCTTTCCCTGAACTGCGGGTTACTATGGTTTCATTTGAATTTTCCTTATTATGCATTACTTTTTCCGGTATTGGTTTTTCTGAAACTGCGTTTCCTTTTTCAGGTATTGGTTTTTCTGAAACTACGTTTCCTTTTTCTGGTATTGGCTTTTCTGAAACTGCGTTTCCTTTTTCAGGTATTGGCTTTTCTGAAACTGCGTTTCCTTTTTCTGGTATTGGCTTTTCAAAAACTACGTTTCCTTTTTTTGGTATTGGCTTTTCTGAAACTACGTTTCCTTTTTCTGGTATTGGCTTTTCTGAAACTACGTTTCCTTTTTCAGGTATTGGTTTTTCTGAAACTGCGTTTCCTTTTTCTGGTATTGGCTTTTCTGAAACTGCGTTTCCTTTTTCTGGTATTGGCTTTTCTGAAGCTGCGTTTCCTTTTTCAGGTATTGTTTCTTTTGATGTAACATTTTCTTTTTCCACTATTGTATTTTGGGGTATAAAATTCTCTTTTTCAGTTACTGCCTTTTCTGTGATTTCGCCTTCTTTTCCTGATATAACCTTTTTCGAAGAAACACCATTTATTTCAGATATTACTTTTTCTGCATTTACATTACCTTTTTCAGATATTGCTTTTTCTGCATTTGTATTACCTTTTTCAGATATTGCTTTTTCTGCATTTGTATTACCTTTTTCAGGCACCTCTTTTTCTATATATGTATCACTTTTTTCAGGCATAACCTTATCTGCATGAATATCAGTTTTTTCTCTATTGGTATTTATTATTTCTTCATCATCAGGAATTATTGAATCCATTATTTTTTCAAATATGTCTACTGACTCCGACTCACTGTTTTCAGAAACAACACTTTCAAGTAGTTCAGGTAAATCATCAGAAATACGTTCCATCATATCCATTATCATCCCGTTTCCTTCAGAATACGCCTGAAACATATTTATATTATCCTGATTAACCGGAATCCCATGTTTATTAAGAGTAACTATATCTGATATATTTGTATCCGGAAATCTGTTCACCATCCTGAGTGTATCTAAAATAGTCTTTTTATCCAGAGGCTGTCCCTGTTCCATCAATCCTTTAACAACAGAAATATTTTTTTCATTAATCTTTAATCCTGAACCCTCAAGTGCTTTCATGATAACAGGAGATTCACTGTCTGATTTAAACGGAGTAATAACTACCTTCGAACCTGAATTTTCTTTTACCCGAAATACTACACTGTCGCCTATATTAAAATTAACCGATTCCTGCATCGTGGCATTCATTGTTGTATCATCTGAAAGCAGAATTTCAACCATGTCGTTAGTAATATCCTGAACTTTTCCTTCAAAAAGCTGTCCCGGAACGAGATCATTAAGATATGAATTTTTTGTGACTTTACCAATATCCACAGTTTCAGCTGTATTCATCTGGAAAAACTGCTGTATTTTATTTTCACCTGTACTAAGATTAATATTCATATCTTTCTCCCATCCGAATCAATGCAATTCTTTATACATGATTTTTTATAAATGTCATCCTATGTATCGGTGTCGGACCTAATTTTTTCAAAGCAATCCTATGTTTTTCCGAACCATATCCTTTATTCTCGGCAAACCCATACCCCGGATAAACACTGTCATAATCTACCATCATTCTGTCTCTTGTTACCTTCGCTATAATACTTGCCGCTGCAATTGAACAGCTCTTCGCATCTCCCTTAACGATAGGAACCTGTCTGATATCAACCTCAGGAATTGTGACGGCATCATTTAATAATATATCGGGTTTAACCGACAGATTATTAATGGCCGCCCTCATCGCCATATAAGTGGCCTGCAATATATTAATCTCGTCAATTACCTGCGGTGAAACCACACCAAGTCCGACAGCAACAGCTCTTTCCATTATTTCGTTATATAATTCCTCTCTCTTTGATGCAGACAATTTTTTTGAATCATTAATGTAGAGTATATCACATTCTTTTGGTAAAATTACAGCACCTGCAACTACCGGTCCTGCAAAAGGTCCACGTCCAACTTCATCTATTCCGCAAATATAATTGCATTCTGGAAATTGATTTTCATATTCACGCATTTTTTTTACACGCAGGACTTCTGCCTCATATATACGGATTTTTTTTCTGACAGATTCAACTATTTTTTTCACACCGGCTCTCTCATCCGGCTGATACTCGTTGATAAATTCCTGCATTTCATGTATATCCAAATGACTTGCGCGTAATCTTATCTCACTTATAGTATCCATATTTAATCCTTTCAAACCGGTGGTTTTTCTAAAGTAATTCTTCCTATTTTGCCGTTCCTGAATTCTTCCATAATTATGGCAGCAGCTTTAGATACATCTAACTCTGCTCCTTTTGAAACGCATCCTCTTACTTCAGCAATTTTATTCAATGTTTCTAGTGCATCTTCTGATTCCTCAATTTTATAACGATTATGCAACATGCCATTATATATCGAATGAATATACTTAATAAGCTCATAAGCAAGTTCATCAATATTTAAAATTTCATCCCTTATTGCACCAACCATCGCAAGTCTCATTCCTACATTCTGGTCGTCAAACTTTGGCCACAGTATTCCCGGAGTATCTAAAAGTTCTACCTTTTTATTAATTCTTATCCACTGTTTTCCTTTAGTTACCCCCGGTTTGTTGCCTGTTTTTGCACATGCTTTTCCCGCATAAGTATTTATAAAAGTAGATTTTCCAACATTAGGTATACCTACAATCATTGCTCTTATAGGTCTGTTAATTATCCCCCGTCTTCTGTCTCTTTCAATTTTTTCACTGCATGCCTGATTAATCAAATTACTTACTTCTGTAAATCCGGTCTTTTTTCTTGAATCGGCCTGTACAACATAATAACCTTTCGTGTTAAAATATTTTTCCCATTCATCATTCATATCCGAATCCGCCATGTCTGTTTTGTTTAAAACTATTAATCTTGATTTTCCTTTTGCCAGTTCCTCAAGATCGGGATTACGGCTGCTTATGGGTAATCTTGCATCTACCAATTCTATGACAATATCAATTATTTTTATATTTTCTTCCATCATTCGTTTGGCTTTTGTCATATGCCCCGGATACCATTGATAATTCACAGCTATTCCACCTTTCGTTTTTATTTCAAATAAAACCTATTCTTACAAATGGAGAAATCCTCAACCAGACTTTTCCCTGTATGTTTTTTAATTTTACATTTCCAACACTTTTAAATCTGCTGTCCTCACTACTGTTACAATTATCTCCAAGTACAAAATATTCATCATTTCCCAAGGTTATTTTCTCTCCCGCAAGTCCTGCATTTACAATTTTATCTTTTGAAGAATTATAAGTTATTTTCTCGTCATTTATATAAATATAACCGTCTTTAATCTGCACTGTCTCTCCCGGAAGACCAATTATTCTTTTAACATAATTTTCGTTTATTCCATCCTCTGAAACTGCCGAGAACTTTATCACATCATATCTGCCGGGCTTCATTAAATCATAAGCCGTAGTATTTACAAATACTTTTTCACCGCTATTAATTTTCCCTGACATTGAATTACCTACTATCTTATATTCACTGCATACGTAAAATGCTATAAATATTCCGATTATAACTACAAGCAGAATATCAACAATCCATTTCCCGATTATGTCTATAAATATGTTTTCATCCGGCATTCTTTTATAGAATTCCATAGAAGTTCTCCTTTCTTCAAAATCCTTTGACTTATAATACGACAGCAACGCAAAAAGGACAAATACACAAGTACCTGTCCTTTTAATCTTAAAGCTATTTTACTAATTCTTTTACCTTTGCAGCCTTACCAACTCTATCTCTTAAGTAGTTAAGTTTAGCTCTTCTAACTTTACCTAAACGAACAACTTCAATCTTATCAACAGATGGTGAATGTAATGGCCATGTCTTCTCAACACCTATACCATTAGAAAACTTTCTAACTGTAAATGTCTCTCTGTTGCTTCCACCCTGTCTCTTCAAAACTGTTCCTTCAAAAACCTGAATTCTTTCACGGTTTCCTTCTTTGATTTTAGCATGAACCCTTACAGTATCACCAATGTGAAACTCAGGTACCTCTGCCTTCATCTGCTCTGCTTCAATGCTCTTAATTATTTCATTCATTTGTGTGACCTCCTTAATATTTAGATGTTCATTATTACTTCACCTGTCCGTAACAGAGGACCATCCATTTCTCACAACATTGCTACTTTACCATATTTATTCTTCTTTGGCAAGTATATTTTGAAAAGATTAAAAACTTTTTATCGCATCCGTACCATCATCTATAGTATTGGTGATGGATTTTATCACAACCGGATAACTTACCTTATCATTCACGATTACTTCAACCCTGTCCCCCGCCTTGTGTCCCATTATCGCCTTTCCAAGCGGTGATTCGATGCTAATAAGATTTTTCAATGAATCTCCCCTTATGGAAGTTACGACTCTGTATTCTTCTGTTTCATCATCTTCTTCAAAATACAGTTCTACAGTATTATTAAGTCCAACCTCATCTTCTACGGAGTCTTCACTGATAATCTCAGCTGTTTTAATCATTCGCTCTAAATAACGTATTCTGCTTTCATTCTTATTCTTGTCTCTCTTAGCCGCATAGTATTCAAAATTCTCACTTAAATCTCCCTGTGCCCTTGCTTCTTTTACTGCTTCAATGGCTTCTTTGCGCACAACAAGTTTTCTGTGTTCTATTTCTGCTTCGATTTTTTCAACATCTTTTTTTGTCAGTTTTTCTCTCATTTTTAATATTTCCCTGAAACTATTTACTTATTTTAACCTTTTTAACTACGGAATATGAGCCAAATACTTTTGATTTTGCAGAATCAAGCTTATAAGCTCTTACTCTCACATAGTAGGTCTTCCCTTTTTTCAATTTTTTTATTGTTCCTTTTAATGACTTTGTTGTCACCTTCTTAGAAGATTTAAATGTTTTATTCATTGAATATGATACTTCATATCCCTTTGCACCACTAACCTTCTTTATGACAACTGCAGCTTTCAAAGATTTTACATTTTTAACTGATGATAGCTTTGCCTTTCCAACCGATACTTTTTTCCAGTGTGCATACAAAGTAGTCACAAAATCACTGTCTACAACCGTAGTTTCCGTAACCTTAGCACCTCCGCTTTTTTCTGTATACCATCCCGCAAAAGTATATTTTTTTCTAATTACAGAAGGTAGACTTCCTAACTTCATTCCAACATCTACTGATTTATCAGAAGTTTCTTTTATTGTTCCGCCATTTGCATCAAATTTTATTAAGACAGCCGGAGCAATGGTTGTTTTTTTCTCTGTAGAACTTTCTGTCTCTTTTGTTGTAGTTTCCTTTTCTGTAGTAGTCTCTGTCTCTATCTCATTTGTTGAAATTTTAATCTTATTAGAAAATGTATCAAATACTACATAATATGTACCTGCCGGTATCTTAATATTTCCGTGATCTCCGTCCTGTGTTACACCATCCGGAATACTTCCTGTAATATCACTATATCCGAGCCATTTATCTGACGTCTGGTTATATACTTTAAAACTCTTTGCCGCATCAGTATATAGTTTAAAGCTATATAATCCGCTGGCTTTTGAATATGTCATACGATATGCACTATCAACACTCCAATCATTAAACTCTCCTCGTATATAACAATCCTGCTCAGTACTTACCGGTGACCCCAGTGAACTTGACAGTTTATTAAGCATTTTCGTTAAGTAATCAGCTATAATAAGATTCTGATGTTTTTGATTAGTGCTTGTTGTATTAATATTTTTCACATCATTGGTTGTATCAAGTGTGAAATAAAAGTTTTCCTTAGTAACCTTTACATTACTGTGTTCGTTTAAAGTGTTATTAAAATTCTTTGAAGGAGCGACCTTGTCAGCATAATTCTTTTTAGCTATTTCATAGTACTCTTTAAATTTGTCCATTGTAAGCAGCTCATTTTGCATAACCTGCTTTAATGCATCTTTATATTCGTCAACATAAAATCCTCCACTGCATACAGAAAAAATATACAAAGGATTTTTCTGTGAACCCTGAGCCGTAGCTTTTGTGCTGAACGGATCAACATTTGTCATACCTGTTCCATCTGAATTCATTCCGTTTGTAATTCCAAAGCATCTGTCATAGTCATAAGGAATAATAATAGCTTTCTGTACAGGATTAGATGCATCAGTATTATCAGTATAGAAATACAAATAATAATTATTATAATTGTTTCTCATATCATCACCGTTTCCCGCTACATAAGATACGGCTGCAAATTTCACAAAATAATCCATATCAACATACTTGGCAAGGTCTGCTTTCGATGAAACATTTTTTAATCCATTTAATAAATCTGAAATCGGAGCTAATTTCGATTTCTTTTTATTTGTCTTTAATTCATAGTTATAGCCTGTTCCCTTTATATCATCTGCGACACCGTAAGAGCATCCTGTTGTCATGTTTGCACCAATCCACTCTCCATATTCGTTATCCCATCCTGCTTTGTATAAATCTCCATCCGTGTAATCACCTGCAGAATTTAAAATATATTTATTATCTGTGTCTAATAAATTATTCTTGATAAATTCTGAATCAACCGACTCATGAATCGTATACACACCAAGATATGCCGAATTTGCCATCTTGTCTGTAATATTCATCTGCATTGTAGTAAGTCCGATATGTGGAGCTGCTATTCCTTCCTGCCTGAACAGTTCGTAAGAATAGTATTCTCTTAAATATGTAGTGTCAATATTGCTGTTCCATTTAACATCAATTTTCTCCATATTTCCAAATACTCTCTTTTTTCTTGCCTTTCTCGCTGTGGCATCCCATGTAGAATTACCATTCGAGTCAATATAATACTCACCTTTATTGTATCCGTCTTCTGTACTGTCAAACGTCTCATTAAACTTAATCTTAAAATGATCAAGATTTAAGATTCCATCACTTTCACTATATAAATCTTTTCTTGTTGTGTTTCCTTTTAGTCTTATACCAACTTCTTCGAAATAATACGAATTTGTATTATTATCAGGTGTTGTGATTGAAATCGTTACATTTGCCATTCTGTATATTGGTGATTTGTTGTTTTTTTCAAAATCACTCTGCAGCTTTTTTATTTCCGAATTTGTCATATCTACAGATACCGATATTGTATTTTTTATATCAAATATCTGATCATATAACTGCTCCTGTGTATACGGAATCGCCGTATCAGATGACATATCAAAAGTTTTTGATGTACCCGAAAGTTCACATACACTTATATCAGCATCTGCTTTTTCAAGATACACTCCTTCTAATACACAAGTTGATAAAAGTGTGGCACACAATACAGTGCACGCCAGCCTCTTAATTTGTTTTTTCATATTAAATCCTATCCTTTCATATTATACGGTAACATTAACTTTAACAGCAGTATATTTACCATACACATTTTTTCCTGTTGAATCCTTTACATAAGCTCTTACACGAATGTAATATGTATTTCCCGCCGCTAATTTTGTAAGTTTTGCTGTTGTCTTCGTAGTCTTCTTTGTTTTTGATGATTTATAACTGCTGTCTGAGGCATATTCAATCTCATATCCGTCAGCACCACTTACTTTCTCAAATTTTACTGTTATAGTCTTTGCTGATGAATTCACCGCTTCTTTTACCTTAACTTTTTTTATAGACAGCTTTTTCCAATGTGCATATAACGTAGTTGTCTTATTAAAGCTGCAGGTCTTTGAAGCCGTAATTTTCTTTCCACCGGATTTTTTTGTATACCAGCCTGTAAATGCATATGATTTTCTCTTTGCCTTAGGTAATGTACCAAACTTCTTTCCTGAAACAACTGTGAGAGAAGATTTAGTCACACTGCTTCCGCCATTAGCATTAAATTTAAGCTTTATACTATTTTCTTCACCCGGAGTGGTAATATTTATTGTCTGCTTTTCATCATTCCACTTAATCTCATATTTTCCGGCAGGTAATACAATATTTCCGACTATATCTTCACTTATTCCTTCAGGTATGTTACCCGTCAGATATTTATATCGGTAAATACTTCCATCTGTATGAGCAATTATAAATGCTGTTGATTCAGTAATTTCCCATTCATATGTGTAGGCCTTTGCCGTACTGTCATATTTCATCATATAGTCAGCAACAGCCTTCCACTTAGAAAAACCACCTTCTATGTAATATCCTTCTTCGATATTACCTTCTGCCTTATAGACAGCATAATTTGATTTTATGGCATTTATATAATTTGCCGCTGTAATATTACTTCTTGAACTTGCATAATCTTCACTTTCAGCATCATCTTCATTTGAAAATACAAATTTTGCAATTCTTTCTTCAGCCGTCCACTTTCCGCCACCTGACGAACTATCTGAACCCTTAAGAGTAAGGTTATCTGATATAGCAGCGTCATTTGCATATAATTTATATGCTTTATTATATTCTTCTGCAAAAGCTTCAGCCGTAAGAAGAGGATTTGCTGCAACATCATCAAGTGCCTTTTTGTATTCCGTAAGATGATATCCGCTCAAACCAATTCCATAATTAAATACCGGGTTTACCTGATTTCTACGTATTCCTTCTGCCATGGCAGAAAATGGTGAAACCCCTGTCATTCCCGTCTTATCAGGATTCCATCCTATAGTCACTCCTAAAGTTCTGTCATAGTCATATGGGATATATACCATCTGACCTGCCTTTGAGGATGTTTGAGGATATACATAAATATAATGGTTATTAAAATTATTTCTTACGTCATCCGGATTTCCCGTCCAGTATGAAACTGCTGCAAATTTCACAAAGCTCTCATAATCCACAACACTGTCATATACTTCTTTTGTGACTCCGCTGCCATTCAACTTTGTGATTATATTCTTTATAGACGAAAAATCACTTGTCTTTTTATTTGTTTTCAAATCATAGTTGTATTTTGTACCCGCAAAATCATCTGAAATACCAACAGATACTTCTGATGTCATATTTGCACCATTATTTGTCCATGCGGCTTTATACAAATCTCCGCCACGTTCATTATCATCCTTAACACGTCTGTTAATAAAGATTTCATCTACACATTCATGTATAGAATACACGCCTAAGTGATATGTATTGTTTCTATTAAAATCACCAAAATTCATAGAGCACAGTCCCTGCATTGGTGCCCATACTCCCTCTGAATTGAATATTTTATACGCATATGCTTCGCGTATGTATGTATTATCATAATTTCCGTTCCATTTCAAATCCAGCTTCTTCATTCCACCGAACAATCTGTTCTTACGGACTTTTCTTGCTTCTTTTCCTTCAGTGTTGGTACTTCCGTCAGCATTTAATTTCCATTTACTCTCACCTTTTTCATTTATGTAATATTCACCTTTTTCATATCCGTCTGAAACATCATCAAAAGTCTCCTGAAAACTAATCTTGTAATGAATAAGGTTAAATACCCTTTTTTCATCTACATCAAAATATTCATTTCTGGTCATGTTTCCTTTCATTCTGATCCCTGTTTCAGGTATACGATATGCTGAAACAGTCCCGTCATTTAATGCAATGGTAAACGTAACATCACACATTCTGTAAATAGGAGACTTTGAATTCTTTTCAAAATCTTTTTCTAACTTCGCCATCTCTTCGTTTGACATATCAATATCAACTGTTACCTTATTATTTAAATCAAACAGTTGATTATAAATCTCCTCTTCCGTATATGGAAGAACATCATGTCCTACAACGTAAGTCTTAACTTCCTCAGATGTATCATATGCCATCACCTTATTCATATTCCCTGTAAAAACTGCTATGCAACATATCACCATTCCCAATAACACCCTGCATTTTCCCACTTACATCACCATACCTTTCTTTTGTATACTTATTACTATATTATTTTACCACATACATTAATTTATTACTTTCGCAATATTATGCGTTTTTAGTACAATAGTACTCATTTACTCCTTTATCCATTTTACGGAACTGCCATTCTCGTTTTTAGTAACTAAAAGTCTTTCACCTATCTGCTGCTTTAATTCAGTTACATGTGAAATTATTCCAATCAGTCTGTCTCCCCCTGCCATTTCTTTTAGTATTCTTACTGCCTGATTCCTTGAATGTTCATCAAGTGAACCAAATCCCTCATCAATAAACATCATGTCTATATTAACTACACTATTATCTGCTTTTATCTGATCTGCCATACCGAGAGCTATAGATAGCGCTGCCATAAATGACTCTCCACCCGATAATGTCCGTATTTCTCTCTTTTTCCCTGTAACTAAAGAATACACCATCAGATCTAGTCCTTCATTTCTGCCCTTTCCGGTCTCATCAATATCCTTAAGCATTAACCTGAACTGTCCGGACGTCATTATCTCAAATCTTTTGTTAGCATTATGCATTATTCTTTTTAAGTAATATCTTTGTACATACGTTTCAAGATCAATTTTATTTTTTCCCGACACATTTCCGGAAATTCTTCTATATAGAGAAATAATTCTGCCGTACTCCTTAAGTGTTTTTTCCTGTTTTTCATAATGTCCGCTTAATGTTCTTAACACCTGATGATTAGTATGTTTTCTGTTGTATACCCTCATATATTTTTCATCTGCTTCGTTTACTAATGCTTCTTCTTGTCTTTTTTGTTCCTGAAGATTTATTAAATCCGGTTCTTCATTGTCTTTTATAATATCAAGTGCTGCCTTTTTCATGGCATTTGCTTCCGTAATTATTCTTTCATATTCACTGATTTTATCTCTGATTGATACAATCTGATATTTTTCGTATTCTTTTGTATAATCCAACCAGTCATTTTCATTTACAAATGAATGTTTTTTCATCTCATCATTATAAGTTTTTTCTTTAAGTCCGCATATCCTTTTTATTTCCGGATAAGCATCCATATTATTCTTTAATAAAACTTCTAAATCTGCAACCTGCTTTTTAGCTTTTTCAAAAGTTTTATCAGTATTTTCGTATATTGTCCCTGCTTCTTTCATACGCTCTTTTCCGGTATTTTCTCTCAGTCTTGCATCTTCTTCATTTTCAAAATCCGTACTATTTTTGAGTTCTTTAAGAACCGACAAAGAAGCACTGATCTCTTCTTTTAATGAGGATGTCTGTTTTAATATATCTTCATATTGTTCTTTTAGCTTTTCAATATTTTTATCACTTTCATCCCTTTGTTTTTTTGCTGCCTCAAACTCGCTTGTTTCTTTTAAATACAGATTTTTCTGCTCTTCTAATACATGCTTTCTTAAATCTACGGCAGCAGCATAGTCTTCTCCTTCAAAACTAACATAGTCGCGTAAATTTTCTATATACTCTTTTCTCTGCACTATAAAAAGCTCGTGTTTTGCACTATATTTAGTCAATCTGTCAGATATATCTCTAAGCATTTCATTACTGTCATTTCTTTTTTGTTCTGCAAGCTTAATATCTTCACGGCTTACATCTACATCTTTACTTCCACTATAAACATCCGGATGCTCCAAACTTCCGCAAAGAGGACATGGTTTTCCTTCTTCAATCTCTTTTGCAAGTATTCCAAGCTGTCCCTCAATATATATTTCATTAAGTGTTCTAAAATTCTCATCATGCTTTTCAAAAGTCTTTTTTGCATTAGCGAGCTTTTCTTTCAAATTTGAAATATATTCTCCTGCAGTTTTTATTTGCTGCTCAATTTCACGAATGTTTTCACATTTTTTTATTGCTTCCAAAAAATGATTAATGTCACCGTTGCATTTTTCCAGCTTTAATCCGGAATCTGATAAATTTTTTAATGTAATTTCTAATTTTTCCTTAATATTTTTCTCGATTTTTATATTATCCTCTAATTTTTCCAAATCATCATTTTTCTTTTGGAGTCTATCGCAACAATCTTTATATTGTTTTTCTTTTTCCTTTTTCTTTTCAAACAATTTTATCGCATCATCAACCTTTGATTTTAGAGCTATGTATTTTTCTTTTTCTGTTTCAAATATCTTTTTTTGGATATCATTTTCCGTTCTTGATTTTTCCTCGTATTCTTTTGCCTCAGGAATTGCACTTTTAAGTCTTTTTATCTCTTTTTCTGCGTTATTTAATCTTTCCTGATTTTCTATATAACTGTCATAAAATGATTTTACTTCATAAGCACTTTCAAGAATAGTCAATAATCTTCTTTCTTCTTCTATTAATGTTTTTTTTTCACCATATTGTTTTAACCGGGTTTGTGCAATTTTAAGAGATTCAAATCCTGCCTTTAATGCCTGTGCCTTTACATATTCATCATTTATCTTTTTTAATTTTTCTTTTCTGTTATCAAGCTCACTTTTCAAGCTAATACATACATCGTCATTTCTATCACACCATTTCTCCAAAATGCTAAGATAATCATTTAAATTGGTAATATTTTCATTTAACAAAAGACCGTGTAATTCCATAAATTCTTCATAGTCTTCAAATTCTTCTGACACTTCAGGAATTATAACCCGAGAAACTTCTGACCGACACATTGTCTTTATTTTTGCAAGTTCTATTTCTTTTTCTTTTTTTCTTGATTCCAGAATCCTTGTTATTTTTTCATATATTTCAGTAGAAAAAAGTTTTCTGAATATTTCTTTTTTTGTATCAGTCGCAGCCCTCAGAATCTCCATGAATTCACCCTGTGCAATCATTGCAACCTGCATGAACTGTTCCCTGCTTAATCCTACTATTTCTTCAATCTTTTCGTCAACATTTCTTTCCATATATGCCGAACCGTCAGGAAGCAATAATTCCGTATATCCATTTTCTACTACAAAATCGTTTCCTTTATTTTTAACTTTTTTCGGACGCATATGCTTAGGTACCCTGGTTATAGTATATGTCTGTGATTTATCCCCTGTCTTTTTTTCAAATGTAAAACTGACCATAGGCTTGTCCTGTATTGAAACAAACTGGCTTTGTAATAGCAGACCCTTTTTTTCATTTCTCACAGAGCTTGCCTGGCCATATAAAGCAAACACTATTGCATCAAAAATAGTAGTCTTTCCTGAACCTGTTTCACCTGATATCAGGAAAAGATTCTGCGATATATTTGTAAAATCTATCTTTGTCTTCTTTCCATAAGAACCAAATGCTGTCATTTCAATATATAATGGTCTCACCTAGCACACCCCCTTCGCTTCATTCACGACACTTTCCATAAGTTTTTTATCCTCTTCATCCATATCCGGAAAGAACGTACATATTAATTCCAGCGGATCTTTATAAACTTCCCGTTCAATATCCACTTCATAATCTATGTTTTCTACAGTTTTTCTTCTTATTTCCAAAAGATTTTTAAAACATACAGACAATGTTTCGTTTAAATCTATGATTTCCAAATCTTTAGCATCTGTAAGATATACAGATACATAGTCATCTGTTTTTTCTTTCACGACTTCTTCATATGTTCCCTTTATCACACGTACTTTTCTTAAAGGCTTCAAATCAATATCTCTTATATCTGTCTGTCCTTTTTCACCTAATTCTGCAATTATCATTCCCTTTTTTTGTCCCGCCTCGCTTACGGAATAAGCCATAGGCGTTCCTGAATATCTGATATAATCGCATCCCACCTTCATCGGCTTATGAATATGTCCCAATGCAGCGTAATCAAATTCTTTTATCCATTTAACATCAACTACATCAACATTTCCAACAGCCTTAATCTCCGACTCAGCTCTTTCTATCTCATTTGCAATTTGTGTATCATTATCTTCTCCCAATGGCAGGTAAAATTGATGACTAATTAATACATTTCTCTCTGAATAATCTATTTTTTCTCTTTCTATTAACCTTTTTATACTCTCATTATATGATAATGACGGTTCATTCTCATCCATATCAAATACATTTCTTACCATCGATGGTTTTACAAATGGCATAAGATAAAAGTTAACTTTTCCAAATTCATCTGTTAATGTTACTTTTCTTATATATTCGTCCTTGCCCTGTGGTGGCAGACCAGCCATATGTACTCTTTGTTTTTCCAATAACCAGCTGTAACATTCTGTTCGTCCGGCACTATCGTGATTGCCACTGATTATCATAATATGTGCATCTTTAGCTGCCTCATATAAATTATGTAAAAATGCATTAAAAGTCTGTACCGCCTCGGCAGACGGCACAGACTTATCATAAATATCCCCTGCAATCATTATTACATCAGGCTTTTCTTCTTGTATTTTTTTTATTATCTCATTAAAAACATATTCCTGGTCTTCTTTTAAATCTCTGTTGAATAATCTGATTCCTATGTGTAAATCCGATATGTGTAATAATTTCACTTTTCTACCCCATTATTTTAAAAATCCATTAATAATCTGTTCTTCAGCTTCCTGCTCAGTAAGCCCGAGTGTCATAAGTTTAATAATCTGATCACCGGCAATCTTTCCTATAGCTGCTTCATGTACAAGTGCAGCATCTACGTCATTTGCCTCTAAAGCAGGAACTGCAAGGATTTTTCCTTCATCCATAATAATTGAGTCACATTCTGTATGTCCCGAACATGCCGCGTTTCCAACAAGCTTTGCATCAAATTTCTGATATGATGTATTTTTTGCCACCGATCTTGATACCAGATCTGCAGAAGCACCCTCACCATTTAAGCTTACAACATAATTACTTGTCGCTTTCTGGTCTCCGTGTGTCATCAAACGTTCTCTTACCACAAGTTTCGCTCCCTTATCAAGCTCTGCCGTAGTGGTGCGGTTAGTATCATCCACACCTTTTATCTGTACCATCTCCATTTCCATGGAGCTGTTTTCTTTTAAATATACTTCCGTTCCCGGATTTAATATTCTCTTGCCTGTTCCGCTTCCTGAACCATAATGTTTTTCAACATATTTTACTTTGGCTCCCTTCTCAAGGTAAAAGCGGTGTATTCCATCATGCTCAGAATCCTTTGGTCCGCAGTTATCTATACCACATCCTGCAACTATGATAATATCTGCATCTTCACCAATATAAAAGTCATTATAAACAACTTCTTTAAGTCCACTCTTTGTCATTACTACAGGAATGTGCACACTTTCATTCTTTGTTCCGCTCTTTACCTTTACCGTAAGTCCCTTGCCGTCTTCCCTTGGAATAATATCTATATTCGCTGTAGATGCCCTTCCTGCCGATTCACTGTCAGAACGGATATTGTAAGCTCCCTCAGGCACTTCATGAAGTCCTGCAACTTCACTCAATAATCTTTTTTGAATTTCATCAAGTTTTAACATTCCTGTCCGTCTCCTTTCGATACACCGTTCTGTCTGCATGGCATCGTAGCTGAAGCTGAATCTAATAATTCAGGAAGAATCTCCTGACGCTTGCCATGAGCAGCAAGCCTGCCATCTTTTAATATAATTACGTCATCTGCTATATTTAATATTCTCTCCTGATGGGATATGATGAGTATCGAGCTGCCGTTTATAGTCTTTTGCATTCCCTCAAAAACCTGAATCAGGTTTCCAAAACTCCACAAATCGATTCCGGCTTCCGGCTCATCAAACACTGAAAGTCTTGAAGCCTTAGCAAGAACCGTGGCAATCTCAATTCGCTTTAATTCTCCTCCTGAGAGGCTGCTGTTCAATTCCCTGTCTATATATTCTCTCGCACACAGACCAACCGCTGAAAGATAGTCACATGCCTGTGCAGTGGAAAGATTATTCTTACCGGTTGCGAGACGAATAAGGTCAAGAACCTGTATTCCCTTAAATCTTACCGGCTGCTGAAATGCAAATCCAATACCTTTTCTGGCTCTGTCTGTTATAGACATCTCAGTTATGTCTTCACCATCCAGTAAAATCTGACCTGATGTCGGTTTCTCTATTCCGGCAATCAGCCTTGCAAGCGTAGACTTTCCTCCACCGTTTGGTCCTGTAATAACTACAAGTTTATTATCTGGAATCACAAGACTGATGTCTCGTATTATCTCTATATTACTACCATCTTCTTCCACCTGGAATGATACATTTTTAAGTTCCAGCATTGTATATATACCTCGCTTTTTTATTTATCAACGAAAAAATTTACTCTGACTATGAAATAATAACATTTTAATGCATAATATGCAATCATTATTATTTATACTATGCAATTGAATCAAGCGGAATTTGTTTTAAATCCCAACTGCTGTCAGAATGTATTGTGATTAATTCAGCTCCACGCTGTTTTGTCTCTTTTGAGTATCAAATAATTTACTTGGGTAATCAGAGCAACACACAAGTTTATTCGTTATTCCACCATGATCACCCGGATTTTCACCAAAGAAATTACTCTGTATCTCTTTATTTTCGTCTATTTTTTAGTAAATGTCAACAAAAAAGCGGCAGAATCACCTTCTACCGCTCGCATTTTAAAACTAATTGTATTCTTTTAAGAGCCTCTTCCAAAATACTTCTTGGACAAGCTACATTTATTCTTTGAAATCCATCTCCTGTTTTTCCAAATATTTTTCCACTGTCTAACCATAATTTTGCCTTATTAACTATCAGATTATCTAATTCTTTATGCGGAATTTTTGTTCCATTAAAATCCAGCCATATTAAATATGTCCCCTCCGTCGGTACAAGCCTTACTCCCGGAATATTTTTCCTGATAAATTCATCCGCAAAATCTATATTGTTTTTGATATATCTCTTCGCAGCTTCATACCATTCATCACCATTTCTGTATGCCGCCTGTGCAGCAGCCAGTCCAAATATATTTGGTTCATCCATACCTGTTGAATAATACTCAAGAATAAATTTGTTTTTCAGTTCAGTATCAGGTATAAAGATGTTCGATTGCTGCAGTCCTGCAATATTGAATGTCTTAGTTGGTGCAGTTGCAGTAACCGTAAATTTTCTAAAATCCGGTTTGACTTCCTGAAAAATAGTATGATTTCCTTTCCATATGAAATCAAAATGTATTTCATCACTAAAAACTATAACGTTATGCTTCTTACATATTTCTCCAAGCCTCAGAAGCTCATCTTTCGTCCATACCCTTCCAACCGGATTATGCGGATTACATAGTATAAACAGCTTTACATTATTATCTGCTATCTTTTTTTCAAAATCATCAAAATCAATAGAATAATGCCCTTCACCGTCATATACTAAATCGTTGCTGACAATCTTTCTTTGATTATGAATTATCAAATTTCTAAAAGGATAATAAACCGGTTGCTGGATTATAACTGAATCACCAATGTCAGTATAGGCTTTTATGGCACATGCAATGGCAAAGCATACCCCCGGTGTTACAAAATGCCAGTCCTGCCGCACTTCCCATTCATGGTGTTTTCTCATCCATCCTGCTACTGCCTCAAAAAAACCGTCTCCTTCCCTGATATTTGTATAACCATATATATTATGGGAAACAATTTCTTTAAGCGCATCTTCGATATAAGATGATGTTTTAAAATCCATATCTGCGACCCACAATGGCAGTACATCTTCCGGATATCCTCTCCGGGTTGCGAAGTCATATTTTAAACTTTTTGTGCCCCTTCTTTCTACTATTAAATCGAAATCCAAATTTCTTTCTGCCATATTACATCACCTCACTACTGTAGTTGTGCAAATACCTCTTCAAATTCTGCTATAAGATCATCAACATCTTCAATACCTGTAGAAAGTCTTAAAGTACTACCTGTAATTCCATTTTTAAGTCTTATTTCTTCCGGAACATCAGCATGTGTCTGAGTTGTCGGATATGTAATCAAAGTTTCAACTCCTCCAAGACTTTCTGCAAATTTTATCAGTTTTACCTCTTTAAGAATTTTCAAAGCATTAGCATCGGAATCCATATTAAAAGTAATCATAGAACCAAAACCTTTTGCCTGGTTTTTCATTACCTCATATCCCGGATGTTCAGGAAGTCCCGGATAATATACTTTAGTAACATGTTTTTGTTTCTTAAGCCATTTTGCTATTTCAAGAGCATTTTTCTCTGCTCTCTCCATTCTTACTCCAAGTGTTTTAATTCCTCTCAACATCAGCCACGAATCAAATGGAGCAAGTCCCGCACCTGTTGTCTTTATAAGAAATCTAAGCTTTTCTATGACAGCTTCATTATCAGATACTATAAATCCGGCAAGCGTGTCATTGTGTCCTCCAAGAAATTTAGTTCCACTGTGAATCACTACATCTGCTCCAAGTTTCAGTGGATTTTGAAAATATGGAGATAAAAATGTATTATCAACAATCAAAATAAGATTATGTTTTTTCGCAATTTTTGCAACAGCTACTATATCAGATACATTCATCATAGGATTTGTAGGTGTCTCTAAATAAATTGCCTTAGTATTTTCTTTTATATATTTTTCTATATCTTCCCCGGCACAATTTAGAAATGTGAAATCGTACCCGTTTTTTCTAGAAACATTATCGAATAATCTTATGCTTCCACCATACAAATCGGCTTCAGCTATGATGTGATCTCCCGGATTAAATATTTCAAACAATAAAGTAATTGCAGCCATACCAGTTGCTAATGCAAAGGCTTCTTTTCCTCCTTCTAACTGTGCTACATATTTTTCAAGATGTTCTCTTGTAGGATTTTGGAGTCTGCTGTAATCATATCCGGTGCTTTGACCAACACATGGATGTGCATATGTTGCAGTCTGGTATATCGGGTAACTTATAGCTCCATAATGATTACAATCTTCGTCATTTTCTAAATGTAAACATTTTGTATTATTTCCTCTTTCCATATACTTTTCTCCATTTCTTTATTATAACCCTCCATCCCGCAGTGACTTGTGATTATCAATCTTATCATAATAAGATGTAATCTTTTTCAAAGCTTCATCAATAGGAATCTCAATATCAAATACAGAAATGGCCTTTTTCTCAAACTGTTTTTGTGCCTGAAATCCAATTTTTTTACAAATAACGCATCTGCAATCATCTATCAGCGAAACTTTGGCTATAACCCCATCAGCTCCCCCACAACCTCCACCATTTCCACCGCATGATGATGGCTTGCAGCTCTCACTGCCACACGAAACATTACTGTCAGAATGTTTTTGTGTGGCAGCCCTTCTTTCGACTAACTCTACTTTGTCAGTCACCTCATAAATCAAAAAACTTTCTACTTCACCAAATTTCAAATCAACATTAACGCTATCAGATGATCCAACTGCTATCTTATATGCCATTCTAATCCTCCATTCCGCAGGTATCACAAATTGACGTGTAAAAAATCATATATCAATATGATTTTCTACACTATCTCCCATTTTTTTAATTAAATCTTTGAACAGCCACTGTATAAATATCTTCTATAAGGCGAATTCCTCCTGTATAACCAACATAAGAATCATCAAGTACTACCTTATCCTGTACAGGATACGAAATATTTAAAAAATTACCTTTAAGGCTCTCCGTAAGCTCTTTCTCATAATACCCCCCAAGTATGAGCGGATATCCATGATAATCATGGTTTTTTATTTCTTCATGTATTTTATAGCCGTCAGTCTCAAAAGACACTTCTGCTTCTAAACCGAAGTTAAGGTTTTTAAACTCTGCCGTGATTTCCTCACGCCTGTTCTTTGGTGTATCATCAACGACAAACTGCTTAGCAGGTACGAGTCCAAGATCATTTGCAAGAAATTTTGTTATACCAAGTGCATATTGAGCATCCGCAACTAAGGTAAACTGCTTATTAATAACTCTGTTTTCGAGGAAAAGATCCGCATATCTTTCTATAAGATAGTAATAATAATCCTCATGTTCTTTTATAACATTTTCTACCTTCTGTTCATCTACTCCGGCAAACTTTCCAACCTCTCTTAAGAATTTACCGGTCTCTGTTGCCCCTATCGGAAGAGTCTTATAATGAAGATAAGGGATACCAAGTTTTCTCTCCATCTTCTTCATATTATTGAGTCCTACCCAAGGTGATACCAGTAAATTAAATTCAGCCTCAGGAATCTTATTAATGTTTTCAATTCCTCTGTTGTATCCAAATATAGTATTAGGAATCAATCCCAACTCACTAACAAGCTTTTCTAACTCTCTTAAGTTTCCCAACCAGAATAAATCCTGATAAGGAACATCTGCCCATATATTAACTAACCCCTTCTGCTTTTTCTCTGATTTCTTAAGGTATTGTTCTACAATAGCATCAACTACCTGCTCATGTCCTTTATAGTTATTTCCCTTAAATCCGGCCGTAGGGGCATAGATTACCGGTTTATCAGAATCTTCAAATCTTGATACTACTTCACCTGAATCATCACCTACAATCTCAGGAATACAACCGGTCAATACAACATACAAATCCGCATCAACAACCTTGAGTGCATTTTCAATTGTTGAATTTAATTTCTTAACACCACCAAACACAACGTCTTTTTCATTAATACTTGTACATGGAAAAATATTTGGTGAGAAATATCCCGAACTACCTATAGATTCAGATAATTTCTGTGCACAACCCGGACCTGAATGAAGTATCGGCAAAGCTCTGGTAATTGCCTGAACAGACTGCATTGCTCCCAATGCACATTTATATCTTTGTTTATCTAATAATTTCGCCATTCTACTTCACCTCTTCTAAAAATGTATCAACGTTCTGCTTATACCACCAATCTGTGTATGGTAATTTTGAACGTTTTGCAAGATTTTCCTCAAAACTTCTATTTTTAATCGCATCAACGATTGTCTTTGCAAATTCTAAAGTATGTTTATATCCGAAAATCATATACTCATCTGCAACATAAATTGCAGGTGTCCCATTTTTTATCGCCCATACTGTTGAACCCGGATGTCTTGAAAGATACATATCCGGCTTATATTTATTCAAAATATTCATAACTTCGTAATTCTGCTGATCAGCTACACTGGCCTCAAAGTCAATGTCATTATCCAGCAGATATTTCATTGATGGCGGAACATTGCCATCTTCATATTTTTTGTCATAATGCCATGCAAGTGCCCACACAACTTTAATACCAAGTTCATCTAAAACTCGTGAAACCTCAAATGTATATCCCGGTCCCATTCCAAGAACTGCCGTAAGTCCTTTCAATTCTTTCTTTATTTCTTCAATCTGCGGAATATAAATTGCACGTTGTTCTTCAATATATTTCTCAATCTTTTCACTTCTTCCGGTGACTTTTCCTATTTCCCTTAACCATGTTTCAAATCCGACTATACCACACTGGTTAATACTTCTTACATAAGGAACCCCATACTGTTCCTCCAACGCATTTCCTAGGTAATTTCCAAGTGTACCACAAATACATGTTGTTGCAATACTTTCAGAAAGATGTGATAATTCTTCAACTGTTGAATTACAATATAAGAACACCGGATCAAGATCAAACTGCTTAAACATTTCTATTATTTCAGGTCTTGCACTCTCAAAGAAATTCTTAAAATTTATCTTGTTAGTCTTTACACCTTCTCTTGGCGGCTGTACAATTCCCTGTAAAACCGCATGATCCGAAATATCAAATCCCGTAGCCCATATTCTTGACTTAAATCCTTCACAATGAACAGCAACAATTGGTACTCCTACCTCTTCTCTTACATCATCAACTATACTATCAATATCCTCACCTATTATACCCGTAGCACATGAGCTTGATACAAAAATCGCCTTAGGAGAATATCTTTTATTTACTTCAAGAATAACTTCTCTAAGTGTTGCCGTTGAACCAAAAATAGTATCATTTTCGTTCATATCTGTTCCTACATATACAGTACTACTTGTAACTCCTCTCTTCTTTGCCATTACTCTTGACATATAATATGAACCTGCACTTGTAACGGAACATCCTGCAGGTCCGTGGTGAATAATTGCCACGTCTCTGATTCCTGCAAGCTGACTAAGCCCGCACATTGACAAACATGTACTTGACTGTGAAAAACATCTGGCACAACCTTTTAATGTTCCGCATTCACTTTTTGATGCCAGATCTTTTAATGTTCCAACATATCCCGTGATAGAACCTATACGGTTTTCTCTTGTAGCTACATTAGAATTACTTGTATTTATAGCCATTTTAAGACCTCCTAATCAAATAGTCCTGTAGAAAGATATCTAAGTCCCGTATCCGGGAATATTACTACAATATTCTTTCCTTTATTTTCTTCTTTTTCAGCAAGAGTTTTTGCTGCAAAGAGTGCAGCACCGGACGATTCTCCAACTAATATTCCATCCGTCTTTGCTACCTGACGCGCTGCCTCATATGCATCCAAGGCTTCAACTGCAATATATTCATCATATATATTTCTATCAAGAGTTGAAGGTATCAGATTATCAGCTACTCCTACAAAAGGATGTACTCCTGTTATTTCATTCTCCGGCTGAGGAATCTCATCACTTGGAAGTGAATTAGGTCCCGGCTGGACGCCTACTATCTTAATATCAGGATTCTTTTCTTTTAAATAAGCTCCTGTTCCTGAAATTGTTCCGCCTGTTCCTGCACATGCTACTAATATGTCAACTTTTCCTTCTGTATCTTCCCATATTTCCGGACCTGTTGTTTTCTTATGTACAGCAGGATTTGCAGGATTTGAACATTGATCAACAAAGAAAACATTTTCCTCTTTGTCTAATACCTCCTCTTTCAAACTCTTAATTGCTGCAACAAAATCACCATTTGTTTCATTTAAAGTTTTCGCTATTGCCGGCTCTTCTGTAAGTTTTATTGTCTTACCTCCAAAAGCTTTTATAACCTTAAATCTTTCTTCACTTACCTGATCCTGAATATAAACTCTGAACGGATATCCTTTTGAAGCAGCTATAGCTGCAAGACCAATACCTGTATTTCCACTGGTAGTCTCAACAATTGTATCCCCAGGTTTTAATAAACCTTTATTTTCAGCGTCCTCGATCATTGCTAACGCGATACGGTCTTTTACGCTCTGGTTCGGATTAAAGTACTCTAATTTTCCGATAATGTTTGCTTTTATATCATTTTCTTTCTGAAAACCATTTAACTTAAGTAAAGGTGTTTTTCCTACAAGTTCAGTAATAGAATTATAAATTCCCATATTAAATTCCTCCTATCATTAAATCTTATAATCGTCTGCAAGTTCCATCATTCCATATTCCATGAGTATTTCTTCAAGTCTTTCCTGTGTCATTGGTGTCGGAATTACAAAGTCCTCATTCTCAATAACGGCCTGTGCCAGATTTCTGTACTCCTGAGCCTGATTAGAATCCGGTTTATATTCTATAACCGTCTTTTTGTTTATTTCTGCATGCTGAACAATATTATCTCTAGGAACGAAATAAAGTAATTTGGTTCCCAATTCTTTTGAAAATGCACGTAACAAATCAAGCTCTCTGTCTACATTTCTTGAGTTACAGATAATACCTCCAAGTCTTACTCCGCCTGTTCTTGCATATCTGCTTATACCTTTTGAAATATTGTTGGCAGCATAAAGTGCCATCATTTCTCCACTGGCTACAATATATATTTCTTTTGCTTTACCTTCACGAATCGGCATTGCAAAACCACCACAGACTACATCACCAAGTACGTCATAAAATACATAGTCCAAATCATCTGTGTAAGCGCCAAGATTCTCAAGCATGTTAATTGAAGTAATAATTCCTCTTCCGGCACATCCTACACCCGGTTCCGGTCCACCTGACTCAACACATCGTGTACCGCCATATCCTTCTTTTAAAATTCTATCAAGTTCAACATCTTCTCCCTCTTCACGAATAGTATCAAGAACTGTCTTTTGTGCAAGTCCTCCAAGTAACAATCTTGTCGAATCTGCTTTAGGATCACATCCGACTACCATTACCTTTTTCCCATGCTCAACTAACCCTGCTGTAAGATTCTGCGTAGTAGTTGATTTACCTATACCACCTTTACCATATATTGCTATCTGTCTAATTTCACTCATAATATCTTCCTTTCTTTATACAAATAATTTTTTTAATTTTATATATTTCAACAGTTGCCGGACAGATTCCTGTATGACCCCTGGAATTTCATAACTTTCTATTCCTTTCTGATTCGCTGCATAAGCGGCACCATCACCTATCTTGCTAACTAATATAAAATCACAGTCTTTCAATCGGTTAAGATTATCGTTTAATCTACCCTCATCATGATTACCACCTTCACATACCGGAATCACTTTTCTTTCTTCTATAAAAGAGAATTCCTCATTTTTTCCTGTCTGATAGATATAAAACTTATCTGCTCTTCCAAAATGACTGTTTACCACTATTCCGTCACTTGAAGCAACTGCTATCCTATAACTATCCATGTGAAAATGTCTCCTTTACATTAAGTTTTCTCTGATAAATCTTATCACCAAATTCAGATTTACCAGGAACTCCTACAGCATCTGCCCTACAATGCTGACAATGCCTGAATACATCTATATACTTTGATGCTTTTGTTCTGGCTTCATCTATTTCAGCACAAACGGGAGCTCTATGATTTTTTAGTTCATGCTGCGGTATCAACGGTATAATATTGTATATACTTGCACCTGCCTCTTTAACAGTCCTGGCTATCGTTTCAATGTGATCACCGTTAATCTCAGGTACTAATACTGTATTAATCTTTATTGTAATTCCTGCTGCCGCAACTTTTCTAATTCCTTCAAGCTGGTTTTTTATAAGTATCTCTGCCGCTTTAATACCTTCAATTTTTTCACCGTGATATATTATAAATGCATTAAGTTTACTCTCAATCTCAGGATCCACTGCATTCACGGTAACAGTAAGCGAATCTATACCGACATCAATTATATCCTGTGCTCTCTCATTCAGAAGCAAACCATTTGTACTCATACATTTAATAAGATTAGGAAATTTTTCTTTTATAATCTTAAATGTTTCAAATGCATTATCTGTTGCCAGCGTATCACCCGGACCTGCAATTCCTGCTACTTTTATATCAGGACATATTCTAAGGGCTTTATTAAGAATCTCTTCACATTCTTCCGGTTTTAGTACTTTTGAAGTAACACCCGGTCTTTCTTCTACATCATTTATGGTTCTGTCACAGAATCTACAGGCTATGTTACATCCCGGACTCACCGGAAGATGAATTCTGCCTGCATTATTTTTATGACCGCCAAAACAGGGATGCGAATTCTGCAAATCTTTATATGTATTGCTCATATTACACCTTCTTTCATTTTTTCAATTTATGATATACATCACAAATGATACCGGATGGATTCGAACCATCAACTTCAGTTTTGCAAACTTATGCCATTCCTACGGCTACGGCATCAGATAACAGCCTTAAGGTGTCCGTATGAGGTATCCTTCATCACGGACACCCATGGCTTATTATTTACAATCTTATTTTCTCATTTTTATCAATCTGAATTACTTTTCCATCCTGAACTATCAAAGTTATACTTCCAAATTTCACCTGATTTACATATTCTTCAACAACTTTTAAATAATCAGAATCCATATGATTTGATTTTATATTATCCATTATTTTTCCCTCTTTTATGAATTAAACAATGATGTTGATAAATATCTGTCACCTGAATCAGGAAGCAACGCAACAATTGTTTTACCTTTATTCTCAGGTCTCTTAGCAAGGATTTCTGCTGCCTTTAAAGCTGCTCCCGAAGATATACCAACTAAAATACCTTCTGATGTAGCAAATGCTTTTCCTTCTGCAAATGCATCCTCGTTTTCAATTGTGATGATTTCATCATATACTTTTGTATTAAGTACATCCGGAACAAATCCTGCTCCTATTCCCTGAATCTTGTGTGCACCCGGTGTACCTGTCGAAAGAACTGCGCTTGTAGCCGGCTCGACTGCAACAACTTTTACATTAGGATTCTGTTCTTTTAAGTACTCACCAACTCCTGTTATTGTACCGCCTGTACCTACACCGGCAATAAATATATCAATCTTTCCTTCTGTCTGTTCCCAGATTTCAGGTCCTGTTGTTTCTTTATGTATCTTTGGATTTGCAGGATTTACAAACTGTCCAAGGATAATCGAACCTTCAATTTCCTTATTAAGTTCTACTGCTTTTGCAATTGCACCTTTCATACCCTTGGCGCCTTCCGTAAGAACAAGTTCAGCTCCGTACGCTTTTAAAAGATTTCTTCTTTCAACACTCATAGTATCAGGAAGTGTCAGAATAGCTTTATATCCCTTAGCTGCTGCAACTGCTGCAAGACCAATTCCTGTATTTCCACTTGTCGGTTCAATAATTGTAGCCCCCTGTTTTAAGCTTCCTCTTGCTTCTGCATCTTCAATCATGGCTAATGCTATTCTGTCTTTAACTGATCCTGCCGGATTTAAATACTCAAGTTTAGCAAGTACTGTCGCCTCTGTGATTTCTCTTTTCTTTGCATATCTGTTTACCTGTAAAACAGGTGTTCCTCCAATAAGTTCTAATGCACTCTGTTTAATATCGCTCATAATAAAATCCTCCTTAAAATAATAATAAAAAAAGTCATCCCTAATTGGTATGACTATATCCTATCACAATAGTAGGTATTTGAAAAGTTTTCAAAACTTATCGTTCGTGATATGTTTTTCTTATAACCTTTCCTTTTTCAATATTATATACATTGTTACAATATTTTTTTACATTCTCATCATGTGTTGCAATGATAACTATTTTTTCTTTTTGAGCTAATTTATCTAAATAATCAAGAATAATACCCGCAGTCTCCTTATCAAGCCCTGTTGTTGGCTCATCTGCGATTATTACTTTTGGACTCATAAGAATAGCCCTCGCTATTGATGCCCTTTTTAACTCCCCTCCGGACAATTGTTCCGGATAATTATTTCCCAGTTGATTTATTCGGAATTTTTCCAAAATACTTTTCGCTTTTTCTAACCATTCTTTATTCCTTATATCTATATTGTACGGTAAAAGAATATTTTCGTTTATAGTATATTCCTTTAGAAAAATATTACTTTGCGAAACATAACTAATTTCTTTACCATGTATTTGTGAAAGTTCTTTATCTTTAAGTTCATAAATACTCTTATCATTCCATATCACTTTTCCATGGTGTGGTTTAAGTATTCCCGACATACAAGCTAACAAAGTACTTTTACCACTTCCTGATGGTCCCATAACAGCCACAAATTCTCCTGAAGAAAAATCCAGACTGACATCTTCTAATGTATTATTCTTTTTATTTTTGTACTTGACAAATGCATTCTGTACAGATAACTTCATCTCATTCGCCTTCCTTTCGAAGTGCAAGATATGGTTCAATTTTACACACCTTATAAATTGGATTACATGATGCAACAACTCCAAGTAACGTAATTATTGCAATTGCCTTTATCGTTAGAATTATTATCCCTATAAAATCCGGTCCTAGGTATGGCATATCAAAGAGTGTTCCTATATAGTTTCCAAACGGAATAATAACCAGAATTCCAATACCACATCCAACAAACGCACCTATTATATTCACAAGAATTATCTCCGATAAAATTCTAAAAGAAACTCTCCTTACTGAATTTCCGTTAATTCTATAAAGTGCAATTTCTCTTTTTCTCTGATTCATTGATATAATATTAACCAGCGCTAAAATGAGCATAAGAAATGTGCCGCCTGTAAACAATATAATATTTATCAGTTTCAAAATATTTATATAGCTTTTAGACAATGCTTTTGTGAGTTCTTTAGGAAATACCGTATCAAAATCCTCTTCTAACTCATTGTGACACTGTCGTACAATATCTGTCACTTTATAACCATCCTTTATATTTATATAAACTGAAGATATTATATTCTCTTTTTTCTGGATATCTGTAAGAAAAGCGCCTTTTTCTTCAGCTCTTTTGCATACATCTTTCATTTCATCAAACGAAAAGTATACTGAATCATCCAGACTTGTTCCTGTTTTTGCCATCTGACCAGCTATTTCATATTTTTTTCCAAACAACATAATACCAAGTTCCTTAGAAACATCAACATTATAACCTACAATTATTTTTTTTGATTCAGTATCCTTTTTCTGATTAATATTTCCAATCCAAGGTGCTAATATAAAATCTTTATCCGGATCATAAAACACTATTGATACTTCACTGCTGCAGCAATCTGCTGACATGGATTTAAGAAAACATTGTTCTGTAACCTCAGAAACACCTTCAAATTTTGAAATAGTATCAAATACTTTTCTATCAAAGTAAAATGTACTTCGTTGTCCTTCAAGAAGCATATTTTCGGCATTTTCTTTACTGCCGGCAGGTACTATAATAATATCTGCTCCAAGTCTCTTCTCCATATTGTTAATACCGTTACGAAGGCTATTGTTTATTACACTTCCTGAAAATATTAAAAATGCAAATATAACAACAATTACAATACTAAACTTATTATGTAACACATCAATTTTTACTTTTCGAAATACATTTTGCTTAAACATTTTTTATTCCTCTTTTAAAAGATAAAGTCCATTGACAACTGAAATGATTAACAATATAACACTTAACACTATCAGCGAAGGAAGTGTTTTAACGTGACAAGCCATTGTTTTCATTTTACAAAGACCCGTAAGCCATAACGGAAACGCTAAAACAAGTACCGCATTTAATCCCTGTGCTATGCCAAGTCCAAGTCTTACTTTTTTATCCTTTATTAAAAAGCTTATAATTCCAATAGCTATAATAAGTATTCCTATTCCTAATTCTGCCTGTTTTGTATATTGACATGGTCCTTTCATATTTACTGAATTGCATACCTTAAATATTTCAGATGGTCCAACCGCAATAAAAAATCCAGTAATAATGTAAAATAACGATGATATTATTCTGTTTTTCATATAAAAATTTCTCCTTTTTTATAAATAATATTCTATGTCGTTAATTTTTCCTCCAAGGTTCAATATATCCAAAATCTTAGTACGATATTTTTGAAATGTATCCTGTGACCTTGCTCTTGGTCTTGGCAAATCAATATCTATCACTTCCTCAACCTTTGAAGGTCTTGCAGACATAACAACAACCTTATCTGACATATATATCGCTTCGTCAACATCATGTGTTACCATAAGCATTGTCATATTATGTTCTTTCCAAATATTTAATATTTCATCCTGAATGTTCATTCTGGTAAATGCATCCAATGCTCCAAGTGGCTCATCAAGCAATAAAACTGACGGATGACCTACGAGTGCCCGTGCCAAAGATGCCCTCTGCTGCATTCCTCCTGACAACTGATGAGGATATGATTTTTCAAATCCTTCAAGCCCCACCAGTTTGATATAATCAGCAACATCATCTTTTTGGGCTTTGTATATGTGCCTTGCCTTTAAACCAAATGCAATGTTTTTTTCCACTGTAAGCCAAGGGAAAAGATTTGATCCCTGAAACGCAAATCCTCTGTCACTTCCTGCCTTTGTTATCTTTTTTCCGTCTAAAAAAAGTTCTCCTTCACTTGGTGTGTCCAATCCTCCAATTATTCTCAACAATGTTGATTTTCCACACCCTGACGGTCCTATCAGACTGACAAATGAGCCGGAAGGAATGTCTAATGTAAAACCATTTAATGCAACGACATCTTCCTGTCCCGGATCAACATTTTTAAATGTCTTGCTTACATGTTTTATATTTATTTCTCCTACCATTTTATAACTCCTTTCTGCCATACTAACACTTTATCCCTAAGCTTAAACAGTACTGTAAGCAATAGTGAACACAATGCTGCAATAATGAGAAGCCCCGCATAAACTCCATCATACATCATTACTGATTTCTGCCAGTTAATATACCATCCTATACCACTTGAATTACCATTCATTTCAACAGCCATTAAAGTGGCAAATGACGATACCGTTCCGTAGAATACCCCTAAGAATATACTTGGCATTGCAGCTGGAATTGCTACGTGTAACATTTGATAAAAAGTCGAAGCACCCAGTGTTTTAGCAACCTCAAAATTTATATTATTTACACTTTGTATTCCACTGCTTGTCATTAGTGTTACAGGAAACCATACAGCAAATGCAATCAAGAATACATTAGCTCCTTTTGTTGTAGGAAATACTGTAAGCGCAAGCGGAATCCACGCCGTTGTAGGTATTGGACCTATCACTTTTGTGATAGGTGTCAACCAATATCCTACTTTTTTAGAAAATCCAAGTGCAATACCCGTCAAAAAACCTATTAAAGCTCCCCATATAAAGCCTTCCGAAAGAAGCAGCAGCGAATCTATTACATTTTTTAAAAGAAAGCATCTGTTCTCTACAATCAAACCAAAGATTCTGTCTAATGACGGAAAATATAGTGTCGGCAATAACTCTGTCTTTGTCGTAAGATAATTTAACACTGTCAAAAACACAACTACTCCGGTAACAAACTGAGCCTTATATATAATTTTATTTAATACCTTTCTATTAAACACTCCGATAACTATTTCTATCAGAACCAAAATGGCAATCAATGCCAGAACATATAAATAATATGGATGCTCTGTTTTTTTCTGTTTTCCATTATCATTTACTCCGTAATACACTAATACAGAAATAACTATTGCCAAAAACGGTAAAATCAATTTTATGAGTGTAATAATTTTCTTCACATAAACCCTCTTTTCTATTTTTTAATTTATTTCCGTGAATTCTCCGTTTTCATATACATACGAATCAGGAACTCCTTCAAACTTTGTAAATGCCCTGTCTACAAACACATTTGGATCATCTGCCTTCAATTCTCCTATTCTTATCAGCTCGCTTCCTGCATTATATATTGTATCTGAGGCAATTTTTACCGACGGTGCATAATTATATGATTCTAATAATTTTGCATTTGTTTCTAAATCTCCTGAACACTGATTATTATCTATCTGAAGCTTTGCCGCTTCCTTAGGATTAGCCTGAACAAATGCACTTGCTTTTAGAATTGCTCTTGTATATGCTGCAGCTGCCTTAGGATTTTCTTTAGCCAGCTTTGTTGTTACAAACGACATACAGCAATATTCATTTTTGAATTTTTCATCTTCACTCAAATCAAGTATCTTTTTAAACTTATACTCAACCTCAGCATTATAAGCAACCGGATCGTGTAAAGCTACTGCATCAACTGCATCATTTTCCAATGCAAGAGGTAAATCCGTAAGTCCGTATACAACCCATTCAACCTCAAGATTGTCTGATGTAATACCTATTCCTTCATCATGTAATAATCTTTTCAATGCAACTACTGATGAATCTCCAAGAGACGGTACTCCGATTTTCTTTCCCTTCAGGTCAGCTACTGAATTTATTCCTGAATCATCTTTTACATAATATTTTGTACATCCTGTATGCATTCCTGCCGTAAATGTAATCTCTAATCCATTGTCAATCTGTGGAATCATAGCACCTGCCAATTGTGTTGATGCACTTATCTTTTCTGATGCTACCAAATCGCTTATCTGTCCCATATCAATTTCTTCTACCCGCCATTTTATTCCTTCTTTTTCAAACTCCTCCTCAAAATATCCATTATCAATTGCCACATGCAGAGGCGCCAGACATAATGAACCGTTTGCTGTACCAATGACAATATCAACATCATCCTTTTTGTCATTTTGATTTTTTTGACATCCTGTCAAGCTTGAAACAATCATCATAATTAATAATAATAGCGTTAATTTTTTCTTCATAGTTATCACCATTTTCCTTTATTTTTATTTGATAAAAAAACAAAACCAGAGGTCTTGTCAGATACCTCTGGTTTTCCAGTCAGTAAATATTTATCATCATATTGATAATATACCACACTGTTCTTTTTATGACTATTTCACAATTATTATCATGCGCGATAAACTTTTCTTATTATCCCTTTTCCTTATATTTTAATAACTCTTCAATATAACTCTCAGCAATTTTACCTAAATAATGATTTTCTTTAACAATATAACCTATTGTAATCATTTCCTTCTCTTTGAGTTTTATTGATACAAATCCTTCTTTTAACGCAAGGCTTTCAAGCATAATACCTGTACCAATAGAATATCCGTTCATTACCGACATTAATTCTGTTGATGTTGCTCTGTCTGTTGATTTAATTGTCTTTTTAAAACCATAATCTCCCAATCCCTCTTCAGAAAGATAAAAATTCCTGTCACTACTCTGATCAAAAGCTACAAACGGATACTCCCTTAACTCTTCTAATGATATTTCTTTTTTATCCGCCAAAGGATGATTTTTCCATACATGAACAACAGCTTCTTTTACCATAAGTGGCGTAAAACTTAACTGATAATCTCTGAATAGCTTTTTAAATATCTTCTCATTACTTGATGAATAAGATATTACGCCTACATCACTTTTTAGATTTTTCACATTATCAAGTACTTCACTTGTCCTTGTCTCATATACAGAATATCTGTACTCATCTATATCATATTGTTTGATTGTATTCACAAAGGCATGAATTGCGAAAACATAATGTTGCATAGAAACAGCAAAGTTTTCTCTTCCATCCTTCTTTTTTTCATACCTTTCTTCTATAAGTTCAAACTGTCTTACAGCCTGTTTAGCATAATTTAAAAACTCCTCACCATCCTTGGTTAAACTGATTCCTCTATTTGTCCTTGCAAATAATACAACACCAAGTTCCTCTTCTAAATCATTTATGGCTAATGACAAAGCCGGCTGGGTAATAAATAATCTGCTGGCTGCTTCCCTCATGGAAGTTGACGTTGAGAGTACAATAACATATTTTAACTGGTGTATAGTCATAATATTCCTCCATATAACTAATATTCTTCTTCAGGAGCCTCTTCCTTCTCACCAATATCTGTAACAGGTTTCTCAAGTCCTTCTATCTCAATATTGTTCTTCTGTGAATAATCCCAAAGTGCTGCATGTATCGCCTCTTCTGCAAGTAACGAACAATGAACCTTTACCGGTGGAAGTCCATCGAGTGCTTCCATAACTGCTTTATTTGTAACTTCAAGTGCTTCCTTTACTGTCTTTCCTTTAACCAATTCTGTTGCCATGCTGCTTGTTGCAACAGCTGCTCCACATCCAAAAGTCTTAAATTTGGCTTCCGTGATAGTCTCATTATCATCTATATCAAGATACATTCTCATTATGTCACCACATTTAGCATTTCCAACAGTTCCGACACCACTTGCATTCTCTATCTCTCCAACATTTCTAGGATTATTAAAATGATCCATTACCTTTTCGCTATACATCTAATTCCTCCATTTCATACTGCCTGTTTTATAAAATCTTCATATAACGGTGACATTTTTCTAAGTCTCTCAATATTTTTCTTCAGTTCGTCAACCGTATAATCTATCTCTTCTTTTGTAGTCTTTTCTGAAAGTGTAAGTCTCAGTGATCCATGTGCTATCTCATGCGGAAGTCCTATTGCAAGCAATACATGTGACGGATCGAGTGCACCTGAAGTACATGCTGAGCCACTTGAACCACAAATTCCTTTCTGGTCAAGCAAAATCAATAATGATTCTCCTTCTATGAATCTGAAACAGAAATTAGCATTGTTAGGCAGCCTGTCCGTTCTGTGTCCATTTAACCTTACATGCGGAATCTCTTTTAATACTCGTTCTATAAGATAATCTCTAAGTTCAGTCTCATATTTTATTCTGTCTTCCATATTCGTGGTTGCAAGTTCTATTGCTTTTCCATATCCAACAATACCCGGAACATTATGTGTGCCGGCTCTTCTTGAACGTTCCTGAGAACCTCCGTGGATAAAAGAATTAATCTTAATACCCTTTCTGATATACATTATTCCTATTCCCTTTGGTCCGTTAACTTTATGTCCGCTTGCACTGAGCATGTCAATATTCATTTCATCTACATTTATCGGAATATGTCCAAACGCCTGAACTGCATCCGTGTGAAATAATACTCCGTTTTCTTTTGCAATTTTTCCTATTTCAGCAATTGGCTGAATAGTTCCAATTTCGTTGTTTGCTGTCATCACTGATATAAGTATTGTATCAGGTCTGATAGCTGCTTTGAGTTCATCCAACCTGACAACTCCATCCTCATCAACATCAAGGTACGTAACTTCAAAACCTTTTTTTTCAAGATACTCGGCCGTATGAAGTATTGCATGATGCTCAATCTTTGTCGTAATGATATGTTTTCCCTTATCTCCATATGCATCAGCTGTTGCTTTAAGTGCCCAATTATCTGATTCACTTCCGCCACCCGTGAAATATATTTCTTCTGTTTTGGCACCAAGAGCTTTAGCTATTATCTCTCTTGAGCCGGTTACTGCTTTATTTGCTTCTGAAGCAAATGAGTACACTGCCGACGGATTTCCGTAATACTCTGTAAAAAATGGTTTCATAGCATCAACGACCTCCGGATAAACCTGGGTTGTTGCTGCATTATCTAAATAAATTAATTTGCTCATATAAATCTCCTTCCTGTATAAAAACCTTGTCAAATACAATCATATTTTATTTCCTACTTAATTGATATGATATAAGATTCTAACATCAATTTTTTATTTGTCAATACTTTTTTCGAAAAAAACTAGCAAATTTTGATTGCCTGTAGGAAAGAATAATATGAATTTGAAAAAGACATATTTGCATAATTTTCAATTATATGCCAAAAGTTGGCATTATTTGCTCTCTAGACAGAACTGTTATATCTAATCCGAAACTGAAAATTTTCTCGGTGCGAACTGTTTCAGAAACTTATTTTTCGAACATACTATCCACGCTTTTTCTCCATCTTCCAATTTATTAAATCCTCCAAAGTAGTTGTATCAACAACTTCATTGACAGCATCATTAATTTTTTCGTACAAAATAGCAGGAATACAAGTTTCTTTTCTATCACAGTTTTCTCCATCACTTACACATTTTACCGGTGCAAGATCTCCTTCTGTAACCCTGAAAATCATCCCAACTGTATACTCATCAGGATTTTTTGTAAGAATATATCCCCCTTGGGCTCCCCTTATACTTTTAACCATTCCGGCTTTGTTTAATAAAGATATAATCTGCTCCAGATATTTCTCAGAAATACCCTGCTTTTTTGATATATCTTTTATACTAACCGGTTTACCCGAATTATCAGATGCCAGTTCAAGCATCAATCTTAAAGCATATCTTCCTTTTGTTGAAATTTTCATAATAACCTCCATTCCGCAGACGCATCGCATCGGAGGAATCGCGAGCTGAATGTCTGATTCAGCTCTGCGATAATTGCAATTTGTGGCGTCTGCGACACAAATTGGCGTGTGAAAAATCATATATCAATATGATTTTTCACACTAACCTCCATTCTTATCACAATGTACTCACGAAAATCCGATACAAAAAGATTCCGAGGGTACATTCACATTACTACATATTATCGTCTAATTCAATATGTGTTTTAGTCCATGTATTATGTGGTAATCCATGCTTTTTTGCAATACTGTTCATCAATACCGCAAATACTGCCGGAAAATAAATAATACAGGCACAGGTCAAAATATACCGCTGAAAACTTGTGCTGCCTTGCTCTGAATATGCGGTCGCTGTAGCTGTAATTAATACAAATGAAATAATGACCATCATAGGCTCAAAGAAATACATAATAATATTTCTATACAACAAATCTCTGACAGAAACGTCAGAATTTTCTTCCTTGTCGCTTACAATTTTAATATTAACAAGTGCATTTCCGATAGTCTGTTTTTTCCATATCTTTGGCAAAACTACAAAATATACTGTCAAAAGTATTAATTTTATTATATTTTCCGCAAATACTTCATTACCTGTTAAATCTTTAAAACAATGTGACACCACATAATTAACAGATATATTTATTATATTGCATATAATCCAATCAACCGAAAATGCACAAAATGCTCGCACAATCTCCATTTTACTGCCTCTTTTAGCGGCAACTTCATCCATATCCTCAACAGTAGGCAGATAATTCATAAATAGCGGTGCTACCCAGAATCCTATCATACACCCTAATGTATTATTCATCAAGTCATCAATGTCAGGACATCTGAAAGCATATGGATAAATCCCCCATACTCCTGATAACTGTGTCATTTCATAAAACAAACTTACTAAAAATCCTATACCAATTGCTTTCTTCCATGTTACCCTGAAATAATACCTCAAATAAAATCCCAAAGGCACCTGCATCACAATATTAGCAACAATCTGGAAAAACATTGCTGACGTAAAAAGTGTTATCCAGTTCGTTAAACAAAACCACGTACTCGTATCCGAGCTAACAAAACCTGAATTATTCATGGCATATAAAATATTGTTAAACAATTGATTATTAAACGGAACCGGTTGTCTTTTCAGTACTTCTTCTATAGTTGGTAAAGGAAGAAGTGTCAGAAAAAATGCGCACATCATATAAAAAATAAATGAAAAAATGACGGTCGCCCTCATAATCGATATTCCCTTATACTTGCGGTAATTCCATACCAGAAACGGTATTGAAGCAAGACCTGCTATAAGTGGAAATAATGAGACTGCCGTGATGACTGGAAAATAATAATTTTTTAACATAACTAGCCTCCATTGTTATTTTAGATTACTATAATAACATTTTTTCAGATAAATGCAAATATATTTCAACAAAAAAATCCCTTACAGAACTGAAAATTCTGTAAGGGAAAGCTTTTTTATTAAACCAACCGGCTATAAATATCTCCGTTGCTATAATTCTTTGAATATGAACCTGAACCTGTATATGTATTAGCCTTTGAAGCTTCACTCTGTGCATTGTAAGTAATAACTGATGCACTCGTAGAAACCTGATATCCAAAAGAACCGCTTCCGCTAAACAGTGAACTTACACCAGCCATGTCAGATGCCTTAAACTTCTTCTCATCAATTGACAACTTATTATCTTCACCAATTGTTATGCCAAATTTTGATAACAACCTAGAATTAGCTTTTGTCGAATTAATCATTGAATTAGCATTTCTGTCTATAAGTTTTGAATCTGTCTTTGAAGTACTGTCAACCAACGCATTATAATCCTTGACAAACTGATTAACTGAATCGTAAATCTTACCGGCATCATACGTTCCATCATCCTTCTTTGAAAAAACAGAACCTTTACCCCGCTTTAAAAGGGTCGCCGTTGAATTCTTCAAAGTTTCTGCACTCTTCTTCACATCTGCCAAATCAGTGGTCGATGCCGTAGATGTAGCAGTCGACTGCTTTGCGTTAGAAGTTTTTGATGTAGAACTTGTCTGTTCTTTAAGCTTTCTCCAGTCAAAAGTATCTGTCTTTCTCTCAACTTTTGAAGATGTCTTAGAATCCGGAGAAACCTCTCCATAATACTTTGTCAAAAGTTTTTTATAACTTCCCGATCTTATACTGTTTAACTCTGACAAACTTCCATACAAACCACTTGTTAAACTATCATTCCTATTAAATCCTGAAAATAATGTCGATATTGAGTTATTCATATTTCATCACTCCTCATTCCATTGAAAAACGTTCTCTGACCTCCCTGTCAAAGAATCCCACATATAGTTATTTATATTATATCATATTCCCTATGTATGTAAATCATAATATTATAACTTTTGCTAACTCATATTATTTAAAATTTTCTTATTCACCAAAACAAGACATACCGTTGAAATTGCACATGACATCAACTCTGCTATCGGGAAGCACCACCATATAAGGCTTAACCCCCCTATGGTTGATAATATAAATGCAACCGGCAACAATACAACAAGCTGTCTTGCAACAGAGACATATAAGCTGTACATTGCCTTTCCGAGTGCCTGAAAGAATGACAATGTTATAATACAATACCACGCCAGTAAATAATGGAACGAAATCTTCCTTAATGCCGGAACTCCTATTTTCAACATCTCCTTTGATGCTGAGAACAATCCAAGTAACGTTTCGGGAATAAGCATAAATCCTATAAATCCTATAAATGTCAATATAAATGCGATTAAATAACCGTATTTCAACGTATTAAGCATACGTTTTTTCTTTCTTGCACCATAGTTATAAGATATGATAGGTATTAGTCCATTATTTAATCCAAATACCGGCATAAAGAAAAAGCTTTGCAGCTTAAAATAAATACCAAAAACTGCTGTTGCCGTAGAATTAATTCCCATTAAAATCTGATTCATTCCTGTTGTCATGATAGATCCTATCGACTGCATAATGATTGAAGGCACTGCAATTTTATATATATCACCGATAATTTTCCCATCCGGTCTGAATCCTTTAATTTCAAATTGAATGTCATGATTCTTTTTTATATTCCAAATGATTGCAACTATCGCTGCTACAATCTGTCCCAATATTGTTGCCAAAGCTGCACCTGCTATTCCCAGTCTTGGACATCCAAACAATCCAAAAATCATAATAGGATCGAAAATCAGATTGATTACTGCCCCTACCATCTGGGAAATCATTGTAAAAAATGTCCTTCCGGTTGCCTGTAATAATCTTTCAAAAATGAACTGAGCAAATATTCCAAATGAACCAACCATTACTATTGTCAGATACTCAACACCAATTTCCATGATATTTTCCTGTCCCGGGTTTATCTGAAACTGATAAAACGGTCTGACAACCAAAAGTCCCATTACCGCCACAAATATATAACTTAAAATATAGACAAATATACCATTTGTAGCTACTACATTAACACGCTTCTGATTCTTTTCACCTAAAGCTCTTGAAACAAGTGCGTTAACCCCAACACCTGTACCGGCTGCAATTGCTATCATAAATGTCTGAAGTGAAAATGCTAATGATACGGCTGTTAAAGCATCTTCAGAAATACGCGACACAAAAATACTGTCTACAATGTTATATAATGCCTGAACAAGCATAGAAATCATCATAGGCAATGACATGTTCAAAAGTAATTTTCCTTCTGACATAACCCCCATTTTATTTTCCTGCTCATTACTCTTTTGCTCCATACATCTTGTCTCCTTTACATCTTATTCCAAACTCGCTCATTATAACATTTTCAACGAATAAAAACAACAAAAAAATCCTTTGATTTGTTGTGGTGAAGCATTTTTGTAACACTATTCTACATTTTTCTCATTTTAGTTCGTAGCATATTCTAGTATAGTCGTTTTAAATTAACCCTACCTTATATTTTGGATATGATTTC
>CAMHLZ010000018.1 GCA_946186125.1 uncultured Lachnospira sp. | reverse complement strand
CTGTGGTGCAACAAATGTCCACCAGTCTTCGTCACCCTCCTGTGCCACACCATTGTAAGTTTTCTTAAGTTTCATCGTCGTAGCTTTTGATACTGTATCATTTTTCTCTTTCTCAAAATTCTTAAGTTTCTTCTCACTTAACCAGAATGATAATCTTGAACCATACTCTGATATAATCTTGATAGTTACCTTCGTTCCCTTTTTGAAACAATATTTTTCAGATCTGTAACTATTACGGCCATATACATATGTGTTATCACTACTATATGTTTTATAATTAGCAGTTACATTTATGCGTACATAATTATCATCCTTGTTTTTCAAATTAAAATAGAAATAGCCATTTCCCTTTGCTGTATATTGCAGATTAACTGTCTTTTTCTTACCTATATCAATATTGTATCCTTTATTTGCCACGACTTTTTTCTGAGAAGCATTAACCGGCATCTTCATCATTGTAATTAAACACAACAACATCAAACCACATACAATTATTCTCCACTCATTTTTCTAAAATAATTCAACTTCCACATCCCCACTTTCATTTAAATATTCAGCAATCCATGTTGGGTATTATGAATTGCTGTATCCAGTTACAATTCATAATAATATTTTATCATATCATTTTAGCATTTTCAATATTTTTATTGCTATTTTGTATATCCTTTTGAACATAATGAACAAATATTTCTATGGTAAAATTGTCCCATCCATATTATGCTGTTACTTATGTCGAAAATATACGCCTTATAATTTGCAAAATAATATTAGAATCGCTGTATAACATTTTTGTAAACACATCATTTCCTTTATCTGATGACACCAATTCTTCCATTATATGTTCATTGTTGATCAAATTGTCCCAATCAATTTCTTTTGCTTTACTCTCATCAAAGGCGTTTGCAAGACAATCTTTATATTCATCTATACTTACACTCTTATCATTCCAATAGTAATAGTAAACCGGTTCTCCATTTTCATCCAATTGAATATTGCTGTTATCAATTGCCCCATAATCCCCTTTATTTAAAACCTCAAATTTTCTGTTTTTAATTGTATAAATTGTATCGTAATACGAATCCATTCGTCCCGAAACATTTTTCAAAATATTTTCGCACTCAATATAACTTACACTCGAATCTCCTAAATATTCACAATTCACCTTATTCTTGCCTGCATATGTAATAATTCTATTGCCATTTGCTACCGAAATTCCTTTTATAAATAACTCTGGAACACTATCTCCATTAATATTGATTAATTCATATTGATAATCATCAAATAATAGACCCTCGCTTAGTATATACGATACATACGCATTTTGCCACGAATTATATACTAGTTTTTTATATTTTTTTTGCAACGAAAGTATATCTCGTATGTAAACTGTATCAATCCCTTCATCCCAATTCGAAATGCTCCACGATTTCAACACTTTTTTAGTATCAAATAGCAATTTGACCTCGTAGTAGATGTTTTCATTACCACTATCAATGATAACTCTTTTTGACATTTCTTTCGTTTCGCTTAATTCTGTTTCTGTGTCTATGGAAATTGTATTTGAACATACATGTTTTATCTTTTTATCAACAGTACTCTTATCATCTCCAATCTGAATATCATATATAACTAAGTCTTTATAAGAATCATTGCCAAGGAAAAACACATCACCACTGTTACTAAAATTTAATCCACGAGATATCAATTCGTTTTCAATCTCATTCCATTTTCCGATATAATCACTAACTTCAATTTTTTTATCTGCATAAACTGATTGAACATTGCATAAAATCGACAAAACAACTATTACTAACAATAATATTTTTTTCATAATATTTCTCCCAACTATTTCAAAATTTCCTGTTCAATAAAACATCCGGGCGGAATATATATTTACATATATACCTTCCGCCCGTTATAAAATCAATTTCTACTGTCCACCACTTTTAAAACTACTCTGCAACTGTTCATCTACACCGGCATATGCCTGAGCAGCTGATACAGTAGCATCTCCCAAAGAATCAACAATATCCGGGAATTGATCAAGACTTTGTTTCATATTTGAATACATATCCAAATATGCATCCTGTCCAAGTCCATCCCATCCTCCGTCAATTTCACTAATTTTCGATTCAATGTTTGATAAAATTCCTCTCAAATCTTCTGCATACCCCTTAAGGTCATTTCCCTGACTTTCCAGTTCCTCCGGTGTTACTTTGATATTAGCCATAATATCTTCTCCTTTCAGTAAAAAAATTTATTTAGCATCAGCTTTTTGCTGTTTTGCTCATCATAAGTTAGTTAGCTTTGTATTTTTTATATTTTCACTTGCCAGCCGTTCATACTCTGTTGCAGCCTCAGTCAGAGTCTGACTAAATGTCTCCAATAACGATGCATATTTTTCCATGTTTTTACTCCAGTCAGTCCTAACAAGTTCCTGAAAAGCTTCACCTGCCGGTGTCTTCCATCCGGTATCTCTGAGATATGCCAATAATTTATCCAGATTTTTTGCCATTTCTCTTATGTCACTGGCTATTGAACTATATTCTTTAGCAGATGTTCTAAGCACTTCAGTATCTGCTGCAAGACTTACGCCTGCTTTATATGCTAATGACATAACTAATCACCACTTTCCGTAAACAATTCCTTTAATTCGGGTTTTAACTCGTAAGCTTTTTTAAGTTCTTCTTTTGCAAGCACTTCTTTACCCATCAAAGAATAAATATCCGCTCTAATTGTATATACCTCAGCAACTTCATCACTTAATTTTTCAATAAATTCAAGCAATTCCAGTGCTTTATCATATTCCTTTAATTCCTTTAAACACATTACTCTGTACAGATATGCTTCAAATGCATCAGGTCTCTCAAGCGTTGCCAGTCTGTACAATGCGATTGCATCTTTGAAATAGTTTTCAGCCTCTTCATTTTTTCCAAGCTTTAATGCACATATCCCTCTGTAATATAATGCTGAAAAATAATAATTACCTCTGTTTTCACTATCAATTATGACATTAGCGTCATTTATTGCATCCTCATATTTTTTTAATACTATCGATAAATTTATTCTCATGTATCGTGCTTCTAAATCCACTTCATCCTGTTCATATGATATGCACTCATTACACTTTTCATATGCATTATCAATATTTCCAAGCTCAGCCTCAATTTCAGCTTCCAGCAAAGTCATCTTTGCTCTTGAATCTTCAAAATATTTCATCTTCTTAGATATTTCTATGATTTTTAATGCATCTTCACATTTTCCGGATAAACCTAATGCTTTTGCGTGGTCGTACATCAACTCTACATCTTCCGGAAATTTTTCCATGGCTTTCTTAGAAAATGTAACGGCTTCATCCCAATTACTTTCTTGCATAAGTATCATGTTTTTCAAATGATATCCATCAAATAAATCCGGATCGCTTATGATTAAATGATCTACTTCCTGTTTCGCATCGTCCACACGGTTCATATTCAAAAGCAATGCTATTTTTTTCACTTTATACTCCGGCATTACCGGATTTATAATTATAGCTTTCTGAATATATCTAAGCGCCAGTTGATCATCGTCCATGTTTTCATAAGACATAGCCATAAAATAATACATCTCATCATTTTCATATCCCTGTGATGATGCATAATTGTATTGCTTTAATCCCTGTTGAAGTTCATCATTCATAATACATGCATTTCCATATCGAAAATATACCTCTCCGGATTTTTCTATAAGCAATGCTTTTTTGTAATAATTCTTTGCCTCCGGATAATCCTCAATTAACATATACATGTCACCAATGTTCTTATAGCTTTCCATTAACATTGGCTCGACATCTATAGCTTTAAAGAATTTTTCTCCTGCTTCGTCTGTTTTGCCTGCCTTTAGTAATGCTATTCCCTGCCTGTTTAAATCTTTTGCCTCTAATACTTCTTCTCTCTCTTCCATATCTGTACCTCTTTTTCCCTTTTATTGAAAAGCTACAACCCTCTTATTATTCATACTCTCCCGTATCTTTTTCTTAACATCCTTTGGTATCACATCGTTATTTTTAAATTTTTTATAAAACTTCTCACCTTTTTCATAATAACTCTTAAAATCTCCGAATGACAATGAACCAATATCACCGTCTTTTTCAGTTTGAATTAATGATGTATAATCCCGGAAAGAATCCGTTGAAAAATCTCCATTCAAAATATCTGCCGATGTATCCATAATATTCGATAATGCTTTAATGACATCATTTGCATTATCAGAAAACACATTGTAATCATCTACCAGGTTTTTTAATGATAAATCAAAATAGTCTTTACCTGGTTTTATAAAGCTTAAATCTTTTTTAGATATACTACTTATCTTATTGAATATTAAAATAGTGTTTGCAACAGCTTTACCTATATCTAAACCTTTTGCAACAGCATGTAATTCTTTTGAATCACTTTCTCTTCTGATAGTATCTTGTATAGTACTTTCATCTCTCCTTCTTCTGGCCAGTGCAGGATCATTATTGTATCTGGCCTCGTCAAATGCTCTTTCCTCATTGTAAACATCCACTAAATAATTTACAGCTCCCAAAATTAATATAAAACTTGCTGCAATAAACGTAATAATTCCAATACCTCCCGAAAAGAAAACAACAGTAACAAATCCGGCAATTACAGCTAAAAATTCTCCTGTAGACTTTAAAATATTTACAACATACTCCTTCCCTCCTTCATAATTCCACCTGAACTTTATCTTTTCTTTTATCTCTCTCTTCAAATCTTTATATATCGTGACATACCTGTCAATCCACCTGCCGACCGCCGTTCCCCGTTTAAATTTTGTCAAATAATAATTTATGGTATTTAAAAATTTACTGTCTTTTATGCCATGTCTGATTTTAAATTCTCCAGTAATTTTTAATATATTATTTTTGACTCTTTCATCAGTCTGCACACATTCATCTTTTAAATCTTCCAAATCTTTTTTATAATTATAAAATACTTTTTCACGTTCTCTTAATTCGGTTATTTTTTTGTTTAAATTTGTTTCAGCAGTTTCAATATTAGCAGTTCTTTCTCCATTATATTTACTTAATTTTTTATATACGTTATCTAAATTATTCGCATATGTCTTAAATCTATCAGATGCTCTGTTTGCCGTTCTTGACGCTTTTGACAATTCAGAGTATGATATAGAAAACTTTACACTCATATTTCCACCTCCATCTATTTAGAATTTTAAAAATGAAACAAATTTTGCAATTCTTCTTTTCTTGCGTTTTTATAGTTTGTATCTTCTATTTTGTAATTGTTTTCTGCTGTATTTTTCTTGCCGTTTAGTCTCTGAATTTCATTTTCAAGTCCTGATATAACCTGTATCATAATCCTGTCGTTATCCGGGTTAACCTCTTTATATTTTTCTATCATATTCAGGTTATTATTATATACACCATCTATATTTATAGCTTTATTCATATCCGAATGTACATTAGATAATTCTTTATTTATGTCAGCTGCCTCATCATAAAAATTATCTCTTAAGTTATCTCTTATCTTTTCAAGCTGACCAACATTATTACCTAAAACTTTTGCTTCTTTTTTCAGCTGATCACATTTTCTTTTTATATCACTACTCTTCATGGCACCCTCCTAATCTTTCATAGTCATAACAAAATCCTGTCTGATATCGTCATCTGTATCTTCATAATCAGCTTCCGCTCTTACCAGTGCATCATAAAGTGCCTTTAACGTATCTCCAAAATCGTCAATTTTACTAATCAGCATATCATATTGAGAGTTAAATTCAGTGTTTCCTTCGCCAACCCAATTATCGTTTAATGATATTTTTATATCTGATACTCTCTTATTAATTGATGAATACGATTCTACAATTGATTTAATCTGCTTATGAGTTTCGTTAATTGCATTTGTATCAATTAATCCTACAGGACCATATCCTCTGCCCCCTCCTCCGCCTTGTCCACCTGCTCCACTACTTTTAGTACTTCCCATAAAACCACCATCCTTCTTCATTACTCAAATAACTTGATTCTGTAATATACTCCTCCATCAAAATGATATCCCATACTATTATCAAATGCAGCATCAGCCCTTAACCTGCCATTGATATCATAAAATTTATTTTCAGTTACCGGCGCAAACAGAATTCCTTTCCTCTCTTCTTTTAATGTCTTTAACAAATCAGAAGCATTAAATCCAACAGGTGAATTATCTATATGTGAAAGCAGCATAAATGCCTTCATTTCATTTGCTTTCTTTAAAAACGCAGATAATTCTTTACTCATATTCTTATCAGTATTAATTTGTCTTATAATATCCGGATTGTTAATTATCAAAATATTTAGTATGGTATCTTCATCATCTTCTTCATCCTCCATGTCTGTCATCATATTGTAATAATCCATCAAAAGTGAAAGTCCCTCCGAAACATCATTGGTATACTCTCTTACAAATCCTAACTTGCTCATTGTTCCTAAATTCTTTTGTTTATCATCTATTACAATTGCCTGAGCATTGTGGAATACAATGTTTTTCGCTAAAGCTGCCATAAACATTTTTATGAACCTGATTCTTGATTCATTGTCTCCGATAAGCGAAAGCGAACCGTTTTTAACCATATCCAACATGTCATATTCAACATTGTCATATCTCATGCCTATAGGAATTATTCTTTCATTTCTAAATTTTTCAGCGTTTTGTTTCATTTCATCCAATAGCACCATTCTTTCCGGAACCATCGGTATTTTCGGTGCATGTTTTTTGAACTGTTTATTTCTTTCGCTGACAAATTCTTTAAGTTCGCGGCTTCGCTCTGCCTCTTTTTTGTCTTTTCCAAATATCGCTGCCTGCCACTCCATGATACGCTTGTCTATCATTACAAGTCCTCGTCCTGCATTTTCTAACGGAGTCATTTTGCAATGTCCAAAAACATTGCTGTATTCTGATTTATCATTGCAATTAAGAGCTATCTTCTTACCAAAATTAGCCTGAACCCTGTAGCTTAATGCGTTACTTGTAGCAGCAGTGATTACAAATGAAATGCCAACGCCCTGTGCTTCCCTTGAAAGACTGTTTAACATATCAGTCTGATCAGGAAAATATTCTTTAAAAGCACTCATGTTATCAATCATTACAACTATCAATGGCATATCTTTGTATCCCGCCTCAAGATATGAAGCAAAGTTTCCTACACCTTTTCCAGATAGCATTTTCTTTCTTTCAACAACAATCGTATTGAGCATTTTAAATAGATTCTTACATTTTTCTTCTTCGTTTGGTAATACGACACCTCCTACATTTACAGATTCTTCTAAAATACTAAGTACCATGCTGCCACAGTCTACTATATACAAGTTGACCTCTTCAGGAGAATACTTTCTTATAATTCCATATGCCATAGTCTGTAACAAAACCGTCTTTCCCATCTGTGCTGAACCCACTATGTAGACATTGTCACGTGATAAATCTATACTGTACTCTCCTTGTCTTTGCATCTGTGGATCATCAAATACCCCGAGCGGAATTTCATAATTTCTGTCTTCTGTTCTCTCATATGTTAATTTTTCTGTATTAACAATTTTTTCAAGAGACGGCAGACATATCCCCGGAAGTTTCTTTATATTATTAGACTTACAATACAATTCAATATAATTTACTATTGCGTCCAATTGTGTTAGTTGATTCTTATTATCTGAAACCTTCTTATTTGTATATACACATTTTTTCTTTCCCCACAGATTTAATTCGTTAATTTCAAATATATGTCTGTTTTCTTCATTTGCATCCGGCACAAGTCCACCACTGTATGCAGATTGTATCAACTCAAAAATCTCATTATTTCCAACTTGAAAATACGCTCTTCCAGGCTCTACTATTTCAGCAGCCAATGGTGATTTTAATACCTCGTTACTATCTTCTTTAGTCTGAACTTTTAAGCACAGCTTGAATTTTGAATTAGACCATATCTGTGCATCCACTACTCCCGCCGGTTTCTGTGTTGCCAATATAAGGTGCACTCCCAATGTTCTTCCTATTCTGGCTGCTGATATTAATTCTTTCATAAAATCAGGATACTCTGCCTTAAGTTCTGCAAACTCATCTACTATCATAATTAAATGAGGCATAGGCCTATTTACCTTTCCGGCTTTGTATAGCTGAATATAGTCATTGATGTGATTCACACCTGCCTCCATAAACATCTCCTGTCGCTTTACCAGTTCTGCCTTGATAGAAAGCAATGAACGGTCAATTTCTCTTCCGTCAATATTAGTTATAGTTCCAATCAAATGCGGTAACGAAGCAAATTGGTTTGCCATTCCACCGCCCTTAAAATCGATAATAACAAACCCAACATCATACGGATGAAAAAGACTGACCATCGACAAAATATAGGTCTGTAAAATTTCACTTTTTCCGGAACCTGTAGTTCCTGCCACAAGGCCATGTGGACCATGTGCGTTACCTTTATCACTAAGATTAAGTTTTACAATCTCATTACCTGATTTTACTCCAATCGGCGCCGAAAGTGATTTATATACTTTCGATTCATCCCATCTTTGTTTCAAATCAAGATCTTCTACTGAAATGATTCCAAGCATTTCAAACATTGATATATTTTTGGTAAGTTGTCCTTCTAATGATACCTCGTCTACATAAACCGGACTTAACCTGAGTGCTATTTTTTCTGCCATAGAGTCAGATACAACATTATATTTAAAGTCCAATTTAGCATCTCCGTTGTCGGATTTCATTATAGTTCCCGTCTCATGTGATATATGAATTATCTCATTACATCCAATAGGTATCATTTCTTCATGCTCAGCTAAGAACACGAATGTGAATCCATATCTTTTTGCATTCATAATATATTTTGAAACCGGATGATTACTGATTATAGCAGTATCTGTCACAAATACGACATAATACTTATCAAAAGTACATTCCCTTTGCTCTTCTGTAAGCATCTCACGAAGCGATAATTCTTTATATATGTTTTCCAAAAAAACATTGCGGCTTTCTTCATCACATATAATAGTTGAATTTTGAAACCATCTTACCCATTTAAAGCTTCTTATAAACTCTCCACTTAATAAATACACAAGCTGTACGTCCTTATAAAAATGTCTGATTGCGATATCAAGCGTAATATTTTTAAGCATGTTCATAAGATGCTTATTTTTTCCAACTATTCCAACTCCATTATCTTCGTTAAAATCAGCAACTATAGGAGCATCTTCGATATATTTGTATCTTAATGCCAGTTCTTCAGGCATCATAGATAGGACGTCACCCTTGTCAACAAATTCATTTTTCGTGTATTGTACAGGATTAACAGATTCTACTGTTCCGGTTCCAAGATAGATTTTCAAAAAATCCTTATCTGTCACACTTTTTTCAAAAAGACGCTTGTCAAAACCGGTTACGTATGAAATACCATCCTCTAATGATATAAATATTTTATTTCGTATTTTTTCTTCATTATCACGAAGATCCATTATTTCCTGTTCTTTTTCTTCTATGTATTTCTTATAATTTTCTTCTCTTTCCTTTACATCAGTATTAAATTGTTTTTTATCCTGAATATATGTAATCACCGACATTATTCCACCCATGCTCATGGATACGGCACTATATATTACAAATGTTCCACCACCACCCATTATGCCTCTAAGGACAATAATCATAGCCAGCATAACAAGTGTAGGAATTATAGTAAATAATATACTTTTTTTCCTGTACTGTGGTTTTACGGGTGGCTGCAATATCTCTATTTCCCTCGGAATCAATTCATATTGTATTCTTGTACTTCTGTTAAACTTAGGGTATTCAAATGCTGATGATGATTCTATATTTATAAAACTGACTAATCCCCCAATCCTGACTTTTTTATCAGTAGTCATATACAAATATTTTTTCTTAATAAAAAAACTATACCCGACTATTGATATAAAATCGTAGTCCTTTATTTTTTTTATACCTTTTATTTTTTCTCCGTTTACAAAAATACCGTATCTGCATTCATGTTCAGTAAGCATCCATGAATTATCCTTTTTTTCAAGTAAAATTTCTCCTTCAGAAAATAAGGGATCATCAATTATTACGTCTGCATCTTTGTAAGAACTTATTTTTAAATTTTTAACTTCACTGATATCAACAATCCTATCATAATCTTTTTTTTGATAGTCAAAATCAATCATAAATTCAATATCGAATAATTCATTAGCCGACTCCTGATAACAGACTTTAAAAGTCATACCATGCTCCAGCTTTAATTTTATAAGTTTTCTGGAATCACCAAGATTAAAGTATATGTTGTCATTACAAAATAGTATCAGTTCTTCATTCTGTCTTATAAGTTCAATATTTACACTTTCAAAATACATTTCTTTTCTCAAACGTACATCAGCATCTATCGATGTTCCTATCGTTAATGATTCTGTGTCAGGAGAAATCTCTACTTCTTTATATAAATGTTTTCCGAATATTGTTATCTTATATCTGTTTTCCAATATTTTATTCCTCCCTGTCAGTGTAATATATTATTGAACCATTTCTGACTCCAAACTCATTAAGTGTCTTGTTACCCTTTAAAAGCACAATCGGATTTTCACATTGTAAATAACATTTTTTCATATCAGATATATCAATTCCCAAATCATATGCCTCATTTAATGCTATTATGATTTCATTCGCTGTAGTATTAAGAGGTATTTCAAGAATTACCTCTTTTTTTTCCCGTACTTTTCTAAAACGTATGATGGCATTTTCCTTCTTCATACTTTCCTCCGTTCCGCCCTATACAATCAAAAACGTGCTTTTTTTAATTCCTGTTTCCCCCGCATAATCCATTATTCTTTTTGAATAATAATTTTCAAATTCCCCTACGTACTCATTTACATTAAATTTCAATTCCAAATCCGGTCTGATAAGACAATTCATTTCCTCTTTCTTGAAATTATTACATATAAAAACATATTTCTCCCCATTAACTCCATTAATATTAGATACAAACCTGTTTGTATAATGCACGGATTTTTCACTTTGATTAACAACAATTATAACTTTATCAGCTATATCAAACATACCGGTTAAATATTCATCGAAAGTACTTTCTGCATCCACAATGATATATTCATAATCTCCGCTTTTTTTCGCAGTGCGTATTAGTTTTTCAAATATAGAATAATCAATTCCCAAAGACATAAGTGAAGTCTTAAATTGAGGAACATACGCAAATCCTTCTGTTCTTATAAAATGCTTTATAACATCATAAATATTTGCATCACTGTCTGCCAGTTGTGTATATAATTCTTTTGACGTAACCGATGTCTGATTATCAAACATATAATTAAAAGCCTGAAGTCTTCCTGCATTTATGTACAATGTTTTTTTGAGGTTTTTTGACAGACAGGCTGCTATTCCCAATGCAATCGTTGTCTTTCCTGCACCTCCTGTTGCAGATGTTACAACAACAACCTGTGTCTCCTGTTTATTATCAATATCAAATTGGATTGTACCCTGACTTCTTCTGATTACTTCATTTAATATTTCTCCTGTACTTGTGTATTTCATCAGCCTGACAATATTTAAATCACCTGTTTTTTCTTCTTCTTCACTTTCCATCAACACAAATATATTTGAAATGTTATGTCTTTGAATTGACATATCGTAAAGATTGTCACTTACAACTAAAATATCTGCTTTTTGAGGTTGTGAAAATAAGTCATTAAAAAATCCCTCATCCGTAATTATTTCTATATCAACGGCATCAAAAAATTCTGTGGCAAACTTGTATTGTAATGATGAAATATATTTTTCATCTGTATCTGCAATAATAATTCTTGGTCTTTTCATTTCTTATCTCCTTACCGATACTAACTGAAAATCGCTGTCTGCCATACGAATAATATCACCTTTTTTTATCTCAATACGGTCACTCGCTGACAATCTCTTTCCATTTACATATGTTCCATTTGCACTGTCTTCATCTTCTATAAAGTATTTTCCTTTGTGGCAATAGATTGAACAGTGTTTTCTGCTGATTGCCGCATTAAAATCTATCACCACATCTGAAATACTGCGTTTTTTTCCAAATACCGTTTTCGCCTGACCAAGTTTTGCCTCAAAATATTCGGGTGCATTCATAGCAACTATTTTTAACTCACCTGATTGTTCATCTTTTGTATCTTCATTTTTACTATACTGATCTATAGCCGGCACACCGGCACCCCTATATTTATTATAGATATCCTCAATGCTTAGTGAACCATTTACAATATCAGCAACCATCTTATCTAATCTTAAATGTGGTTGTGTAACCAATCTGTTAATTAATTTTACTAAGCTTGCCCTTAATTCGCTTTCAAACTCTGCATAACTGTCAAATGCGTTAACATTGATTGGCAGATACACCAGCTTAACCTGCAAAGTATTTGTATCAACAAATATTTTATCCCATGATACATCAATATTCTGGCTTTTTAAGAAACCATTATTTCTTACATCTACAACACTGCCAAATAAATTGACCACAATAGTGATAAGTATTTCCGGAGTTATATTCGCAAACATTGAAGACATTGGTCTGTAATTGTCTGTAATATAATATAGCTCTATTTTCCCGTTATACATCATTTTCATACATGTAACGAATAATCCGTCTTTCTGACTTTGCAGTACTTTATAATCCGTCTTTACAAAATATTTGCTATCCTGCAGTACATATCCAAAGTTGTTGCCACTTTCTATTTCTTTTATGACTCCGTTATCTTTTAGTACATACATTGCTTTTCCTTCCCCGGCAATACCACCATTAACCGTTTGTCTTTTTGCTGCCCTTTTTCCTGCCAAACATTATCATTCCCGTTCCACCTGCTGCCACTGCTGCCGCCGTCATAATAGAACCCCAGAATAAATATTGATTTGCATACCATCTGACAAATGCATTCGTAGATACAAGAACATTTTTATTGAATGCGAACGCAGATTCATAATCCTCTGAATTTGTGTCCGTAACATTTCCTGCCTTGTCCGTTACTACAAGTCTTACTTTTTGTTCTTCTTTTTTCTCACTTAATGAAAATTTGCCTTCATATGCGTTCGTGTCTTCACCAAAATCAGTCACGTTAGCAATCTCTTTATCATCCACCTCAACTGATACGGATTTTAACCCAACCGTATCATATACTGTGTAATTAACATCAACTCCTGTTGCATTTATGATTTTCTTTTCAAGTCCGGTTATACTGTTAATCTCCGGTGACGTGCTGTCTACATGAAATTGAATTGCATTATCCGTGTAATTTGTATTTTCCGGCATATTTTCAGGATTATTTCCCGTAGCATCTTTTGATGATATTGTCAGTTTGTATAAACCGTCTTTATCAAAGTTTTGTTTCTTGATAACGTATTTATACTGATACCAGCCACTGTCTCCAACCTGAACCTCATTATTTATATCAGGTGTAACATCATAAACTGCATCATCAACAGGTCTTCCATCTTTTGACAGGCTTATGTCTAATGACTTATCAATCAGCCTGTCCGAATTATATTCAGTTATTATCAGATCCTCTTTTAATTTCTGAACGTATGAACCGCCATCCTTAATCAACGATACAAGATAATCACTGTATTCATATACTGAACCAAATCTGTTCACGGTAAATGTTGCAGTGTTATCAACCGTATGACCTGCTTTATCGTTTACCGATACCTTTATTGTATATATTCCATCATTTTCTTTTATTTTTTCAAAGGTATCAAAGGTATCACTTCCTGAGTTTTCTTTTATCGCTATCTTCTTATCAATGAAGTCATCCGTTACGGTTACGTCCTTTTGTTCCATTCTTGTCCTTGTCATCGAAATGTTATAACTGTCAAAATTCTTGTCTTCAAATGCAACGCCCAGCACTACATCTTCTCCAAATGCTTTACCATCAGCTTCATTACCGTTAATCGTTATAACAGCTTCATTAATCTTAGTATCTATGGTCATCTGTGATGAGTGATATTCAATCATACTATTATTTGACTTGTCCTTATACCCGACTGTTACAAAATAATCTCCATCCTGCGAAAGTGTAAATGTACCGGTATGAGTATCTGTATCTTTATCACTCCATGATGGTGTTACGCCATATGTACTTCCGTCTTTTGTAACCGTAACCGTCGCATCTTCCGGATAAAAGTTTGCTTCATTCATTGTTATCACAGTCTGAATGCCGCCATCATAATATGCAATATTTCCGGTATTTCTGACCGGAGTATTGTACACGACTGTTGATGTCGGTGTAATATTATCAACCACTATTCTCTTAGAATCTCTAAGATATTCCGACTCATTACCTGCTCTGTCAATTGTCATAAAATCAAATGTTCCGTTCAATTGATTAATTCCTGTCAATGAATCCGACGGCACATCAAATGATATCGTTGCCGTATAGCCTTTATCTGAATAATTTATCTGTGCCCCGGTAACTTCCTGCTCTATCCGCTGTGCATTGACCGAACTTTCAGGAACTGCCTTAACATATGCATATTTAAAATTATTAACCATTGATATGCTGTCAGTCGCTTCTAATGTTACCGTTACTTTTGTATTGTAAAATCCAAATGTTATGTTTGATAACATCGTATCTATAACCGAAGGACTGTATGATATCTTCAGATTTTCCGGTTTTGTCTTATCAACCGTAAAATAATCTTTACCATATTCGTCCGATTGGTTTCCTGCCAGGTCAGTATATGTGATACCAAAAGTATAGTTAGCATCACCCGGATAACTTATTTTAATTTTATGTATATCATCTGCTGTTATCCATGATGATTTAATATTTAATGCATTTGCGTCAAGTTCATTTCCTGCAACATCTTTAGTTACTATATTAAAACTAACATCTCCTTCATAAAAATTATGCTCGTCTATTGTAATCTCTGCAGTCTGGTCAGAATCGAAATAATTTCTTAGGTTGCCTTCATTATCTTCTATCTGATTTTTTACATTTTCATTTTCATATTTAACCGATATAACTGGTTTTATTGTGTCGATTACGATAACATCTGACTGCCATGTTTTCATATTATTACCGCTTTTATCCGTGTAATCGACATATATACGATAATCTCCGTCATTTGAATGGTCTTCTTTTGCCTGAATTGTATAATCGGCATACCATAAATCGCCCTCTCCATCTTCCCATGTTAATTTAGGAGAATCTATTTCTTTTCCGTCTTTTTCAATGCTTACTTTTACATCATCTCCATAAAAGTTTGCTTCATCAACATTAAACTTTATGACCAAATCTTTATTGTAATATAGTGTGTCATTAATTTGTCTGGTATATCCGTCATATTCTACTGACATTTCAGGAGATATTGAATCCACAACCAAAACTTCCCCGCTACCTGTATATGCATCACTGATATTTCCTTTTTTATCAATAGCATAGAATTTCAGGTTACCTCTAAGCTGAGTACCCTTTTCTTTTGGGAGAGTTATCTTAGCTGTAAATTTTGTTTTATCTTTTTCGTCCTGTTTACAACTTCTAGAACCACTTAAAGATACAACATTTTTATCGCTTGAATCTTTCTCTTTTTCATAACTCCAATATATTTTATCTATACCGGAAACTTCATCATACACCGTAAATGTTATCTCCGCTTCATCTTTAAAGAAACCAAATGTAATGTTTGGAAGAATATTTTCTTTTGCAGATTCTTTCTCGAAATCTATCTTCAAAGAATCTGGTGCTGTATAGTCTATGATAAAATTCTTATTCAACACTACTCCTTCGTTGCCTGCCAAATCGGTAGAACAGATTTCTACATCTTTAAAAATTCCGTCCTTTAATTTAGGAATTTCATTTTTAGATAATGTTATGGAATATGTATCTTTTCCCTCAGAAATCCATTCAAGATTTCCTAAATCTTCATCATCTAAACTTACATTTGGATTTTTATCCTTCATATTAGCATTAGTATAGCGATTGAAATTCAACGTTAACCTGTCTTTGTCAAAATAATGTTCTTTTACCCTGATTTTTATATATTGGTTTTCTGTATCTTTATCGTTTGTATGGTCTTCAAATTCGACTACAGGCTTTGTCTTGTCAATCACTATCATTTTAGACTCGTCAACTTTTCCATACTCACCTGCATTTTCTTCATTTTTATCCCTGTATGTTATCTTTTCTGCGTTATTTCCTGCTGAATCTTTAACCTCTTCAACAATAATTTTGTATTCACCTTCACCTTTAATATAAAATGAATTCGTGTGTTTATAATCTTTTTTATCGTCAACCCATTCTGAGATAAAATCCACCTCTTCAGTGCCTTTTTCATCTACTATGTTGATGATAAAGTCTTCTTTAGAAAAATTTTCATCATACACTGTAACATTAACTTTGACATCGTTTTTAAAGTAATATTTCTTATCAATTTTTATAATCTCATCTTTATCATTGATTGAACCAATTTCCAGTTTGACTTTTGGAGAAATCGTATCAACAACAAATTCACCATTATTTTCTACTATTTCATTTCCTGCCTTATCTATAGCCGTAACGATTATCTCAGGCTTTTGATCATCCATACCCTGTTCCACATCAAACTCAAATGTTGTTTTGAAAATGATGTGGTTTTTATTTTTAATTTCTTTTCCTGTAGCTTCAGCGCTTAAATTTTTACTGCCACACTTAAGTTCGCATTTTATTAGCTGTATACCTGATAATTTATCTTTTACTTCTACAGATATTTTAAGCTTATCTTTTTCTGAATGATAAAAACTATTATCCGAAATACTAACTCTAAGTTCATCCGGTAATTCATCATCTACATACATTTTATGAATTTTAACAGGCCTTAATATTGCTCCCGTTTCATCGTTTTTAAAACATAAATATGTATTTTTTTCATTTAATTCTTTATTAAAAACAAAACTATCCTCAAATTCACCCATATTCTCTTTGAACTGAGTAACCTTATATCCGTCCTTTTTTATATAAACATTTTCTTTATAATAAAATGTCTGACCAATTTTTTTAGCAGCTAATCTATTTCCATTCTCGTCTAATAAAACTATATCCGTTTTATCATCCCCAAATCTAATATCTATTCTGTATTTTACATCCAGCGACTTATAAACAGTGTACTTCACTTCATTATATTCCACTATTCCTTCGCTTATAGATGCATTAACATAAAAAAATAATGATTTATTATCTTTAATTGAATCAATAAGTTTTTTTAAACCGCCCTCTGCAACTCTTATATGACCGTTGTTCTTATCTAATTCCAATCCATACTCTGACAAATCTAATTTCACCTTATTTTCATCTTCTATGGAATATGTAATTTTCCCTTGATCTTCCTCATATTTTTTCTCAAGGAATACCTGCTCATTAACAACATCAGATGTTCCTAAGGTAAATCTAATAACTGTATCATTGATTGGTTCTTTCGTTTCTTTTTGATTATAAAACCAGATAAGATCATCCTCATTTGATTTGATTACAATTATTTTTTTTGCATTTGCTTCCTCATAGTTGTCATCTCCATCTACACAAACCTTCATTAAGACAACATAACCACCTTTTTTCACATCAAGATTTCCATCATTACCGATTGTAACAATGTCATCTGAATTACCATTAAAATCTGCATTTTTAACTTCAAAACCATACGAAATCTCTCTGCCATTTTTAGCTGTATCACAAGTGATACCTACTTTATTGTCTTCTTTATTATCTTCTTCATCCTTTCCAGTATATGTTATCTCTATTTCATCTTTCTCTATTACACCATTACCTTTTTTAAAACAAATAATCTGTTCTGCTTTTTTTATTTCTACCTCTTTTTCCTCTGTTGTAAATGGTTTGTAATTTTCCCTATTCACGCGTACCTGTACTAAATACTTTCCTGCATCCTCTGCACTTGGAACTTCTTTACTCCAACCTTCATCTTCATTTGTCCATTCATTGGCATTTTCTTTTCTGTACCTATAAAGAACGTCATCATTTTCTTTAATTCCTTCGATTTTATCACTTAGTAAATTCTGATTAAATCCGTTATAAACAATATCTTCTCTGGCACTAAAACTAATATCTTTAATATCAGCTTCATTAATAACACACTCTCCGTTAAATGATACAGGTTCATAGTTTTTTCTATCTACAGTTACATTAAACGAATATGTTCCGGCATTCTTTTTCGTAGGTATTATATTGTTTTCTTTATTATCTTCAGAATATATATATTCATATGATTCATCTTCACCGCCACATTGTATTGTTACCTTATCACCTGTAACTAATCCGTTTATCTTTAATACTTCATGCTCACTGTTATCATATGTATATTCCTTTGACTCTACTATGATCTTACCTTCTTCAATATTTTTCTTTGCGATATTTACTTCAACTTCATCCGATATATATGTTTTGTAATTTACCCTCTCTACGCGTACCTGTACTAAATACTTTCCTGCATCCTCTGCACTTGGAACTTCTTCACTCCAACCATCTTCTTCGCTTGTCCATTCATTGTCATTCTCCTTTCTGTATCTGTACAGAACAGTATCACCCGGTATTATTCCTTCTATTTCTTCATTCACTAACTTTTCTATACCTTCACCATAAACAAGGTCTGTCGCAACATTGATTACAACCGATTCTTTATTAATCTCTGCAGGTGATATCACGGCATTTCCCGTAGTTTCAAAAACGTTATAATTCTTATTTCTTAATACTCTTATCTTAAAACTTCCTTTATCACCTGTATTTTTTATCTTAGGAATATCAAATTCATCCGTTCCATAAATAAATGTCTTTTTGTTTTTCTTATTTTCCTCTGCTGCATCTTCTTTATCAGAATAAGGATAAATAAGCTCAATACTGTCTCCGTTTTTAAGTCCTGTTATTTCAAATATTCCATGTTCCTCACTGTCATATGTCTGCTGGCACGGATTAACGGCTATATCTGTATCTTTTGCTATGATATATGAAGTAACCTGAGTTCTGAAATCCGCATATCCTTCTCTTTCCACCTTAACATAAATGGTATAATCCCCCACTTCACTCTCTTCCGGTATATCTTCATCCCAGTTTTCTCCATCAAAGCTATAGCTGACTTTATCACCTTCTTCCGCCTGAACGTTAACAAGCTTTTCTTTTATCACTGAACCATTTTCATCCTCTTCATATACTACATCTATTCCTTCAACCGGCACATCAAATCCCGGAAGATGTGTAAGTACTACATCAAAATTTTCATCTATTGATGTTATAAGCGTTTTCTCTATTGATGATTTCTTATAATCTTTTTTCATTATCTCTGCTGATATTTCCAAATCTCCGGCTATAAAATCAGCCATGCCAAGCACCTTGCAGCTTCCATTCCCATCTGTCATAACTGTTTCTTGATATATTTCACTATTTGTAGTTACTGAAAAAATACTATAACTTACCTGTACATCCTCTAACGCATTACCAAATTCATCCTTAACGCATACAGTCACACATTCAGGCATTGTATCCGTGGCTGCATTAATCCTTAACTCAGATAACGGTGTAATATTAACAACCATTATAAGTATCAACATAATAGAAACTATTCTTTTCCAACTCATATTTCTTATCATAACTTTCCAACTCCTTTATTACTTATTATTCTTTTATACAAACTATCCTCAAATACAAAATGCATTCCTATCGAATCAATCACCATGCATATAGTGATGTATGTGATATATTTGTCCTGCCATCCGTTAATATTAATCAATACGATTAAACATATGGATATTATAAATACAATATGTGCCACATTCTTTGGTGTGTTTTTATATGCTTTCTTTGTATTAACTTTGTTTTTTTCATTTACTTTTTTATTGATAACCCTTACAATAACAATACTTCCAAGTCCTGCAACAAGTGATGTCCAAAATAAAAAACTCATTAATACTAAAGGAAATCTTTTTTCCATGCTCCGGGTAAACGGCATAATCAAAAAGGTACATGAAAAAATTGTCCAAAATATTACCGCCATCCGGAAGTAAAACTTCATAATCTTCATTTAAATCTCCTCTTTTGTATGAACCATCATTACATCTTCAATATATTCAAATCCATTCTCCTTTAATTCATCTTCAACCAACAGCGCTGTCTCATCATCCACAAGCACCTCTGTTATATCAGGCAAAAGTCCTGTAGCTTCCTTATCCGGATTACCGTAATCATCCTGTTTTATTAAAACTTCTCTCTTTTTAGAATATGTATAATCTGACTTTTTTTTGTTAGACTTAGTATTATCTTTCCTTATGCGTTCAATCGTTTTTTTCGCATTTCTACCCGTTAAATCGCCCAAAACATCAGGAATATTAAATACAATAAACAATATAATTGCCACTACAAAAAATACACCCGACAATATAAATGTAATCAAAGATATATTACTTAATGTATCCGCCATAACTTCTACCTTTCTTATTTTTGCTCGTATACTCTTATGATTGCGTCTCTAAATGATTCATAGTGTTCATTGATTTCGTTCTGTAATTTTTGAGACTGTTCTTTATTTACCCGCAATTTATCCGCCAATTCACGAACACTATCTATAATGTTAAGAATATCTTCTCGGTCTACGTTATTCTGCTTCATATTATTTCTTTGATCATACATAAGCATAAATATCGCATTATAAATTGATAATCTGTCATATGCTGATGCATCACCTATATTTCCAAGCATTCCATTGATTGTACCAAATAATTCTTCATAATCATTTTTTGAAGGCTCTTCCACAGTTGAAGAATTCAAAATGTATTTTTTATAAAAGTAACATATTTTATAGTAACAATCCGAAATGTTCTGATTTTGATAATCTTCAGACAATTCTTTATTCTCATAATTCTGTTCAAAAAAAGAATATGCTTTTTGAACCCGTCCGGAAAAGCTGTATGTTCCATCATCTTCCGTGTAATAATTAAAATACATCATTCCAATTTTGTAATTTAAATCTGCTGTCTTTATACTTGTTGTATCCAGTTCTGATTTGTATCTGTTATAAACCGCAAGGAATTCATCATTTTCTTTTTTTCCAAATGTACCTTCATCTTCATATGATTCAAGCAGCTTAAGATATGCATCCTGCCTGTCCGGATATATTTCAATTGCTGAAATATAGCTGTCTTTTTTTTCATCTATAGATGTGGAAGCTGATACAGAAATCAGATTATCATATTGGTTATTCTTAATCGAAATTGATATCATCCTGCAGGATATGCCGGCAATAAGCATTATTACCGAAAAAGCGAATGTTCCAATAAATACTCCGAGTTTTACTTTTTGCTTTTTCTTATAATCTTTCGTAATAAGCTGAGGATGTTCCAAATCATATAATAAATCTGCACATGTCTGATATCTGTTCTCAGGTGCCGGCTGAACACACTTATCAATAATAAGTTCTATTCCCTCTGACAAATCAGGATTCCATGTTCTTACAGGATGATATCCATCGCCCCCTCTTGGATCTATTCCGGTCAGCAAATGATGCATTGTCATTCCCAATGCGTATATGTCTGAACGTGCATCAGTCTGTCCGCTATACTGCTCCGGAGGAGCATATCCTTTTGTGCCAAGTACCGTTGTATCTGCAAGTTTCTGTTCTTTGTATTCTCTTGCTATACCGAAGTCTATAATTTTTATATTTCCTTCCGGCTTCAGCATAATATTAGCCGGTTTCATATCTCTGTATATAATAGGTGGTTTCTGCGAATGCAGATATGAAAGTGCATCACATAGCTGCTTAGTCCATTCAATAACCATATCTTCTGACTGTGGACCATATTCTTTTAAGTATTTATCAAGCGACTCCCCTTCAATATAATCCATAATTACATAAATCGTATACTCGTTATCTATTATATCTACAATTCTTGGAAGAGCCGGATGATCCAGCTTTTTCATCATATTAGCCTCTGCCAAAAGACTGTTCACAATTATTTCATCATTCTTACCATTTCCTTTTTTTATGATTTCTTTAACAGCCCACTGCTTATTAAGATGAGTATCCATGGCAAGATATACGACAGACATCCCGCCTTTTCCTATCTTTCTCAATATTTCATATTTCCCATCAATTATCGTTCCGATTTCAGTCATATCCATTCCCCTTTAATATGCTTTAATTACAACAACCGATATGTTATCTTTTTCATTGTTCTTCTTATTCAAATCAATAAGATATCCTGCATTTGTATTCATTACATTCTTATTTTTTAACTTTTCCGGATTAAATGCATAATGTATTTCCCTGTCACTTATCTGATGCCGGAATCCGTCAGAGCATAACATATATACCCCCGGTTTGCATCTTCCTGTCATCACATCCGGTTTTACTTTCTCGGATGCGCCTACACATTGTAACAACATATTCCTCCTCTTATCATTTTTAGCCTGACTCTGTGTTATAGTCCCCCGCTCAAGTTCTCTTGCAATAAATGTATGATCTTTTGTAAGTTGATTTAAGTTTCTGTCTATGAAATATGCTCTTGTATCCCCAACATGAACTATCAGATATTCATTATCTATTATCAGCAGTCCGGTAAAAGTAGTTCCAAGACTTTCGTGATTCTTCTGACCGTATTCAGAAATCCTTGCATTTAATTCCTTAAGCATAAGGCTCCATTTTTCACCTATAACCGACATGCAAATATTGCTTAATTCTTTAGTCATCTCATTATCAAACCATTCTGCAAATTTTCTTATAACAGTAGCACTTGCGAGCTCACCCTTTGACAGTCCTCCCATACCGTCACATATAACAGCTAAAACGATTTCTTTATCTTTCCATCGTACATGCTTTACAAGTACGCTGTCCTGATTAGTCTTTTTTACATTTCCTTTATCTGACTGTGCTATAGCAACAAAATGCATATACATCACCCCTTATCAATCAATGCTGAAAACAAATTCCTCGTTTGCTAACTTAATTACGTCACCATCTTTCAATTCTGTTTCTTCTTTTTTAGCAAGAGTAACACCGTTTAAATATGTCTTGTTTGTAGAATTCAAGTCCATTACGTAATATCTGTTGTCCCTCTTTATAATGTCTGCATGACTTCTGCTTACTGCACTGTTATCGTTCACTACATAATTCTTAATAGGGCCGACCAGATAGATAATATCGTACATAACTTTGATAAAATCAGTTTCATTAGCATCAAATATTGGAAAATATATAAATTGAAGCTCCTTTGTCTGCTCGTTTATGTATATATTTTCTAAATCTGTCACCAAATAATTTATATCCAGCTGCATGCCATCATTCTTTGAAATAAATCAGCAAACTGTTCCATAATAAGAAAATTTTCTCCAGCTTTAATAATCCTCTTATAGATATAACAGAAAACTGCTCTAATCCTCTATCATCCAGTTTTTCACCCATTTGAAGTTTTACCTTCACGGATAAGCGGTTATCTTTTTTCTTAGCCTTGATTTTTGCCATTATCACACTCTTCTTTCCCACATAAGATATAATTAATCCGGATTCTCATATTTTGATAGTATAATTTCAGCATGTTGATTTAGCATTTTCAATAATTAAATTGCTTTTTTGATTTCCCTTTTAGTAGTATTATACATAAAATATTCTTTTTCAGCAAAAAGTACTAAACCACCCACAACCTTTTATTCCATTTTTCATGTGTATTCAACAGGATTTTTCTGTCCACTGAATTTATAATAGATATTTGACCGACCTTATTTCATGCCATTATTTGAATTTCTTTTGTAATAAAAAAAATATTAAATTATATTCCATAAAAAGTCAATACCTTTTTATAAAAAGAAGTGGATACCACCCTGACAATCAGCCTGTGATATCCACTTAGACATATATTAATCTATTTTACCTATACTGCCATTTTTTACGCCATAAATTCCTGCCGGAATATAATAATTTGCACAATTACGGCTATCCCAGTTATTATTTCCGTCATTAAAGCAAACTGTTACTCCATTACTGTCACCTACAGGTATAACATACATCCACTTATATCCATCTCTGTCACTATCTGACATTTTAACACCCGGAACACCTGTCCATGATCCATTATCTACCTTATAATGAATAAACGCTTCCGACCATGAATCATTATTATAATAAATAACTGATACTTTCTCATTTAGAATAGTATACTCAATTTCAGAAGATACAATATCCTCTTCGCCAAATGTCCTATAATTTGCAGTTATTGTGTAAGTACCCGGTTTCTCCGGTGTCCATACAGCTGACATATGATTTCCATTTAACGACGCCGCCAGCACTGTACTTCTCGTTCCGTCACTTATAGTGAAATACTTATAACTCCAGCCTGTAATCTTAATATTTTTTAAATCAGCTGAAAGTGTGACCGACTTACCCTTATACTGCGGTGAAGGTATACTTACATTAAAGTTATCAATTTTAGAACCTTCCACAACATATTTTTCAATTTTATCTGTTGCAACATTTCCTAATGAATCCTTAACCTCAACTTCAATTGTATATTCTCCAACAGAATCAGGTGTAAATACAAATGAATTTTCTGTCGTATTCTCTTTAACATATCCACTATATTTATCAGTACCAAATGAATATGCATAATAAGTATATGTCACCGGTGTGCCCGTTTCAACACTTGTTCTAAAAACTGATGCTGTATTAATTCCTCCTGTTTTCTCATCAGAAGATAAAACAGCTTTTAAATTAACCTCATCCAGATTAACTATTTTACCGTTTAATACAGCATATCTTCCTACACCAAGATTATAATTTTTTCCGTTTCTGCTATCCCACATGCTGCCATTATTAAAACATACACTCACTCCGGATTCATCAAACATGTTAATCTTGTATTTCCAGCTATAACCATCCAAATCTGATTTTTCCATTTTAATTCCCGGCGCTTTTGTCCATGATTTACCATTTACACAAAAATGTATATTGGCATTCTGCCATGCATCATTTTTGTAATAAACAGTTGTAGTATTATCTGTTACAGGAACCAGCTTATATCTTTCACTGTTTCCGTTAACTTCATTTGCAAAACTGTCAAGTGCTGCATATACATTTCCGTCGATCTTGATTCGTGCATCTTTAAGAATAACAGAACTATTATTTCTTGAATTATCACTTACAGTCACATACCACTCATAATCTGCAACGGTATCTTTTGTTATATCCGGAACTATGTTATTCAAATCATATAAAATTGTTCCATCTGTTGCATAGTCCGCACCATCCATTGCACAATTAAAATTATTATTAACACTGGACGCACTCACATACTCTGATTTTTCCTCACCCGCTGCGTTTATTGCCTGTATACTTATCTTCATTTCATTTCTTGAAGCAGTATTCAACGTCATAACCATCTCCGTACCTGAAGGTTTCTCCCCACCTTCTTTAACAAAGAATACATAGTAGTCACCAAAAATGCCTTTTCTATTCGTAATTTCTAATCCGGGTACCTGTGAATTCTCATTAACTGCATCATACGAAACCCAGCAAAATCCTTTATCCTGATAATTTTCTCCCCATGAGTTAACTACCTTAAATGCTCCTTTTTCAGGCTCCTGAATCTTGCCATCTCCATTAATGTCAAAAAAGATGTTATCATCATATCCGACAATTGTCATTCTGTGATAACCGTCTCCGCCTATATCATAAGGCACAATGCTTTCTCCGGCATGAACCGAATCAGACGGTATCTCCTTGTAAACCCATCCTGCAAAATCCGTTGTATACGTTACAAGCATTTCACTATTCAAATATCCTTTTATATTATTCAAGTCTTCATCCTTTGGAGATGTTATAGTATATTTGTCATCGAAACATGTATATGACGTCATTCTGTTCTGACCTGCCTCACGCCATATATCTTCAGAAGGAAACCATGATTTACATAATTCCTCATGATAATAGCTTTCAAAATCTGCCGATTGCCTAGAAGGAACTCCTTCTGTCAGCAAAATTTTACACTCATTCGGGCAATGTGTTCCTACTTCATCCTTAGTCTGATTGTAGATAAATGCGGGTGACATAATATTCTTGCCTTTTGCTTCAACATTTTTTGCTTTACAATTAGCAAATGTAAAAGCATAATAAATATCTGCCCAGCTTACACATGCACCTATAGACTTCTGACTGTCTACCGGTGGAAAATATTTCGATTTACTAAGATCAACAGATGACGGATACACATCGTTCTTTATGTTATCCCCCGTATCCTGCTCAACTATTTCATCAAATTCTTCCGGAGATATTGCGTCAACATCAGTTTCTACAAAATTCTCCATTTCTTCTCCACCTGTTACATACCTTGAAAATTCTTTCTCAAATACATTAGATTCCTCCCTCTCGCTTGCATCCGAAACACTGATTTCGCTGCTAAGTGTTGATAACACTATAGCCACTGATAATACAAACAAGCAAATCCTTTTTGTAATCTTGAAATAATTTTTCATTAAAAACAAAGTCACTCCTTTTATTATTTTTTGACACAATCACGGATTATACATCATTAAATTAACCATTTCAAGTCTTTTTATTGTGTTATTATATTGTTTTTCATTAAAATCATTATACTTGTATTTATATAAAACGAAAAGATTGCCAGATATAAATCTGACAATCTTTCTTAATTATATTTTCTTTTTCATGACACTCATATATGCCGGTCTTATAATCTTACTCATACCTACAAGTTCTTCTATTCTGTGAGAACTCCATCCCACTATTCTCGCTATTGCAAACAATGGTGTATATAATTCCATCGGAATTCCAAGCATATCATACACAAGTCCACTGTAAAAGTCCACATTAGGACTTACACCTTTGAAAATATGTCTCTTTTCAGCAATCAGTTCAGGAGCAAACTTTTCTATGTTCTTGAATAATTGCATATCCTTTTCTCTTCCTTTTTCAGCAGAAAGCTCTTCAACAAATGACTTAAATATCACTTCTCTAGGATCTGAAAGCGAATATACGGCATGACCCATACCATATATCAATCCTTTTTTGTCAAAAGCTTCACCATCTATAATCTTTGAAAGGTAATCTTTTAACTCTTTCTCATTATCCCAGTCAGAAACATGTTCTTTTATATCATGAATCATTTGCATTACCTTAATATTGGCACCACCATGCTTTGGTCCCTTCAGAGACGACATAGCTGCAGATATTGCCGAATATGTATCCGACCCTGAAGACGTTACAACTCTTGTCGTAAATGTCGAGTTATTTCCACCACCGTGCTCCATATGAAGCATAAGAGCCACATCAAGAACCTTTGCCTCTGTTTCAGTATATTTTTTATCAGGTCTGAGCATCAACAAAATATTCTCTGCTGTTGATAATTTAGGATTTGGTCTGTGTATATACATACTGTCATCATTCTCATAATGATTATACGCATGATAACCATACACAGCCAGCATAGGAAATGTACTTATAAGCTGTATACATTGTCTTATACAGTTTTCTATATCATTATTATTCGTAAGATTATCATAAGAAGCAAGTGTTAGGATACTACGTGTCATAGAATTCATAATATCCTTACTTGGTGCTTTCATAATTACATCTCTTGTAAAATTTGTTGGAAGTTTCCTGCATTTTCCAATTATCTTTTTAAACTCTTCAAGTTCTTCATCACTTGGAATATCCCCAAACAATAAAAGATATGCTGTTTTTTCAAATCCAAAACAGTCACCATTTGCACTTTCAACAATATGCTGAATAGGATATCCCCTGTACCACAATTCACCATCACATGGAACACTTTTACCATCTGCAGTCTTAAATGATACAATTTTAGAAATATTTGTCAGACCGGTCAGGACACCCTTACCATTTATGTCACGAAGTCCTCTATTTACGCCATATTCCTTAAACAATTCATCTGATATGGTATCATTATCTATACATATCTGCTTTTTATCTGCAGAATACTCTTTTAACTGTTCTTCAAATCTCATCCACACATCTCCTTTTATTCATCCCAGTTATGATATACAGCCTGTACATCATCATCCTCATCAAGCAAATCAAGGATTCTATTTATTTTCTTAATATCTTCTTCATCTGTCAGTGTAACATAATTCTGTGGAATCATTGTTACCTCTGCTGACGCCATAGGAATATTTTCTTTTTCTAAAGCTTCTCTTACTGTGCTGAAATCTTCCGGTGTAGTAGTAATCTCGTAGCTGTCTTCTTCTTCTGAAAAATCTTCTGCACCTGAATCCAGGGCAAGCATCATAAACTCATCTGCATCTGTCTCATATTCTTCTTTTGCAACAATAATCTGGCCTTTCTTATCAAACATGTACGATACACAGCCCTGTGCACCAACATTACCGCCACCCTTTGTAAATGCATTTCTTACATTTGCAGCTGTCCTGTTCTTATTATCCGTTAAAGCATCAACGATTATAGCACTTCCATTAGGACCATATCCTTCATATGTAACTGTAACATAATTAACAGAATTTGCATCCCCTGCTGCTTTTTTAATACCTCTTTCAATAGTATCATTAGGCATATTATTAGCTTTTGCTTTTGCAATTACATCTCTTAATTTGCTGTTGTTGGCCGGATCAGCTCCGCCCTCTTTTACTGCAACTGCAATTTCTCTTCCTATAATAGTAAAGATCTTACCCTTTGCAGCATCGTTTTTCTCCTTTTTATGTTTAATATTTGCAAACTTTGAATGTCCTGACATTTTAATTCTCCTTTTCTTCTAATTCTTCTTTTTTTTCTACTTTATGTATCTGGACAAGCGATATCATCTTATTCTCAACACCGAGTATCTTATATTTGTAGTCGCCTGAAGTAATCTCCGTTCTCTCATCATCTGCCGGTATTCTCTCAAGTTTTGTTATCAAAAAACCATTGATAGTATCATAATCATCTTCATCATATTTTATGCCAAGTTCCTTTTCCAAATCATCAAGTGGCGTAATGCCTTTGACAAGTAAACTTCCATCAATCTGTTTTATGATATTATTATCATCCTCATCATACTCGTCAAGAATATTGCCGACAATTTCTTCAAGTATATCCTCCATTGCCACAATTCCCGATGTTTGTCCATATTCATCAAGCACAACTACCATATGTATCTTTTCTGACTGCATATTTCTGAAAAGAATGTTTATTTTTTTTGTCTCTGGTATAAATAATGTTTTTCTGTAAAGATTAGGAATATCCTTTAGCTTCTTATTCTTATTATGAGGTTTTTCATAAGCCTTAGCCGCATCTTTCAAATGCAATACTCCTACAATATTATCAATATCATCAATAAACACCGGAAATCGCGACTTGTTTTCGCCCAGAATAAAACGCATAACCTGATTAAGTGTCATATTTCCATTCACCGCTACCAGATGCTTTCTGTGTGTCATAATATCCTTTGCTTCTTTATCTCCAAACTCAACAATATTATTAATCATTGCAGCTTCACTTGCAAGAAGCACTCCCTGCTCATGACCCTCGTTAACAACAAAAACAATATCTTCTTCTGTTACATTATCATCATCTTCATTCGGGTCAATTCCAATGATTCTGAGCACTAATGCCGTTAAAGCCGACGTAAGTACAGTTATGGGGGTCATCAGAACCATGATACATGATACAATGTTTATCAATGCATATGCCCATTTTTCAGCCTTTTTTGCACCAATTCTCTTTGGTAGGAAAACACCCGGTGTCAAAATTATAACGATAATAAATATTGCACCGATAATATAAAGAATCGCAAGTGCAATTATACTATGAATCTCACTACCGACAATTCTCTCAGAGTAACGTCTCAGCACTTCCATAACTATATTCAGTTCAACTACTCCCGTAAGCATTGCAAGCAAAGTTGATGTAACCTGAACAGTATTCACAAACTTATATGGATTATCAATAATAGATATAATTTTCTTCGAATCCTCAGAACCATCATCTGCTTTTTTTTGAACTTTTCCCTGATTAATATTCTGGACCGCGGCACTAAATCCGTACATAACGGCATTTATCATAATGATAATAAAAAATAACAATATCCTTAATAAGGGACTCCCGCCATCTTCCATTGAATTATCTCCTTTTCATCAAATAGTCAGTATCATACAAAATTATACCTTTTTATGCTCATTTAGTCAAATATTTTATGTATTTAACTCAAGGCTTATCTTTAGCGCTTTATCTACTTTGCATAATATTTCACTGTCAAGATGACATATTTTATCCTTTAATCTTCTTTTATCGATTGTTCTAAGCTGCTCTAACAGCACGACCGAATCCTTAACCATCTCATATCTTCTGCTATCCAGCTCCACATGTGTAGGAAGCTTTGCCTTATTCATCTTGGATGTTATGGCAGCACAGATTATTGTCGGGCTGTGCCTGTTACCAATATCATTCTGTATTATAAGCACCGGTCTTATTCCTCCCTGTTCTGATCCTACCACCGGTCTCAGATCAGCATAATACACATCTCCTCTTTTTATAACCACTGAATTCACACTCCAACTCGTTTTAATGGTATAATTATTCCCACGAATTCAGGTGTATATTCATATATTAATAACTGTCGGTAAAATAATCCTTTGTTCCTACAACTCTTCCATCTTTTACAAAAACTCTCGGAACCCTTTTTCCTATGTCACAGACAATTTCATAGTTAAACGTTCCCCCGGCAAGTTCTGACATTTCTTCGGCAGTTATTTCATAATCGCCGTCTTTTCCTAACAATGTCACCTCATCACCACGTTTTATTCCTTCAATATCAGATACATCAACCATAAACTGATCCATGCATACTCTGCCGATAATAGGTGCCTTCCTACCATTAATCAATACGTATCCCTTGTTCGACAATGACCTCTTATATCCGTCACCGTATCCCACCGGAATTGTTGCAACCATCGTCTTTTTATCAGTTACATAGGTTGCCCCGTATCCGACTCCTATACCTTTTTCAAGTTCCTTTAAATGAATTATATGACTTTTCAGCGACATTGCCGGCGATAATTCAACTTTAGATTTATCCACCTCATCAGACGGATACATTCCATACATTGCTATACCCGCACGCACACAATCCATATTTGCTTCCGGCATATCTATAATGGCAGCACTGTTTGAACAATGCTTAACAGGAATATCAATGCCTGCGGCACTTAGTATGTCTGTTATATTTTTAAACATCTCAAACTGTTTTAATGCCGAAGTCTTATCTGACGCATCAGAAGCAAAGAAGTGCGTAAATATACCGTTTATCTCTATTCCCGGAAGTTCTGAAATATCTTTAATTATATTAATTGTTTCCTCATTTGCCGGGAAACCAATACGGCTCATACCTGTGTCAATTTTTATATGAATTTTCGCACTTTTCCCTTTTTTTACTGCAAATTGTGATAATTCACAGGCATCTTCATATGTATATATGGCAGGCATAATATCCTGTTCAATCAAATCACCATATTTACTAAAATGTGTATAACCCAATATCAGTATAGGTTTTTTAACTCCATTCTGACGCAGTACAAGTCCTTCCTCACATGTCGCCACTGCATACCCCCAAACCAGATCATCAAGCACTTTTGCAATAGGTACCGCACCATGCCCATAACCGTCAGTCTTAATTACGGCTATCATCTTTGTGCCGGGTTTAGTATTTGCCTTGAGATTTTTTACATTGTTAAAAATTGCATCTAAATTAACTGATGCGTATACTCTGTAATATTCATCCATCATCTTTTCTCTTACCTTTCGCAATAACATTTTATTATATCCAAACCGATACTATACTTTCGCATATATCACCTGCCGTCATTCCCCGCTCACCATAAATATTTCTCGCATTATCTCCTGCAATTCCATGTATATATACACCAAGTGCAGCACTATCAGTTAAACTCATCCCCTGTCCAAGCAATGAACCTATGATTCCGGCAAGAACATCTCCTGACCCGCCGGTGGACATTCCAGAATTTCCACTTACATTGATATACGTTATTCCTGACCATCCTGATACAACCGTCCTTGAATCTTTTAACACACATGTTATTCCATTTTTCTGTGAATAATCCCTGCATTTTTCAATTGGATCTGCTTTTATCTCATTCACAGTCAATCCGGTTAATCTTGCAAATTCCATAATGTGAGGAGTAACTACAACATTTTCATTGTAATAACCGTTTAAATATATATTTTCACTTATAATATTAAGCGCATCTGCATCTATAACTGCTTTTTTCTCGGACTTTAGTACCTCTTCAACAATTTTTACCGCCATCCTGCTCTTTCCGATTCCCGGACCGCATACGACAGCCGTACACATATCTATTTCTTCCTTTATCCTGACAATATCACTTTCATTATCATTATATGTTAACATAACTGCTTCAGGAACTGCCATCTGTATAATCTGCCTGTTCTCCTCTACGGTACATATCTTAACCAGTCCGCATCCCGTCTTATATGAAGCCCTTCCGCTAAGCACTGCTGCACCCGACATATTAAAACTTCCTGCTATTACAAGAATTTTTCCATAAGTCCCTTTGTGAGAATCCTTTCTTCTCACAGGGAGCATATTCTCTATATCACAGCTTTCAAGAACACGTATGTTTTGATTATTATTCTTTATTACGTGCGCTGGAAATCCCGGATTTTTAACAATTATCTTACCGCTATACTCTGCTCCCGGAAATAAAAGCATTCCCACTTTTAACGTCCCAAACGTAACAGTGATGTCGTTTTTAACAGCTGCACCCATTACCTCTCCGTTCGCAGAATTTATTCCGGATGAAATATCAATGGCAATTTTAAGTGCATTGCACCTGTTTATAGTCTCTATAGTTTCTCTGTATCTTCCCTCTACCACTCTTGAGAGACCTATACCAAATATAGCATCCACTACTATATCATATTCATCTACACTCGTCTCTTTTACAAAATTAAGACCTATTTTATCAGCTATATCCTTCTGGAGTCTCATCTCATCCGTAAAATGCTCTTCATTTCCTACAATATATGTATCCGCACTATATCCATTTTCATTCAATATTCTTGCAAGCGCTACGCCATCTGCGCCATTATTCCCACTTCCGCATACTATAAGGATTCTTCCTTTAAAATCTATATTTTTTATTATCTCTTCGTACACGGAATATGCCGCCCGTTCCATAAGAACCGGCGACGGAATACCTATTTTTTCAATTGTCTCACTGTCAATCAGTTTCATTGTTTTTCCATCAACAACATATTTCACGAAATATCACCATCTGTTTCATCAAATACTTCCATATATCTTGGTCCCATAATATCATGCAGGTATGAGTATATTCTAGTATTCTCATCCTGCTTGTCCTGCTTTATTAATATCTGTTTTTTTAGTTCAGTTCTAGTATTCTCAATCCACTCAGTTATCATCTCAATATCGTAGTTATTTGTATTCATTTTCTCATAACAAATCTTAACACTTGCTATCATCAGATTCTCATTAGCCTTCTTTATTAAATCCGGCATCTCATCAAGCTGTTCAATATTCTTATCTATCTTCTCATTAATCTCATTAATCAACTGCTGACTTTTGTCGAGCTTTTTTTTCCTTTTCTCTTCTTTTTCCTCCGAAGCAACCTCGTTCATGTTTTTTACAATCTCAGACATCAGCTTCTTTTTAAGCTTTTTTAATTCTTTTAATTCTGACTCAAGATTTGCCTGTTTTTTCATTGCTGCCATGAGATTTTTTTCAAGTTTTCTAATTAAAGGTGGTCTGTTTTCTTGTGGAAATAACTGCTGCCATCTGTTGTCTAAAACCAAAACAGGAACCTTCATTCCTCTAACAATCTTTTCAAAATCTATATCCTTTTCCATAAGTTACCGCCTTTCTCCGGGCTACTTTTCCACGGTAGTAAGATTGTACGATAATCTCATCAGACTCTCTGATAAATGTACATTTTCAACTACAATATCTTTTGGCAGTTTTAAATCTATATGTGCAAAATTCCATATTCCTTTTATGCCATATTTCACAAGACTATCTGCTATCTCTTCTGCCTGCTGCTTAGGCAGTGTAAGTGCAGCAATCTCTATTCGGTTTGACTTTATAAAATCTCCTAATTCTTCCATGGACATAATCTTTATTCCGCGTATTTCTTTCCCAATAATTTCCGGATTCTTATCAAACATCCCTTTTACTATAAATCCTCTACGTTCAAAATTAGCATAGTTCGCTATAGCCTGCCCGAGATGTCCGGAACCTACCACAATGATATTATGTCTCCTGTCAATCCCAAGCAGCTTTCCAATCTCGTTATACAAATATTCAACATTATATCCATATCCCTGCTGTCCAAATCCGCCAAAGTTATTCAAATCCTGTCTTATCTGCGATGCAGTAACATTCATTAACTTACTTAAATCTCCGGAGGAAATTCTCTCTTGTCCGGCTTCCATCAATTCGCCTAAATATCTGTAATATCTTGGCAATCTCTTAATAACCGCTCTGGAAATTCCTTCCTTGCCCATAATGCTCCTCCATTCCGGTCTTCCTAAAATTATATTCATTACCATTATAACGATTGTATTAAACACTGTCAAATATTTAAAAGTGTGTTATAATAATGTCGTTGCTATTTTGAACACTAATTACATCTGTTTAAATAAATTCAGAAAGGAATCTATTAATATGATTTTATCATGTAACCATATTTCGAAAAGTTTTGTAACGGGAGACGTATTAAATGACTGCTCCTTTCATATAGAAGATCGCGAAAAAGCTGCAATCATAGGACTTAATGGAGCCGGTAAATCAACTCTATTAAAAATCATTACCGGTGAACTAACTGCTGATTCCGGCGAAGTAACTATTGCAAAAAATAAAAAACTCGGATATCTCGCCCAATATCAGGATATCGATACCGACTCAACTATCATTGAAGAAATGTATAAAACAAAGGAAAATCTTATTCGTACGGAAGAAAGGCTTCGTGAACTCGAACATGAAATGAAAAAAACTGATGGCGAAGAACTTAAGAATCTTATGGATACATATTCAAAACTATGTCATAATTTTGAGCTTGAAAACGGTTATGCATATAAAAGTGAAATAACCGGAGTTTTAAAAGGACTTGGCTTTTCCGAGGATGATTTTAATAAAAAGATTTCTTCACTTTCAGGAGGACAGAAGACAAGAGTATTCTTAAGCCGTCTTCTTTTACTGAAACCTGACATTATATTATTAGACGAGCCTACAAACCACCTTGATATGGAATCCATTAACTGGCTGGAGGTTTTTTTATCGAATTATCCGGGTGCCGTAATAATTGTATCCCATGACAGATATTTTCTTGATAAAATCGTTACACACGTCATTGAAATTGAGAATCACAAACTCATTTCATATCAGGGAAATTACTCTGAATTTGCTGTGAAAAAGGCAAAGGAACGTGAAATCGAATTAAAACACTATTATAACCAGCAACGTGAAATCAAACATCAGGAAGAAGTTATCGAAAAGCTAAAGTCTTTTAATCGTGAAAAAGCTGTTAAACGTGCTGAAAGCCGTGAAAAAGCTCTTCAGAAAATGGATAAACTTAACAAACCGGTTACAATAGACTCTGAAATGCATCTTAAATTTTCGCCACAAATTCTTAGTGGAAATGATGTTCTTCGCGTAAGTGATTTATCAAAATCCTTTGGTGAGACGACTCTGTTTGAAAACCTGTCATTCGATATAAAACGCGGCGAAAAAGTTGCTATTATAGGGAATAACGGTACAGGGAAAACAACCATTTTAAAAATTATCAACGATTTACTTGATGCAGATGCAGGTGAAACGGTTATCGGAAGCAAGGTACTTATCGGATATTATGACCAGGAACATCATGTTCTGACAACCGAAAACACATTGTTTGAAGAAATATCTGATGCTTATCCTGATATGACTAACACTGAAATCAGAAACATTCTTGCAGCATTTTTATTTACCGGTGATGATGTATTTAAACGGGTAGGAGATATCAGCGGTGGTGAACGCGGGCGTATGTCTTTAGCAAAGTTAATGCTTTCTAAATCAAACTTTCTGATTCTTGATGAGCCTACCAACCACTTAGATATTACTTCAAGGGAAATCCTTGAAAATGCAATTAATAACTATGACGGAACCGTTTTGTATGTCTCTCATGACAGATACTTTATAAATAAAACAGCTACAAGGATTCTTGAACTTAAAAACAAAAAGCTTATTAATTATATTGGGAATTTTGATTACTATCTCGAAAAAAGAGATGAGCTGACAGATATATATGCACCTGAAACCTATAGTAATTCTAATGAAACACAGACTCAGGTTTCATCCGGTAAAGCCGACTGGAAATCCATGAAAGAGGAACAGGCAAAAGCAAGAAAACTTCAAAATGAAATAAAACGTGTGGAAGAACAAATCGAAAAACTTGAATCTGTTTTATCTCAATGTGATGAAGATCTGGCAAAACCTGAATTTTCCACAAATGTTGCTAAATTAATTGAAATACAAAAATTAAAAGATGAAACTGAATCTGAATTGGAAAAATTATATGAAAAATGGGAGAAATTAAATTCATAAAACTATAGCCCCTCAAGTTGTCAGACTATTCTTACGATTGAGGGGCTTAATTATTTGATAATATCATATATGAACAAGAGTTTTTCCACATTATCAACAAAGTTATGCACATTTTTCAAACTTTTAATAATAATTCCGTCGAATTTTCACACAATTCAGAGTTTTTCCCCATTATTATCACAAAATTGTGGATAACTTTTAATTTTACTCATATTTAGCTAAGGAAATGTTTATAATTTGCATACATAATTCATCGAATTCCACATTCTCTGCAGCCGCCTCCTGTGGAAGTAACGACGTTGGAGTCATTCCCGGCAGCGTATTAGCCTCCAGACAATATATTGAATTGTCTGACTCTTTCATTAGAAAATCTATTCTGGCATATGTCTGTAATCTTAGTGCTTTAAACACATCTTCTGCTGCCTTTTTCATTTCATTTGTTTTCTCATCCGGCAATTGTGCAGGACAAATATCCACCGTACTTCCTGGCTGATACTTATTTTTATAATCGTAGAATCCTTCATTAGGTACAATCTCTATAATCGGCAAAGCTCTTCCTTCAATGACTCCTATTGAAAACTCCCTGCCTTTAATATACTCTTCTACAATTACAATATCTTCATATGTAAATGCTTCTTTTACTGATTTTTTGTATTCCTCTTCGTTGTTCGCAATATATACACCTACACTTGAACCACCGTTTGCAACTTTAATTACTTTAGGATAAGGAATGTTTTCTGACATGTCATCTGCATTTTTCAATGTACATCCCGAAGGTGTTGAAATGCCATGCTGTGCAAATATTTCTTTAGAAATACTTTTATCCATTGAAATTGCTGCACTTCTATAGTCAGTTCCTGTATACTTTATTCCCATTAAGTCGAATGCAGCCTGAACTTTACCATTTTCTCCATCTTCACCATGAAGTGCCATAAACACAATATCAGCTTCAGAACATATTTTAAGTACATTCGGTCCAAAAAATGATTTTCCTCCATCTTTTCTCATCGCCTTAACAGCCTTAATATCCGGATTTTCTGATTTTATGGCTTCTATATGTGCCCCCCAGTCTTTATCCGTTTCAAATATTCCATCAACATCTCCCTCGTAACCGAGAAAAACATCCAAAAGAATAACATTTTCATTTTTCTTTTTTAAAGCATCATATATTTTTTTTCCCGAAATAAGTGAAACATCTCTTTCTGTACTGATTCCACCAGCCAAAACTACAATATTCATCACTAGTAACCTACCTTTCATTTTCATTGCACACGCACATTATACCACAAATTTTAATAATAGTTCATTGTTTTTTCTGACTATTTCATTTATAATTAGTATATATATTTTTAATGAAACGAGGGCATAATTATGGATAACAAAAAAGTTGTTGTTGCTATAGGTAGAAATGCATTGGGTGATACATTTCCTGAGCAGAAAGAAAACGTAAAAAAAGCGGCTGTTGCCGTTGCAGATTTAGTGGAGGCAAAATATGAAGTAGTTATTACTCATAGTAACGGTATTCAGATTGGAATGATTCAGACAGCCATGACTGAATTTAGCAGACTGGATCCTAAAAATACCGTTGCTCCTATGTCAGTGTGTGGTGCAATGAGTCAGGGTTATATAGGCTTCGACCTGCAAAATGCGATAAGAACAGAATTGATTAACCGTGGAATATACAAACCGGTTGCCACCATTATTACACAGGTACGGGTAGATCCTTTTGATCCTGCTTTCCATACTCCTACTAAAGTTATTGGCCGATATATGACAAAAGAAGAGGCTGATCTTGAAGAACATAAGGGCAATTATGTAACTTACGAAGAAAGTGATGAAGGTAAAGGTTATAGGAGAATTATTGCATCTCCTAAGCCAATTGATATTTATGAGATTGACTCCATCAAAACTCTTGTTGATGCAGGACAGATTGTTATCGCTGCCGGCGGTGGCGGTATCCCTGTTCTTGACCAGAGAACCGGTTTAAAAGGAGCCAGTGCTGTTATTGAAAAAGACTACACTGCGGCAAAACTTGCAGACATGCTGTCTGCTTCCACACTTCTTATATTAACATCAAAGGAAGGTGTTAGAATTAATAAAGGTACAGACGATGAACAGCTTCTTAAAAACATTTCATTAAAGCAGGCTGAAGAATATATAGAAGCAGGTCAGTTCAATGTACTTACTTCTCTTCCAAAAATGGAAGCTTCCGTAAACTTTGTTGCAAACGGCGAAGGAAGGCGTGCAGTTATTACCAGTCTTGATAAAGCAAAGGAAGGTATTCTTGGCAAATCAGGAACTATAATACAGCATTAAAAAAAGGGCTTACGCCCTTTTTTTATCTTAATCTGTTGACAGACTCAAATTTCTTCATTGTATCAAGGCACTTCAATAGACTCTTAAATCTTGTATCTATATCGCCATCATCTACGGTAACATCAAGTGAAGCGGCTATATCATTTATCAATCTGTCATCTACCCTTTTTTGCATAGCTATAAGCAAATTACGCTTTTCCTCGTATGTATCTGCTTCTAAGAATGCCAATAAATCAGGGTTACATCCACTTATCTCGTCCTTTTCTGTTTCATTCTGAACTTTTTCTTCCTGTATTTTTTCTTTTTTTAAATTTTCCTGTACATCATTTTTCTCATTTTCTTTCTGACGCAAAATATTTTCAAAACGATACTTCTGAACGACATCCGGATACTTGACATGATCGACTTCACTCATAAACATATCATATGGTCTTACATAGACAGAAAAATCATCATAAAGTCTCTGATAAACCACCATCTTTTCTCCTGTTTCTGAGTGTGTCGCTATAGCTATAATCTGATATAGCTTGTTTTTAAAATGTCTGTATATCATACCCGGCTGTGGTACTTTTCTTTCTTCCATGCGGATTACACCTCTTCTTACATGTTATCAAAAGTTTCACGAATGGCTTTGATAAAATTCTCACTATTCAACACTGTTGGATTCTCAATTGAAGTAATAAGTGCAAGATCTTTAGTCATCTTACCATCCTCAATTGTCTTAATACATGCTTTTTCAAGCTTGTCTGCAAAATCAGATAATTCCTTATTGCCATCAAGCTCACCACGTTTTCTGAGTGCGCCTGTCCAGGCAAATATAGTTGCAACTGAATTTGTAGAAGTCTCTTCACCTTTAAGATGTTTATAATAATGTCTCTGAACTGTTCCGTGTGCTGCCTCATACTCAAAATATCCCTGTGGCGATACCAGAACTGAAGTCATCATTGCTAACGAACCAAATGCTGAAGAAACCATATCACTCATAACATCTCCGTCATAATTCTTACATGCCCATATAAATCCACCTTCTGCCTTCATTACTCTTGCAACGGCATCATCTATAAGTGTATAGAAATATGTGATTCCTGCTTTTTCAAACTGCTCTTTATATTCTTTTTCAAAGATTTCTGCAAAAATATCTTTGAATGTATGATCATATTTTTTTGAAATTGTGTCTTTTGTTGCAAACCATACATCCTGCTTTGTCTCTAATGCATATTTAAAGCAGCTTCTTGCAAAACTTTCAATAGAATCTTCTCTGTTATGCTGTCCCTGAATGACTCCCGGTCCTTTGAATGTAAATATTTCTTCTCTTGTCTCTGTTCCATCCTCTGCAGTAAATACTAATTCTGCTTTTCCCGGTCCTGAAACTTTCATCTCTGTAGCCTTATAGACATCACCATATGCATGTCTTGCCAATGTTATAGGTTTTACCCAGTTCTTTACACATGGCTCAATACCTTTTACAATAATCGGAGCTCTAAAAACTGTACCGTCTAACATTGCCCTTATGGTTCCGTTAGGACTCTTCCACATTTCCTTCAAATCATATTCTGTCATTCTTGCTGCGTTAGGAGTAATTGTAGCACATTTTACTGCAACTCCGTATTTTTTTGTAGCTTCAGCAGAATCAACAGTTACCTGATCGTTCGTTTCATTTCTATGTTTCAATCCAAGATCATAATATTCAGTATTTAAGTCTATATATGGACTTAACAACTCATCTTTTATCATCTTCCACAGTATTCTTGTCATCTCATCTCCATCCATCTCAACCAATGGAGTCTTCATTGTAATTTTGCTCATGTATAAATCCACCTTTCAAACATTTTTCAGTGTTTATTATACTTGATTAAATTTAAGTTGTAAAGTCGACTTAATTATTTATGATACTATTATTTCTCCGATTTGATTTTTTTATTCAGAATCAGAATTTTTCTGACTCTGAATATTACGGTTAAACTATATCAATTAAATTCCGGGGATTTATCATTCCCCATATTTTTGATTTATCAGATATACTGTATTCTGTTGCTGTTTTTTTTATATACTTTTTCATTTCTTCATTTGTTATTTTTTGATTTTTTGACAATGCAAGTGCTATAACACCGCTTACAATGGGTGTCGCCATAGATGTGCCGCTTTTACTTGTATAATAGCTTTGATAATTATTACAACTTGTAATTCGTGTTCCCGGTGCCACTATTTCCGGCTTTGAAATCGAATTATATGTTCTCCATACTGAATATTTAATTATATTATGATAATCAGCTACACCCACCGTTATTACTTTTCTACTCGCACCTGGAATCGTTACAGAACCGGCTTCAGGTCTGTTATTCCCCGCAGCTGCTACCACTATTACTCCCAAATCCCACAATTCATCAACACATTCTATCAGCTCCCGGTTTTCTATTCTATCCCTTCTGCTATTATCTCCCGCTATGGTACCAACTGAAATATTTACGATTCGGATATTATATTTTTTTCTGTTCTTTTTAATCCATTCAATTCCTTTCATAAATATTTCGGCCTTTCCTTTCCCTTTTGAATTTAATGTTTTTACTGAGATTATCTTTGCATCAGGTGCAATCCCTTTAAACATTTCATTCGATGCCATTCCATTTCCCGCAATTATTCCTCCAACATGTGTTCCGTGACCATTGTCATCATACGGACTTATCCTTTCATTTACAAAGTCTTTAAAACCAATCACGGCACCTGCTAAATCCCTGTGTATATTTGAAATTCCTGTATCCACAATTGCAATATTAATGTCCTTTCCTGTATATCCTTCGTAATGAATTCTATCTATACCAAGTGTTCTACGAACATTATTCACACACATCACTTCAGCAAATTATCTTACTATAATATATGTTTTTTTTAGTTTTACGTGCAAAATGAGTGTCCGTTCTCCCGAATAAAAAAGACAGGTTCATTAAACCTGTCTTTTCTCCACGTATTATTCATCATTCCATAATCCATCTGCTTCTATTCTGTCCCAGTCTGGTTTTAATACTGTAAATTTCTTCCCTTTATTTCCCTGCATCTGCTCTTCACATATATATTTTTGCTTCAATAGATTATCTAAAGCCATCTTAACTTTTTCATTTGATACTTTATTGTATTCTGCTACATTATTAACTGTCTTCCAATATGTAACAACAGTCTTTGGTTTTTTTCTTAATCTTGATAAACTTGCCAATATCAAATCATTATAATGATTTTTTTCCTGTGATTGACGTGGCATCTCTACATAACTCGTAGCTTCAGATTTCAACTGATTACTAAAAGAAAACTTAACACCATAAATAACAACTTTTTTCCCTATCTCTTTTAAATATTGGGCTACCTTTGTGAAGTGCGCATCTCCCGTAAATAATACATATACATCTTCGCTTTTCTTTTCTGCTGCACTTCTGTATATGGCATCTAAGATGATAAAGTCCGTAAAATCTTTATCTATCCCTTCCTTTTGACTCGCTGTATGGACTATATTCTTCGTAATACCTTTTAATCTTTCTAAATCTGTTCCAATATTATACTGTGAAAAATCACCGAATACCGATATTTTTTTTACGTCAAATTCATTCTTTAATTCAATTAACCACTCTTCTATGTTAGGCTTCATCTGAAATCTGTTCCTATAACCATAATACCAATGCTCATAATCCACGAAGACAGTCGCACTTGGCTTCTTTCTTTTTCCTATTGCGAACACTCCTTCACCTCCTCATTTTATTTCTAAAATATATACTTTTTAATCTGTACATACCCCTTTAAATTATACTATCATTTGAATACTAACACAAGCAAAAAGAGTGTTAGTATTCACAGCTGACTACATAAAATAAGCAGATTCGTCGTGCTTGCACGGAAGAATCTGTTTATTTCATGTAATCTTCCTGCTGTAAAGCAGGAACCTCTCCTGTAATAAGGATTTCAGGTGAGCTACACCGAGAGAGCTGCGATGCAGCGTGAAATCCGAATACAGTACTATTATTTTACCAAAATCTCATTAGCTATATCTACCTGCTCTTTTGTCGGAGGATCAATTCCCTCCAATGAGTATTCAAGACCCAGTTCTTTCCATTTGAATACGCCCAGAGTATGGTATGGGAGCACTTCAACTCTCTCTACAGTTTTTAATTCATCTATAAAGGCTCTTAATTTTTTAAGATCTTCTTCATCGTCAGTTATTCCCGGAACAAGGACATGTCTGATCCACATAGCTTTTCCGTTATCTGATAAGTATTTTGCCATCTGAAGTATATTAGTATTAGTCTGTCCTGTCAATATCTTATGCTTCTCATCATCTATGTGTTTTATATCTAACATAAATAAATCTGTATATTTCATAAGCTCGTCAAATTTTTCAAGGTATTCCGGATTCATTGAAAACGGATTTCCTGAAGTATCCAATGTTGTGTGAATATCCTCATCCTTTGCACGTTTAAATAAATCAATCAGAAAATCTATCTGGAGAAGAGCTTCACCTCCACTTACTGTAATTCCGCCATTCTTTCCCCAGTATCTCTTATAACGCATCGCTTTTTTTAATAAATCTTCAGCTGTCTCTTCTGTAACATTTTTAGTATCAGCCCAGGTATCCGGATTATGACAATATTTACATCTCATCTTACATCCTTTTAAGAAAATAATATAACGCACTCCCGGACCGTCAGCCGAACCAAAACTTTCTACAGAATGAACTTTTCCAACAACACTCATTCAATCACCTGTATCCTTTCTTTATATATAAAATGCCCCTGTCTCATAAACATATATGCTTAATATAACAGGGGCTATTTTTATAATTATCTCATTTACGCTTTATTATTCAGATTACATACGATCGTGGCATGTTCTTGCAATAACGTCAAGCTGCTGCTCTTTTGTCAAGTCGATAAACTTAACAGCATATCCTGATACACGGATTGTAAAGTTTGCATACTCTTCCTTCTCAGGATGTTCCATAGCATCCATTAACTTCTCTTTACCAAATACGTTAACATTTAAGTGATGAGCACCACCATCGAAATATCCGTCTAATACAGATACAAGGTTGCTGATTCTTTCCTCATCGTTATTTCCTAATGCACCAGGGTTGATTGTCTGAGTATTAGAAATACCATCCAATGCCCACTCATAAGGAATCTTTGTTAATGAGTTAAGTGATGCAACTAAACCATTCTGCTCTGCACCGTAACTTGGGTTAGCACCTGGTGATAATGGTTCACCAGCCTTACGTCCGTCAGGCATAGCACCTGTAGCCTTACCATAAACTACGTTTGAAGTAATTGTAAGGATAGATGTTGTAGGCTCAGCATCTCTGTAAGTATGATGCTTCTCAATCTTATCCATAAATGTTCTTAATAACTTAACACCAATTTCATCTGCTCTATCGTCATCGTTACCATATCTTGGGAAGTCTCCTTCGATTTCGTAATCTTTAACGATACCTGTCTCAGGGTCACGAACTGTCTTAACCTTAGCATACTTGATAGCTGAAAGTGAATCGATTACGTGAGAGAATCCTGCAATACCTGTTGCAAATGTTCTCTTAAGGTTTGTATCCATCAATGCAAGCTCAGCTGACTCATAGTAATACTTATCATGCATATACTGGATGAGGTTCAATGTATTTACATACAATCCAGCCAACCACTCTAACATAACATCATATTTCTTAACTACTTCATCATAATCAAGGTATTCTGATGTAATAGGTGCGTAGTTTGGTCCAACCTGATCGCCAGACTTCTCATCAACACCACCGTTGATAGCGTATAATAAACATTTAGCAAGGTTTGCTCTTGCTCCGAAGAACTGCATCTCTTTACCTGTCTGTGTAGCTGATACACAACAACAGATAGCGTAATCATCGCCCCATACCGGTTTCATTACATCGTCGTTCTCGTACTGGATAGAACTTGTTGTAATAGAAATCTTAGCAGCATATCTCTTGAAGTTCTCTGGGAGAGCTGATGAATAGAATACTGTTAAGTTTGGCTCTGGAGCTGGTCCCATGTTCTCTAATGTGTGTAAGAAACGGTAGTCTGTCTTTGTAACCATTGAACGTCCGTCAACACCAATACCTGCGATATCAAGTGTAGCCCATACAGGATCACCTGAGAATAACTGGTTGTATGACTCAATTCTTGCAAACTTAACCATTCTTAACTTCATTGTGAAGTGGTCAACTAATTCCTGTGCCTGCTCTTCTGTAAGGATACCCTTCTTAAGGTCTCTCTCTACATAGATATCAAGGAATGTTGTAACACGACCAACACTCATTGCAGCACCGTTCTGTGTCTTGATAGCTGCAAGGTATCCGAAGTATAACCACTGGAATGCTTCTTTAGCATTCTGTGCCGGCTCAGAAATATCTAATCCATAAATCTTAGCCATTTCCTTCATACCCTTTAACTGTTTAATCTGCTCAGCAATCTCTTCTCTTAAACGGATAACATTATCTGTCATCGTTCCGTCGCCACAATTATTTAAATCTTTCTGCTTTTCAGAAATAAGGAAATCAATACCATAAAGTGCAACTCTTCTATAATCACCAACGATACGTCCACGTCCGTAAGTATCAGGAAGACCTGTCATAATCTTATTACGACGTGCAAGTCTCATCTCTGGTGTATAAGCATCAAATACTGCCTGGTTATGAGTCTTATGATAATCTGTAAAGATCTTATGAAGTTCAGGACTTGGAGTGTAGCCATACATCTCGCATGACTGCTCAGCCATCTTGATACCACCATAAGGCATGAATGCTCTCTTTAACGGCTTATCTGTCTGTAATCCTACAATCTGCTCTAAATCTTTTAATGACTCATCTATATATCCTGCACCATGTGATGTTAATGAAGTAACGATATCTGTATCCATATCTAATACTCCACCTTTAGCTCTTTCCTCTTTCTGTAATTTCTGTAATGCGCCCCAGAGCTTATCTGTAGCTTCTGTAGGTCCTGCAAGGAATGATTCGTCTCCATCGAAAGGAGCGTAGTTATCCTGAATAAACTGTCTTACGTTAATCTCCTCTTTCCAGAGTCTTCCTTCGAATCCATCCCACTGTTTCATTTCTACCATTGGTTTGTTTCCTCCTTAAATTTCTCTTTATAAGTTAACTTGTTACTAACTATGCTTATATTCTAAATAATTTTAATGTTTTTTACAAGTTCTTTTTTTAATACAAAGCTCCTATCCTTGTACCTTATTCAATACATAATCAACTTCCTGTTTTATAAGTTCCTGCTCATTTTCGTAAGAAGATTTTTTTATAGCTCCTGCTTCCTCCGGTGTAATAAGCTTTCTAAGCTGGACCTGATGATTTTCCACAGGAATATAAGCCGTCTTTTCTTTATCGAAAACTGATTTTAAAACATAATACTCATAGGTTACGCCTTTTCCTGCCGTCAGTTTGGTAATGTCGGCAACAACACATACCCCTATTTTTTCACTAAAAATTATTTCTTTTTTATTAAACATAACTTATCTTATTCTCCATCAGAAATATACTAAATCATCTTCAGGTTTCGTTCTCTTTAAAATTGCAGTCGGATACAGAACAGGTCCTTTTCCTCTGTATTCTTTTGCAAATTCTCTCTTTACCCTTGCCGTAATATTCACCCAGTCTTTATCATTTAAATCTTCTACCGGTGCATTCTTGCTGATAATACCCATGTACTGGATATCATCTGCACAGCATGTCATGGCGAATCTTCCGGGAACAAATGATGTCTTTGGATAATTCTTCGGTTTAAATACCAGGGCATTAAAATTAACTACTTTTCCGTCATATTTTTTAGGATTGTCCATGACATCCATATACCAGATTCCATAGTCATCATCTTCAATATTAATGATATCTGCATCGAGATCAAAAGGCATTTCTTCTTCTCTCAGTGCATTCTCAAATCCTTCAGCTGCTTCATAACCGATCTGAGCCTTTTTATTAAACAGCTTTATACTTCTTCTGAAATCATTTCTCTTTGTCTTATCTGTACATCTGTTCAATATCACAAGATCTGATAAAGACAATTGATTCATAACCATCGAACGCATATTATTCCAGTACATATTGAAAGTCGTAGCATCTACTGTGGATATAACCTGAACCAGTTGCCATTCCTCAGGCATATTATCATCAAGCACTGCTTCGATATCCCACATACCGTTATATTCAATCATAACACGCTCAGGAGTGTGTAATTCATCACATTTTTTATAAAAATCCTCATTAAGAACATCTTGTGATTCTACTCTTTCGATATAAATATTTCTGTCAGCATATTCCATATCATCATATTCTACTTCACCTTCTTCACACACTATCAGAAGAGTTTTTTCACCATTAAAAAAACCTCTGTCATTCAGTGAATCTTTTATGAAGCTTGATTTACCGCTTTCCAAAAAACCTGTAAACAGAAATACCGGTACTTCTCTTTTCTTCATCTAAAGCCATTCCTTTCCATTTCCGACTTATATCTTAAACAACTCTTTTAATTTTTCTTCTTTGAGATTTGTACCAATTACGCATAACTTTCCCGTATAATCTGGATCACCGGTTCTAATCTCATATTCACCCGGCACAAGATCAAAATAATACCATTTTCCATTACCATCAAGGATTCCCTTTGCACGAAGAATCACACCATATTCTTCACCTTCAGAAAGCTTAACCAAAGCTTCTTTTATGTCCTGTTCACTAAATTTATTCGGAGTCTCTACGCCCCAGCTCGTAAACACATCGTCCGCATGATGATGGTGATGCTCATGGTCGTGACAACCACAGGTACAGTTTTCTCCGTGATCATGATCATGATGCTCATGCTCGTGATGCTCATGCTCGTGATGCTCATGCTCGTGGTGCTCATGCTCGTGATGCTCATGCTCGTGGTGCTCATGCTCGTGATGCTCATGCTCGTGATCGTGGCATCCACATGTACAGTCATCACCATGTTCATGGTGATGATGATGTAATTCTTCCTCAGCAAACAGTTCATCTATCATAGATCCTTTTTTTTCAATCGCATCTAAAAGCTGGCTGCCTTTTAAATCATCCCATGGTGTTGTTATAATGGTTGCTTTCTCATTATGCTCACGAAGCAAATCTGTAGTTTCCTTTAACTTTGCTTCTGGAAGTTTCTGTGTACGGCTTATTACAATTGTTCCTGCACTCTCAACCTGATTATTAAAAAATTCACCGAAATTCTTCATATACATCTTTGTTTTCATGCCGTCAACAACCGCAGTTGTGCTGTTAAGTTCTATATCAGCTTTATCTTTTACGTCCATAACAGCCTTTACGACATCAGAAAGCTTTCCAACACCTGAAGGTTCTATTATTATTCTGTCAGGAGAATAAGTAGACACGACCTCCTCAAGCGCAGTTCCAAAATCTCCTACTAATGAACAGCAGATACATCCTGAATTCATCTCAGTAACCTGTATACCGGAATCTTTTAAAAAACCTCCGTCAATTCCTATTTCTCCAAATTCATTTTCAATAAGGACAAGTTTTTCCCCATTAAATGCTTCTGCAATAAGCTTCTTTATAAGTGTTGTCTTTCCCGCTCCTAAAAATCCTGAAATAATATCAATCTTTGTCATCGTATATTCTTCCTTTCATTTTTTACTGTTCATAACCGATACATTATTCATATACCATTCTGTCGGCTATTGTATCACAGTATTTATTCTTTTACAAATGATACTACCGTATAATTAAACAACGGATGTCCCGTTCCGTTAAATGTGCTGTTTTTTATAGTCATTTCCCATCTTCCTACTTCCTCATCAGCATCTGTAAGAAGTACTATTGTAATCGTATACGTCCCGTCATCATTTTTTTGACATCCGTCACTTTTTACCTTTGTTGTACCAAATCCCGGTGCCTTTGATGAATACATGTCATTTTCTGCATCATATGATACTACTGAAAAACTTCCCTGAAGTTCCGGAAGCTGACTGTTATTTCCATCATATTCCGAAAATAATGCAGCTGCAAATTCTTTCACATAATCAGTTGAAAGTGCCAGATTGCCTTCTGCATCTGCTCCTGCGGCAGGACTTTGCATTCCATATCCTGACATAAGATAAGAAAGTGCGCCCCAGAAAAACTCACTATTATTATAATCATACGCCATACCTGCTTCAGCACTAAAAAGTGCAAGTGCATGACCAACTTCAATCATAGATCCGGATTCTCCCGGCAATGACGAAGGATCATTTTTTTCAGACTCTGCTGTTATCTCCTCTGCTGTTTCAGCCTGCTCTGTCTGACTTTCAGACTGTGCTGTATCAGTCTCATCAGTCTCAGAACTCTCTTTAGCACTCTCGGTCGCATCGGCTGCAGTTGTTATCTCCTTCACACCCGAAGTGTTTTTTAAAGGTGTTTTTCCTCCGTTATCAGTTTTTTCACATCCGGCAAGTACACCGGCTGCACACATACCTGCTATCGCAGCAATTAATAATTGTTTTTTCATAGTATTTTCCTTCCTACCTTATATATTTTAAAGATATACTGTTATCTTTATAAACCACTTTGGCTTTTGCACCGTTTATTATAGTAAACCTTGGCCCCCTGTGTCCGATATCCGCATCAAATATTATAGGAACATCAAGACTTCCCAATGCATACATAACCGTCTCTTCATAATTCATACCGAATGCTTCCCTAAAAAACAACGGTCTGCCAAATATAATTCCATTTACGTTACTAAACCATCCGCTTTCCTTTAATTTCCACAACATAATGATAAAATTCTCTGCTGAAAAATCAAATGACTCCAAATACCATATTATTCCATCATCCTTATATCTGTCAACGAATTGCTCAACATTATCATATTGAGTTCCATGCATAATCGCAAGTACATCAAGGCATCCTCCAATCAGCCTTCCTGAAAACTCTACAGAGTTCTCCCCCTTTACCGAGCATGTAACAATAACATCTTTATCCTCAACATAGCCTTCCAGCCCGGTTACACGTTCTGAAAAATTTTCCTGATATTTCTTAAAACTATTCTGGATAACATCTTCTCCCTCCATAATTCTGAGATTATCATCCACCGACCTGTGCCATTTTTCCATACCATATTCACCAAAATTATTACCATAAATTGTCATAATATCACATTTGGTAGTAATTGTATTTACAAGCCAGGTGTTATCCGAATATCCCTGAAACCATTTGGGATGATATGCAATCTTTTCAAAATCAACAAATTCCATCATCTCATTTAAAAAATTTCCACCCTTGGCTGATACTATATACGACAAGTTTTCCTGTTCAAAAAGCTTGTTAAATTCTTCTGCTCTTTGTTTACCCGTAGCACTTTTTCCCATTTCTTCCACATTAAAAACATCGGGTGTGAAAAATACATTATACCCTTTTTTTTCAAGAATATCTTTTGCATTTTCAAATCTCATCTTATCAAGTTCATCATCCACACCGTCTGATACCGCCGTTACGGCAATCATATCTCCACGTTTAATATTCTCTGGTCTAATCATCTTTTTCCTCCATGCTATATTCATCATTGAGCGCAACCGAGTAAAGAATCATTTCTTTAACTTTTTTTCCGGTAATCTGTTCAACCGCTTTTTTATAAAACTCAAGCTGTACCCTGTAACGTTTTTCCAGTTCTTTAATATTTTTTATCCTGTCTGTCTTATAGTCTGCTATGACTATTCCATCTGCTTCTTCAAAATAAGCATCAATAATTCCCTGGACAAGAACTCTTTCATTACTTTCTATGCTATATACATCTTCTTCATCTGTGCCCATGACAAATTGTGCTTCCCTGTGAAGTACTCCGTTTTCAAATGCATTTTTCATTCTCTTCCCAAGTGATGAATTTACAAATGCAACTATATCACTAATTCTAACAGATTGTAACTCCTCTTTTGACATTTTTTTTGATTTTTCTAAATTATCAAAAAACTCTTTTGCACTTTTTTCATCTTTTACCGTTATAAAATCAAGCAATTCAAAAACTTTATGGTATGCCGTACCTCTTAAGGAACCGGTTAATTTTTTTTCTTTTTCTCCACGCATTTTTCTTATAAATGACGGAATGATAATCTCCGGTTCTTCAATTGCAACTACATCATATGCATCATTATTTTCTTCGAATTTACTTCTTTTTAAATCAGATACAGATACTTTAATATAATTATTAACAGCACTTTCATATGGATATTTAAATTTCAGCTTTTTATTTAATATTTCTCTGGTATCTTCAGAGTATACAAAATCAGTATTCCAATTAAGGAAATTCTCCTTTTTCATTGAACTTTCTATCGTTTCCTTAACTTCGTTTTCTATTACTGATGCTACATTTTTGTATACAACGCTTATTACTTCATTGCCCGTTTCAATTTCACTACCAAGAGCATATACTATAAAATCCATATAAGATGATGCTCCGGTAATCTTTGAACTGCTCACCTTTTCTGCCGGTTCAAATCCTGAATACTTTTCCTCGTTTACACCTGAAGCCGTAATAATCAATTTTTCTTTTGCACGCGTAAGTGCAACATAAAGTATTCTTAATTCTTCCTCCCTATTTTCTCTTTTCAAGAGAATCTGGATACTTTTCTTATGACAGCCTGCGTATCTTACTCTGTTTTCATAATCTGTATAATCCATGCCTATGCCCTGCTTTTTGTGTATAACAACCTGATTTCTTGCATCCATATCATTAAATGACGAGTTTGCATTACACAGAAATACTATAGGGAATTCAAGTCCCTTACTTTTATGAATACTCATTATTCTCACCAGATTATCATTTTCCGAAACAACAGAAGCCTCGCCGGAATCTATTTCATATTTTTTTAATTTTTCAATATATCTTACAAAATTAAACAATCCTCTATAACTTCCATTCTCATAAACAATTGCTTTTTGTTTTAACATTTCTATATTGGCTATCCGTCGCTCTCCGGCAGGCATAGCTGTCACATAGTTATCATAACCGGTATCTTCAATTATATATGTAAGAAGGTCATGAATTGATGTATATGTTGCCATTCTCCTGTACTTGTCTAATTTATCATAGAAATCCAGTAATTTTTCACATATAACCGTTGAAGAACCTTCTTCTATATATTTTTTTGTATCATCATAAAAATCAAGCTTTTCTTCTGACTCACTCCTGATAATTGCAAGTTCATTTTCATCAAGTCCCGCAAACACCGAATTAAGTACTGACACTAATTCAATATCCTGATGCGGGTTATCTATTACATTTAAAAGGCATAACAATAGTTTTACCTCCACAGCATCAAAATATCCCGTCTGTTGTTGAAAATACACTGGTATACCTGCTGCCATAAGTGCGTCCATATAGATTCCCGCATTAGTATTTGCGCTTCTTAAAAGTATAAGAATATCCGAATATTGCGCTTTCCTATATTCTCCGGTTTTTCTGTCATACACCCGGTATCCCGTTTTTTCATCAACAAGCTCTTTTATCCTTTCAGCTGCCACCTTTGCCTCGAATTCTTTCGATGAGATTCCTGCATTTGTCCCATCGTCGTCATGTTCGCCTTCAATTTTTCTTGGTACATTTGCAATTATTAATTCTGTTTTAGCTTCCTGATTTTCAGGGAGTCTCGGATAATCTGCTCCAAGATACAAAGCATTGTCATCATCATACTCTATCCCGCCAACTTTTTTCATCATGATTTTTCTAAACAAAAAATTAATACTATCTATAACTTCTTTTCTACTTCTAAAATTTCTGTCCAATATGATTTTTCTGCAATTATCACTGTCACCATACGTATCATATTTTTTCATAAAAAGCTCCGGACTGGCCTTTCTGAATCCGTATATACTCTGTTTGACATCACCAACCATAAACATATCAGGTCTGCTAAATCTTTCTGACGAAAGACTGGTTAATATCGCATCCTGAACCTGATTGATATCCTGATATTCATCTACAATCACTTCTTCAATATCTTTTGCAAGTTCATCTGCCACAGCTGTCGGCACATACTGTTCACCTTCTTTTTTCAGAAGAATCTGAAGAGCCATATACTCAATATCATCAAAATCTATAACTGTTTTCTCTCTCTTTTTTTCGGTATACCTTCTTGAAAATTCCAATACCAGTTCTGATAATACTTTTACAAGAGGATAGATTTTCTTTTGAATTTCTTTATTCTCCGTTCCATTGTAACATTTAAAATCATTTTTTATTCTTTTTATCAGCTCCTTCATCTGTTCCCTGATTTTTTTTACACTCTCTTTTTTTTCAATTGATGAATCATCCTTTTTTCTGCTAAGTGCCTGGTATTTTATTTCTGAAATAAGTTCGATTTTTTTACTTAAATCTTTTTCTTCTGCTACAGCACGGACTTTCTCATAATCATCCTGAAGCATCGGAATATAATTAACCGGACCGTCTGTTTCATATGCGATTTTTAATGCACGCAAACTGAGTTCCAATGCATCTTCTAATATTTCATTTACAGACATTTCGGCTATTTTATCATCAAAATTTTCTTCATTTTCTTCACTATATGCATACGCCAGACCGTTAAGCCATTTTTCCCTGTCAATATTGCTGCATGCATTTTTATATAAAAGCAATACTGTATTTTCCAGCTCTGCATCACTGTTCTTTTTAGACATCATATCTGAAAGACTTAAAAAATCTTTGTCACCTTTTTCGTAATATTCTTCTAGCAATTCTGATACAATATCACCTTTTAAAAGCTCAACTTCTCCCGTATCAGCTATTCTAAATCCCGGATCAATATCTATTTTGTCAAAATTTTCTCTTATGAGATTAAGACAATAACTGTGCAGAGTTGTTATTTTTGCATTATGTATATATGTCAGCTGTTTTTGTAAATGTCTGTTATCCGGATTTTTTTCCACTGCATCTTCTATCGCAGCCATTATCCTTTCACGCATCTCTCCTGCTGCTGCGTTCGTAAATGTTACAACCATCAGTCTGTCAATGTCTGCAGGATTATCTTCATCAAGTACCCTCCGGATTATATGTTCAACCAAAACAGCTGTTTTTCCCGAACCTGCAGCAGCAGATACCAGAAGATTACTCCCCCTGTTCTCTATTACTTTACTCTGTGCTTTAGTCCAGCTTGTCATTTTCTTCACTCACCTTCCTTATTTTCTGCCATACATCTTCAGGTTTTAATTTATTAAGATTTCTAAATTCATTTCCGGCAATGCCTGTATCAAATTTGCATACTGACTTAAAATCACAGTATTCACAAGGATTCTTCCTGCTACTGTCATTCATCCGGTATGGATTCTTTTCTATAACTCCACCATGCATATCTGAGCCAAGTTTTTTTGCTTTTTCATGAACAAATCTGATAAGTGTTTCAAAATCATGTTCGGATATTAAATTATCTGAAGCTCTCAATCCATCTTTTTTGTAAGATACCGGTATAACAAGTGATTTTCCGGACTCACCCTGCTGATGTATATTATCCATTGCATTTATTACTTCATCAGATTGGTTCACCACTCCATTAGGTCTCATGTTTATCAGCAATTCGTTATCTATGTTTTCTGCCTCATCCCCATCAGCAACAGGATTATTGATATCATAATAAAATATTCCTGCCGGTATTACTTTTTTACCTCTTGTATTTTTTCGTATCATATCCATTGCAGCTTCCATATACAATACGAGCTGCAGCTGCAGTCCATTATACACATCAAATATATCAAATTGTTTATTACCTGATTTATAATCAATAATCTTGATGTATATGTTCCCGTCAGTTTCATACATATCCATTCTGTCAATTATTCCTTTAAGACTCATTTTTCCTCCATCATCAAGATCAAATCTCATAGTCTCAGACGTCTTTAATGAATCAAATTCAACTTCATAACCTTCCGGTTCAAATTCTCCTGCTCTTACCTGATTACACAATGCCCAGGTTGTTCTTTCAAGTACATCATATATTCTTTTTAATTGATATTCATTTCTCGCAGAACCATGTATCGCACTTTCACCATAGTATTCACTTACAATATTCATTGACTCACGTACGAACTCTTTTCTTTTTTCATCTGATACCTCTCCCCATTTCAGGCTGTTATCTCTTAGTTTTTGTGAAAATATTTCCAGCGAATTATGGTAAATATTTCCTACATCCACAGGAGTTACTTCGTATCTTTGACGATTAACCAGATTCAGCCCATATAAAAGAAAATGCCTGTATGCACAGGCTGCATATGTTTCAAGTCTTGATACGCTTCCTCTTATAGTCATACCATATAATGCATTACTTACAGCTTTTTCGAGATTTGTGACATTCGAACGATAAAACGCAGCATCAGCAATCTTGTTATAATCTCCTGATTTTACAATTTCACTATATATTTCCTTCCACTCATCATCTATATCTTTTATTCCTGCCAGATAATCTCTTAATCCTGAGGCGGCAGCCTTTTCAATAGTCTTTGGCGTTGATACGCTATCAGTTATTCTGCCAATTTCTTCCGTTGAATGAATTTCCAGATTTTCTATCTTATTACGCAGCAACTGTATCAAATACGAAGGTCGCACACTGCTTCCATCCGGATTAGTCTGACTATATGTTATACATAATTTCTCTGACATTTTTGTAATATTAAGGTATAGATAAAATTTCTGGATAAATGCATTTTGCCGTTTTGTGGGAGAAAGTTCAATCTCTGACTCCTCTAAAAATCTTCTGTCGGTCTCCGACAGTATTCCGCCATTACTCATATTCTGAGGCACTATACCATCATTCACTCCCATAAAGAATAACACCTTAATATTTCCCAGTCTCGTTCTTTCCATATCTCCTACTACAATCCTGTCAATTGTAGGTGGAATCATGCCTACTTTTATCTCTGCAAATCCTGATTCGAGTATTCCCTTATACTCTTTTAGTTTCATTTTCTCATCACCTAAAAGAGCTACAACCTTATCAAACAGCTCCATTACCTTTTTGTATATCTGAGAATATTCTTTTGCTAATGCAGGATTTCCTTCTTTTTCAAACTGTTTTTCGTACATCCACAGTTTTTTTTGCATTTTATCAGCCTCGATAAAAGAATAAAGCTTACACGTTAGTTCCTTAACCGTTATATTTTTCTTTTTTAAATCATGATATAACGGGTTTAATTTTGACAATATCTGTTCTCTGATAACAAGCAAATCATCATCTGCATTATTCCATTCATTATTCCATCTTTTATAACTGCTGATACCGTATTTTATCACATAATTTTCTAAGCGGTCTATATTGTCAATATCCATATCAGGCATTCCACATTTTAAATATCTGAACATACTTTCATAATCATAATTATTGTCAACTACATCAATCAATGATTTTATTGCTTCAATAAACGGATTATGACTTATCTCTCTGTTGCAGTCAATAAATGCCGGAATCTCATAATATCTGAAAGACTGTTCAAGTCTGTGTGAATATCGCGAAATATCACCCGTAACTACTGCAATCTCCTTATACCTATATCCTTTTTCTCTTATAAAACTGTTAATTTTTCTACAAACATAATCGCATTCTTTTACAATATCAGGTGCTTCAAAAATCTCTATATCGTTTGTTTCTTTCTGATACTTTTCTCTGTTATATGAAAAAAGATTCTTTTCTATAAACCTTAATACTCCGGAATTATTAAGTCTATAATTAGCCTCATCAGGAAGAACTGTTACATTTATACCTGCTCCCGCATCCTCTGCCAGACGTTTTAATCGGTTCAGAGTTGTAATGCTCAATGAAAAAACGTCTTCATTACCCACATTTTCCGGCAAAGTTATTGTAACTATTACTTCAACTGCCCGTTTTATAAGCTGCTCTATAACTCTATATTGCATTGTTGTAAAACCTGTAAATCCATCAAAAGTAACCGTACTTTTTTTAATTATTTCAGACTTAGGGATTTCTTCACACAATCTCTCCATCAATTCTTCCGGAACCATGTAGCGCTCACTCATATATTTCTTAAATGCATTCATTATTAAATTGATATCTTCCATCTTTCCTTTAAGCAGGTTGTGTTGTCCGGAATTATCTATTATATTTTGTATCTGTTTTTCACTGATTCCATATTGATAAAACTCTGATATCAAAGATTTTACTTCATCTATAAATCCCGGATATGATATCTTAGAACCGAATATTTTTAATAAATCTTTTTTTTCTTCCATAACTTTACGAAGAACCATACATTTTCCCGAATCATCAAGTAATTCATTCATAAACATACCATTTTCTTCAAATATTCTTACAGCAAGACGATTAAAACTGACTATGTCTATATTCATCGTTCCCTTATTACCGGACATTTCAACTATATTTTTCTGTGTTTCTAAAGTATATTGCTCCGGAACAACTGCAATATACCTGTCATCGTCATTTTCATTTTTTACACATTCTTTGTATAATGCATATGTTTTTCCACTTCCACTGCTTCCTAATATCAATTTTAAACCCATATATAAAACTTCCTCACTTTACGGCTTTTTCACAATTAACCTTATTTTATCATACTTTTTCATTTTATTTAATATAAATAAGTATAAAAGTAAAAGGAGCGTTTAAACATGAATTCTAATCCTAAAATTGTTGTTTTACATATGAAGGAACTTATATATACCGGCATCTTTTTATCATTTGCAATTCTTTTAATAGTTATTCTTATATTTATGTTTAAAAATAACAATAAAAAAGAAGAAGTTTCAACCGGATTATATAAACCCGGAGTGTATACAAAAGCTATATCCATAAATCATTCACCTGTGGAGCTTCAGATAACCCTTGATAAAGATAATATAAATGCCGTTGAATTTAAAAATATTGATGAATCTATAAACGTAATGTATCCATTAGTAATATCTTCTATGGAAGATATCTCAAAACAGATTACTGATTCGCAATCTGTTGATAATATTAGTTATACCGGCAGCTGTAAATATACATATTCGACCATTCTATCCAATGTGAAATCTGTCCTTAATAAAGCTTCCGCTAATAACTGAACAAAAAATCAGACCCGCATCAGCACTTGCCGATGCGGGTCTGATTTTAAAATTATTTTACTACTTTGTATCCTGACAACTTAACTGTTGACTCATTACCCATCTCATCTGTTACATCGCAGAAGAATATATATTTTCCTGCTTTTTTCAATTTAAGAGTTGCAGAAACTGAAGCTCTGTAATTCTGGATTAATACTTTCTTACCATTCAATTTATAGTAGAATCTGTAATACTTTGTACCGATACCACCCTTACCTGTAGCTGTAAGTTTAATAGTATTTCCAACTTTTGCCTTACCGCTCTTCTTGCTTACTTTAATTCCTGTAGCTTCAAGTTCAGCGTATACTTTGAAGTATTTCTTAGATTTCTTAACTACATTTCCGTACGAATCCTTTACATATACATATACTATATAGTTTCCAGATTTCTTTGGTGTCCAGTTTGCACTGCTTGAAGTACTGTATTCACGTACTTTACCGTTTTTAGCACCCTTAAGTTTTACAACAAACTTATACTTAAGTGTTCCTGTACCTGTAGCTTTTACAGAAATCTTAACGTTCTGTCCTTCTGTTACTGTTCCTGACTTCTTATCTATATTGATTGTAGAAATCTTTGGAGCCTTAACTTCCTGTTTTGTTGTTGTTTCTTCCTGCTTTGTTGTTGTTTCTTCCTGCTTTGTTGTTGTTTCTTCCTGCTTTGTTGTTGTTTCTTCCTGCTTTGTTGTTGTTTCTTCCTGCTTTGTTGTTGT
>CAMHLZ010000017.1 GCA_946186125.1 uncultured Lachnospira sp. | reverse complement strand
GTGTGTAGTTTTGAAGGTACGGAATAAAAAGAACCATTGACGGTTCTTTTTTTTTGTGTAAAATATATATTAGTACATTTATTTTAAAAAAAGGAATTTACAGTATGAAAAAAAGATTTATAATATTAATTTTTTCAGTTACTCTTGTGTTCTTACAGGGATGCTCAAAAGAAGCGTCAAAAGGGCAACCATCAACCAAAAGTGCGTCAGGCAGTACTGCGGAGACAATTACAGAAACAAAAAAATATACAGATACAGACACCGATACCGAGTCCACAGAGATTGAATCAGAGACGATAACAGAAAGTATCACAGAATCAGCCGGTAGTGAAGAAGAAACTATTACTGAAGTATTACCGGAGACGACTGAAGAAGCTATTTCAGAAGCAGATACTGAACCGGCAAGTGAGATTATCAGCGAAGAATATACTGAGGCTGTCTACCAGCCAAGTGTAGATACAGTCAATCTGGCAAACCGCCTTATTGCGATTGATGCGGGACATCAGCAATATGGTGATTCATCACAGGAACCTATAGGCCCCGGGGCATCGCAGACTAAAGCAAAGGTTTCATCCGGAACTTCAGGTGTTGCCAGCGGTCTTGCCGAGTATGAATTAAATCTACAAGTAGCTTTAAAGCTAGAATCGGAGCTCAAAAACAGAGGATATGAGGTTGTTATGGTCAGGAGCACTAACGACGTGAATATTAGTAACAGTGAACGTGCAGGTATTGCAAATTCAGTGAACGCAGCGGCATTTATTAGAATTCATGCAAATGGTTCGGAAAATTCTTCTGCAAACGGAGCCATGACTATATGTCAGACTGATTCAAATCCATACAATGGAAATCTTGCATGGAAAAGCAGAGCATTATCTTATGCCGTTCTGGATGCATTAGTTGCATCTACAGGATGCAATAAAGAATATGTCTGGGAAACAGACTCTATGAGCGGTATCAACTGGTGTCAGGTACCGGTGACCATTGTTGAGATGGGATATATGTCTAATGCTGAGGAAGATTTAAAAATGGCATCGGAAGATTACCAGAATAGAATTGTAACAGGAATCGCAAATGGAATAGATAACTATATGGCATCGGTGACGGAATAAAGATTTGTAACCATTCACAAATACAGATATATTTGATACAATAACTATAAGAGAAATCGGATTGGAGAAGTACATGAGTGATTTGATGAGCATGGGATGTGACAAGGATGAGTTTATCGGTGATTGTCCTAATATTGAAAAAGAAGTAATAGATTATGATTCTTTGTGGGACAATTTATGGGAAGTGAAAGGCTGGAGACTTCAAAAACATATATTTAACGGTAATATAAGAATAATAGACGATAAAAATATATGCAAAGGAAAAGGAAATTTCGAAGTAATGCATGAGAAAATGAGGAGACTTACCAGTGAAAGTTTTCTTGAACCGGGAGATATTGTAGGTATATCTCGCGGATTACTAGTGGACCTGTATGAACATTATGCAGTTTATATAGGAGATAATAAAGTAATTCATTACTGCGGAGAAGGAGACGATTTCAATGGAAAAATAACAATCCACGAGTCGTTATTCAATGACTTTTTAAAGGATTCAGAAGATTACTTCATTGTATATTTTGGTGAAAACGGGATGCCGAACAAAATACATCACAGCACGAATTTTATGTTTAACGGCCCATTTGAAATATATGAAAAAGATTTTTTAAAAGGAAATTCTACAGTATATTCGCCTGAGGATACGATAAACAGAGCGAAAAGCAGATTAGGTGAAGAAAAGTATGATCTGGTAACAAATAATTGTGAGCATTTTGTAATGTGGTGTAAAACAGGGAAGTCAATATCAAGTCAGGTGCGATATATAAAAAATAGTTTAAATATTTAAAACCAGGAGAAAATTATGAAAATAATAGATACACATGTTCATATAGGCGGAGAAAGAGTCGGTTTTTTCATGACAGAAGAAATGGTTGCTACAATGATGGATAAGTATCATATTGATTATGCTGTTGTATCAAATGCTGATTCAGCCGAAATGGATCATGAACAGAATTTATTACCGCAACAGTATACACAGGAAGAAAATTTAAAAAGAATGATTAGATTCGTAAGAAAACATACTGATAAGATTACTATAGCAGTGTGGGTGAAACCTTATACACAGGGTCTGACAAAGGAATTACAGAAAATGATTGAAGATAACTTAGATATTATTAGTGGAATAAAGCTTCACCCTTTCCATTCTAATACAAGTCCGGTAGATAAAAAGTGTCTTCCATACCTGGAATTGGCTGACAGATTAAAATTAGCTGTTGTATCACATACCGGAGGATGTGAAGCGGCGTCGCCGATACATTTATATGAAGCAGCAAAAATGTTTCCGGATATTCCGTTTGTTATGGTACATATGGGGCTTGGCAGCGACAACACAGAAGCACTTGACTTACTGGGAAAAGCTGATAATTTGTATGGTGATACAACATGGGTAAAAATGAGTACGACAATGGAAGCTATAAGACGCTATGGTAATAGAAAAATAATGTTTGGGAGTGATGCTCCGATAGATGGAATAGATACATATTTATGTAATAAATATGGTGACAGGTCACTTTATCAGGATTATTTTAATGTTTTACCACAGTTAATAAGCAAAGAAGATTATGAAATGCTTATGTATAAAAATGCAGAGAAAATATTTAAGCTTAATATAGTTTAATAATTTGTGTTGACATTATGGTGTTATATGTGGTAATTATATTAGGTATGGTTAATTTTAAGATAAAACAAATTTGGAGGAAACGATGGATATATATTCGGTATTTCAATTATGTGGTGGTTTGGCTTTTTTCTTATTTGGAATGCACATAATGTCAGGGAATCTTGAGAAGGTTGCTGGTGGAAAGCTACAGACAATTTTAAAAAAGATGACATCAAATCCTTTTACAAGTATGGCATTGGGTGCTGCTATTACGGTTGCAATTCAATCGTCTTCAGCATTAACGGTAATGCTTGTTGGTCTTGTAAACTCTGGGATTATGGAGTTGGGACAAACTGTAGGTGTAATAATGGGGTCAAATGTAGGTACAACATTAACAGCATGGATTCTGAGTCTTTCAGGTATTAAAACAGACAATTTCTTTATGTCACTTTTAAAGCCTGAGAATTTTTCACCTATTATTGCACTCGTTGGTGTTATTCTTATAATGGCATCAAAAAGCGAAAAAAAGAGAGATGTCGGAACTATACTTACCGCTTTTTCAGTTTTGATGTATGGAATGGAGCTTATGAGCGGAGCGGTATCTCCTTTGGCGGATATGCCGGAATTTCAGCATATTTTAGTGGCTTTTAGTAACCCGTTCCTTGGAGTGTTGATTGGTACAGTATTTACTGGAATTATACAATCGTCTGCAGCATCTGTTGGTGTTTTGCAGGCACTTTCAATGACAGGACAGATTAATTATGGAATGGCACTTCCTATCATAATGGGTCAGAATATAGGAACGTGTGTTACTGCATTATTAACATCTATAGGTGTTAATAAGAGCGCTAAGCGTGTATCGGTAATACACATTAGTTTCAATATTATTGGTACATGCATAGGAATGTTGTTTTATTGTTTGTTCAGATATATAGTAAAGCTTGATGTGTTTTCAGCACCAATATCATCTTTCAATATTGCTAAATTCCATTCAGTTTTCAATCTTGGAACGACGTTGATATTACTTCCTTTTACGAAGGTGCTGGTTAATCTTGCAGAAAGTCTGGTTAAAAATTCAGATGAAGAATTCAAGAGAGTACTTCTTGATGAGCGTTTATTATTATCTCCGGGTCTTGCTGTAAGAGAGTGTAGAGAAAAGACCGTTGAAATGTCGGATCTGGCTAGAAAGAGTTTTGTGTATTCTTTAGATTTGTTTAAAGAATTTGATAAAGAAAAATATGATAAAATATTTGAAATGGAAGAACGTTTAGATTATCTGGAAGATGAATTAGATACATTTTTAATTCATTTGTCAAGTAAAGATATGTCAGATGCAGATAATAATGAGATATCTGAAATGCTTCATTCTATTAATGATTTTGAGAGAATAGGTGATCATGCTATTAATACCGCAAAGGTTGCTAAAAATATGCGGGAAGGAAAGAAAGAATTCTCTGATAAGGCAAAAAATGAGTTACAGATATTAGCAAAAGCTATTGAAAAGATATTGGATATAACTTATGAATGTTTTGCGAAAGAAGATACAAAGATTGCATTTAAAGTTGAGCCGTTAGAGCAGGTAATAGATGATTTGACTAAAGAGATTAAGAATAGGCATATAGAACGACTCCAGACGGGTGAATGTGATGGCGAGCTTGGTATTTTTATGACAGACCTGCTTACTAATTGTGAGAGAGTATCTGACCATTGTTCTAATGTAGGTGTTTGTGTCATACAGACAAGAAATTCTTCTTTTGAGACACATGGATATCTTAATGATTTGAAATATGGAAGGCAACCCGCTTTTGTTGGTGAATTTACGATGTATCAGGAAGAATTTCACTTAAATTAAAAAAATGACCGGTTATATATATAGACCGGTCATTTTTTTAATTTCCAAAAAGCAGTTCGCTTCTTTTTCTAAGATGTATAGAGTTATCTAAAATATCTCCGGAAAAAATTGCGGAAATGACAGCAATACCATGAGTTTTATATTCTTTCAATTGTAAAATATTATCATAAGTTATGCCGCCTATGGCTACAATAGGTATGTTTACAGCTTCAGAAATAGAATTAAATTGTTCTTTGCTGATTCTTATTGCATCTTTTTTTGTGGGTGAAGCAAATACGGCACCTACTCCGAGATAATCAGCACCTGATTCTTCTGCATAGAGAGCCTGCTCTAATGTTTTTGCCGTAGCTCCTATGATAAAATCCTTATTTGTTTTTTTTCTAATACTTTCTACAGCTATATCATTTATTCCAACATGTATTCCATCTGCACCGCTTTTTAGAGCAACGTTTAAGTTGTCATTAATTATAAGTGGAACATTGTATTTATGACATAGATTTCTTATCTCAACAGCTTCTATAACAAATGATTCTTCATCAAGGTTTTTTTCGCGAAGCTGCAGAAGAGTAATTCCACCTTTAAGAGCCAGTTCAACTTGTTCATATAAAGTAATATTGTTTATCCACGAGCGGTCTGTTATTCCGTATAATAGTAGGGATTCTTTTTTAAAATTCATATGATTATTCCATTTCCATTAATTTATTAATATCATTTTCATTCATAAAAGCACTCATTATGCATGCACCTGCGGCATGAGTATTTCTTATCATGTAAATATTATTCTTGTTAATACCTCCGATAGCATATACAGGTATATCTACAGTATTGCATATATTTTCTAGAAATTCTATGCCTCTTGAGGGGAGTCCTTTCTTACAATCTGTTTCAAATATATGACCGGCAGAAATATATGTACATCCTTTTTTTTCGGCAAATATTGCATCATCTGTGTTATGACAGGATGCACCGAGTACTTTAAAAGTTTTTAAATCATTAGCAGACATTTTTTTTAAAACTTCAAAAGGAAGATGAATAGCAGAATGATTTAAATACATAGCTACATCAATAAAATTGTGTAAAATACATTGTTTTTTATATTTGTCACAGATGGCTATCACTTCTTTTGCAAGTTCGTAATATTCATGTTCCTGTAAATCCTTTTCTCTCAGGATGATAGAGGTGGCTGATGTGCGTGCAATAGTATCAATACGGTTAAAAAAATTGTCTTTACAAAGCGACCTGTTAGTAACACAGATAATGTTAAACATATAGATAATCGTTCAGTACGGGTTGAAGTCCTTCATCAGCAATATCCTGATACATTTTCTTTAAACTTCGCCCATCATTTATTTCAAATTGTTCATCACCATGCTCAGCGTTATTATCTTTTCCGGAATATTTACTTTCATGGTCGCCGATTCCGGTTGAAACACCAGCTGAAACTTTAGTAGCTGCAATTTTTACAATTCCGTTTCTGAACTCAGCACTTTCTCTTGAAGATACAGTAATACCAACATAGGGAAGAAATATTCTGTAAGCACACAAAACCTGGCATAATTGAACTTCTTTAACATCAAGAGGATTTATCTTATCATTATTTATAATTGGTCTCAGTCTTGGACATGACAGGGACATTTCTGCATGTGGATATTTTCTTTGAAGGAAATATACGTGAAGTGCAGTGGCAAGAGCATCTTTTCTAAAATCAGAAAGTCCAAGCAAAGCTGAAAAACCTGCGCCTCGCATACCACTCATCAAAGCGCGTTCCTGAGCATCAAAACGGTATGGCCATATACGTTTATGTCCTGCTAAATGAAGTGTCTCGTATTTATCAGAATCATATGTTTCTTGAAATACTGTAACATAATCAGCACCACATTCGTGAAGATATTTGTACTCATCTGTATTAACGGGATATATTTCAAGACCAATCATTCTAAAATATTTTCTTGCAAGTTTGCAGGCATTTCCAATATATTTTATATCACTTTTTGCTCTACTCTCACCGGTAAGCAGTAATATTTCTTCAATTCCGCTATCTGCTATTAATTTCATTTCGTGTTCGATTTGTTCTTCGTCAAGTTTCATTCTTTTTATATGATTATAACAATTAAATCCACAATACACACAGTAATTCTCACAATAATTAGCAATATATAATGGGGTAAAAATATACACCGTGTTTCCAAAGTGTTTAGTAGTTTCTTCTTTTGCCTTGTGTGCCATTTGTTCAAGAAAAGGCTCAGCTGCAGGAGATAACAATGCTTTAAAATCATCTATAGTGCATACATGGTGTTCAAGAGCCGTCATTACATCTTTTGCTGTGTATTTATCATAATCATATTCAGATACATTTGACATTACAAGATCTTTTATATCTGAATTAATTACATCCATTCCGGGCATATATTGCATATGGTCAGTACGGCTTGAGGAATCAGATTCAAGTTTATGTTTTTGCTTTAACGCCTCTTCTGATAAGTATTCTGAGTCGACAAAAAAACTATTTTCCATGGTAATTTTATTCCTTTCTCAAAAATCCGGTCAACGGATCAGATGCAGCACTTCCCCTTGTTAAAATCCTTCCAAGTCTGGCGAGATATGCATTTCTTCCGGCTTCTATAGCCTGTTTAAATGCTGAGGCCATAAGTGTAAGATCTCCGGCAGTAGCAAGTGCAGTATTTGCCATGATGGCAGCGGCTCCCATTTCCATTGCTTCACATGCCTGTGAAGGTTTACCGATGCCAGCATCAACTATAACTGGTAAATCTATTTCATCAATTAGTATCTGAATAAAATCTTTTGTAGCAAGTCCACGGTTAGATCCTATAGGTGAAGCAAGAGGCATAATTGACGCAGCTCCTGCATTAACAAGGTCTCTGGCACAATTAAGATCCGGATACATATATGGCATAACAACGAATCCTTCTTTTGCAAGTATTTCAGTTGCTTTTATTGTTTCCTGATTGTCAGGAAGAAGATATTTAGAATCACGCATGATTTCAATCTTAACAAAATCACCACATCCGAGTTCTCTTGCAATTCTTGCAATCCTTATCGCTTCATCAGCATTTCTGGCGCCTGATGTATTTGGAAGCAGCGTAATATTTTCAGGAATATAATCCATTATATTTTCCTGTTCCTTCGTATTAGCACGTCTTACGGCTAATGTAATCATTTCAGCGCCCGCATCCTCAATTGCTGATTTAATCAATTTCATTGAGTATTTTCCTGAACCTAATATGAAGCGTGACTGGAATTCGTGTCCGCCAATAATTAATTTATCATTCATAAAATTATAATCTCCAATCTTTTATAGAAACATATTTGAGTGAGGTATATGGTATCAGCCTCCACCCATAAATGTAATTATTTCAACAACATCATCATCTTTAAATGTTACATCGTCATATTTTGTTTTTGGTATAATTTCATAGTTTATTTCAACGACTATGTGTTTGGGATTATACCCCTGTTCGTTAAGATAATCTGACACTGATTTACCTGATTCATCTGATAGCTCACCATTGATTTTTAACATATCTTTACATCCTTTCTAATATTCTGTTCATCCGTATTTTCTTATTTTAACACTATGATTAAGCATAATCAATTAGAATTTGATAGCTTTATTTTGATGAAAATAATGCTATAATTAAATTGTAGGCTTATTGGTAATGAATTGAGGATGTGCTTATGAAAAAGATATTGTCAGCGTTTATGGGAGTTTTGATTTTTTTGTGTATATTGTTTATAAACGTTTCGGCAGATGTCTTAATAAATCCATCGGGTATACCAAATGTTAATAGGTTACAATGAACGATTTCATGAAGGAGGCAATTTATGGATATAGGGATAATGAACGAAAATTCAGAAGGAATATCAGACAACCCAAGTATGTTAGCGAAGAAAGCTTGGAAAGAACTCGAACAGACGAAGAGTACGAGCGTTAGATGTCCGAAATGCGGAGGAGCACCGAAGATTAAGATGACTCCGAGAGGTGAACGGACGATAGTAACTTGTCCATGCAGATATGTTCATGTTGTAGAAATCAATTTTTGATGCTATTTTGTGATGTGAAAAATTTGCTAAAAGAAGAATTCAAAAATCATAAATCATATTGATGAAATAGAAATATAGGAACTAGTATAGCCGTTTTAAATTAACCCTACTTTATATTTAGGATATGATTTCATTCTGCAAGGCAGAGGAATGAGGCGTAGCGGTGGCTACGTCGATTGACGATAACGCCGCAGATGGAATCATAGGCAAATATAAAGTGGGTGTATTTAAAAACGACTATACTAGAGCAAGGGTAAACGCCCGTGCCCTTATACATCTATAAAAAATTGAAAAATATAAATCGTTGATTTTTGTATAACATTGTAGTATAACCAAAACGACTATTCTATTACAATAGAAGAACATCGTATCTTTGTGAGACTGTAAATGGATTTATGAGGGTATGTTGTGATATTGACCAAAAAAATTTTAAAGTTGAATATTATGATGATGAATTTAAGATTTTATTAAAAAAGAGATAGAAATGGAACTTGATATATGGGGTGGATTTTATAATGGTGATGATGCTTATTATGTTGTTGAAGGTGTGAATAATGAATCTGAAAATGATGAAGCGGAAGTAATACGAATTATCAAATATGACAAAACCTGGAAACGTATTTGAAATGCATCAATTACCGGAAATGATAAATCAGGAGTGATGATATTTTAATATTTAAATATGGTGGGAAGAGAACGTCATCACTGGCTGCTAAATGTTATGCGAGTGTTAATGGTTTGGCTCTCTCAACAGACAATATTCTTTGTGTTGGAACATCAATTGATCAGTCTAATTACGATTATGTAAAAGTAAGGTGTTATACAGAAGTGGATGGAAAAAAGTATTATAGTGCCTACTCATCAGTGAAATATACAAAAGTGTAATAATATTTATACTTGTAATTATACAAATATTTATTATAATAATATTGTATTTTAAAGAAAGGGCGTTGGTATTACTATGCGAACAGCACTAACAATAGCCGGTAGTGATTCTGGTGGAGGAGCCGGAATACAGGCTGATATCAAGACAATGTTAGCAAATGGAGTATATGCCATGAGCGCAGTTACTGCATTAACAGCGCAGAATACAGAAGGTGTTGCGGCTATTATGAATTCAACGCCGGATTTTTTGGCAAAACAGCTAGATAGTATTTTTAATGATATTTTTCCAAATGCGGTCAAGGTTGGTATGGTATCAGAAAAAGAACTTATTCAGGTAATAGCTGATAAGTTAATAGAATACCGGCCGGATAATATTGTAATTGATCCTGTAATGGTTGCAACAAGTGGTGCAAGACTTATAAATGAGGATGCCATAAATATTCTTAAAGAAAAACTTTTTCATGTTGTAGATTTGCTTACACCAAATATTCCCGAAGCAGAAGAACTTACCGGTTTGAATGTTTTAAATGATGATGATATGATAAATGCAGCAAAGATGATTGCAGATGAGTATAATTGTGCCGTATTATTAAAAGGTGGACATAATGATAAAAATGCAAATGATATATTGTATTTTAAAGGTCAGATAAACTGGTATTATGAGGAAAGAATAAATAATCCGAATACGCATGGTACCGGATGTACGTTATCATCAGCTATAGCGGCCAATCTTGCAAAAGGATATGGATTAGAAGAGTCTGTAAAAAGAGCAAAAAAATTTGTTTCATGTGCTCTTAGTATGATGCTTGACTTAGGAAAAGGAAGTGGCCCTATAGATCATGGATTTGCCATAAAAAATGAATTTACAGATTAATGGAGGAAATATTTTTGAAAACCTATAGTACACAAATGGAAGCAGCAAGAAAAGGAATTGTTACTCCTGAAATGGAGGCAGTATCAAAAAAAGAAACCATGCCGATAGAAAAACTAATGGAATTGGTTGCATGTGGAAAAATTGCTATTCCTGTAAATAAGAACCATAAATGTATTAATCCTGAAGGAATTGGTTCAATGCTTCGAACTAAAATCAATGTTAATTTAGGAGTTTCAAAGGATTGTGTAGATTATAATGAAGAGATGAAAAAAGTTATGTCTGCCGTAGATATGGGGGCAGAAGCAATAATGGATTTATCAAGTCATGGAAATACACAGCCATTTCGTCAAAAGCTGACAAGCGAATGTCCTGCTATGATAGGTACAGTGCCTGTCTACGACAGTGTTATTCATTATCAAAGAGATTTGTCGGAACTCACTGCAAAGGATTTTATTGATGTAGTAAGACTTCATGCAGAAGATGGAGTTGATTTTGTAACTCTTCATTGTGGAATAACACGTAAGACTATAGAACAAATCAGAAAACATAAAAGAAAGATGAATATTGTATCGAGAGGCGGTTCGCTTGTATTTGCATGGATGAGCATGACGGGACAAGAAAATCCATTCTATGAATATTATGATGAAATATTGGATATTTGCAGGGAATATGATGTTACCATATCGCTTGGAGATGCGTGTCGTCCGGGATGTCTTGCGGATGCTACAGATGTTTGTCAGATTGAAGAACTTGTCAGATTGGGAGAATTAACAAAGCGTGCATGGGAAAAAGATGTTCAGGTTATGATTGAGGGACCGGGACATATGCCTATGGATCAGATTGCAGCAAATATGAAAGTCCAGCAGACTATATGTATGGGTGCACCATTTTATGTTTTAGGACCTTTGGTTACAGATATTGCCCCTGGATATGATCACATTACTTCAGCGATAGGTGGAGCAATAGCAGCTATGAGTGGTGCTGCGTTTCTATGTTATGTTACACCGGCTGAACATTTGGCTTTACCAAATCTTGACGATGTAAAGCAGGGAATTATTGCAAGTAAAATAGCTGCACATGCTGCAGATATTGCCAAGGGTATACCGGGAGCAAGGGATATAGATGACAAAATGGCAGAAGCGAGAAGAACACTTGATTGGGATACACAATGGGAATGTGCTATTGATTCTGATACGGCAAAAGCTATCAGGGATGATCGAAAGCCGGAACATGATGACACCTGTTCAATGTGTGGAAAGTTTTGTGCTGTAAGGAGCATGAATAAAGCATTAAATGGTGAGCATATAGACATTTTATAATAAAATATTTTTTTAAGAATAGGTGTAAAAATATTTACATCTATTTTTAATTTTTTGTCCATTTTTTGTTTTGGATTACGTCTTATTAGTGAACGGACATTAATTACAATATTGTAAAAGAACGTTTATTTTATGAATCGTTCGGAAATGAGGGATCAATTGAAAATACTACATGATAAAAATGATGAAAAAAGACAGTGCAGTAAACTTTTAAAAGAACTTGCACATGGTCGAAAAGCTGCTTTAGTAGATATTTATGAGATATCAGGAAGACAGATGTTTGCAGTTGCATATAATGTCGTGCATGATTATCATTTAGCGCAGGATGCCGTGCAGGATGGGTTGGTGATTATATACAACAAAGCAGATACCGTAACTGATTATAAAAGTGCTTTAACTTGGATGCTTACCGTAATAAGAAATTCTGCAATTGATATTTTAAGAAAGCGTAAGAATGAAATATATTCAGATGAACAAATTGTAAGTAATATTGATGATAATTCTAATACGGATAAATCAATATTAATAAAAAATGCATTATTGAAGCTAGATGAAGAAAACAGACAGATTGTCATATTAAAAAGTGTTATGGGATATTCTCATAAAGAAATTGCAAAAATACTGGATATATCATTAACTTCGTGTCAGAAAAAATATCAAAGAGCACTTAATGAATTGGAACAATATTTAAGTTAGCAGGAAGGAGCATTATATGAACAAAAAAGAACTGGAGGATTATATAAATAATATGAAGATACCTGAGGCAAAAGATGTGTTACCATCTGATTGTATTAGGGCAAAACAAAAAGAGGAGGAAATTAATATGAAGAAAAGTTCAAAAAAATATTTAATTACGGGTTCAATTGGAACTGTTGTATGTTGTGCAGCCATAGCAACGTTAGTAATTGCTCCATGGAACAGAAATTATACAAATCAGGATACCAGTAAAAAATCAGGGACGTATAAAGACGGAGTTATCGGTGAAAAAAAACAAAATGTTAAAGATTCAATAGCCGGTCATTTCGCAGAAAAGTTTGATATGGCCGTAGAAGAAGGTGCCGTAGATTCTACCGGATCGGAAGTTTTATATGATGAAGAAGTTGCTGAAAATAGTTATGGCGATATAGTTGCCGGTACGCTTACAGGTGGAGAAATAAGGGATCTTAAAAATTGGGATAACTGGTTGAGGACATTAGACAAAGACACAATGAATATATGGAACTTGATTGCGGATAGTCGTTTTCGCGTACACGTAAGTAATGAAGGTACGGCAATAAATAATGTAAAAGTAAGACTTTTTTCAAACCAGGAACTTATATATGAAGCAACTACAGATGTTAATGGTGATGCATATTTATTTTATAATTTCCATAAAGATGATAATATTACACCTGATATTATTGAGGTTGAACAACAGGATGGTTCTTTTAAAAGCTTTAAAATCAGTGAATTTGCAAATAATAATAATGAACTTGAATTAACATCAGATTTATCTGATAAAGATATTAAGATGGATTTAATGTATGTAGTGGACACTACAGGTTCTATGGGTGACGAATTAGATTATCTTAAAGCTGAAATCAAAAATGTAATTGAAAGAGTCGAATCAGAGGCTGGTGTGTCTATTAGAACAAGTGCTAATTTCTATAGAGATGAGGGCGATGAGTACGTTGTTAAATACTTTGATTTCAGGGACAATGCTTCTGAAGTAGCAGATTTAGTTGGAGAACAAAATGCTGAAGGCGGTGGCGATTATGAAGAGGCTGTGCATACTGCGTTAAATAATGCAATAAATGAACATGACTGGTCAGATGAAAGTAGCGTAAAATTAATGTTTCTTGTATTAGACGCTCCTCCTCATAACTCAGATGACATAGTAAAACAGCTTTCTGAATTGATTGAGACAGCTTCTTCTAAAGGTATCAGAATCATTCCTGTGGCAGCAAGTGGTGCTATGGAGGATACACAGCAATTATTGAGAACATTTGCTGTTATGACAGGTGGAACTTTCCTCTTTCTGGATGATAATAGTGGTGTTGGGTATTCACATGATGTACCATTAGAACCGAATGAGTATAATAGTGAATATTTTAACGATATGATGATACGTGTAATTGGAGAATATTGTGGTGTTGAAATACAGCCTACAGAAGCTGAAACGGAAACTCAGGTGCCGGAAACAACTGAATATGTACAGTAAAAAAGAAACAAAGAATGAGGTGGCAGAGATCTCATTCTTTGTTGTTTAAAATAACACCCACTAACTATTCGTTAAACACGGATTTTGCGAATAGTTGGGTGAAGGCTTAAAAATGATTTAAACTCTTCATATCTTTTTATAAAAAAATAAAGCGCGTAAGTTATGTTACCGGTAACTTACACACTTTATTTTACACTCTCAACTACTTTTCAGTTACTTAATATGTTTTTTATTTTTTCATCATATTCGTCTTTGTTTATTATTCCCATTTCTAATTGTAATTTTACCTTGCGAAGAAGTTCATAGTTATCCATCTTTAATTTTGCAATTGATAATTTCTCATCATATTCTGCTTCTGAAATAATGTCCATTTCAAGGGCTTTATCTAATTTTTGCTTTTCATATTCGTAAGCAGCAAGAGCCTTCTTTTGATTTTTTTGTTCTTCGTCAGCTTTTATTTTTATCTGTTTATCATTAATTTGAATATCAAGGTCCGCAAGTTTTTCCAAATCCGGTTTAATATCTTCTAAGATATCTTCAACATTAAATACATCATTTACATCACCGGCTTGAATGTAATCAACATATTTCTCACCAATCTTAGCATAGGAGTCTTTTAAGCGTTTTTTAATTATAGACTTCTGAACATTTAAATTAGCAATTTCACTTTGCTCTTTTGATGAAGAATATAATGAATTTCCAAAACTTTTGGCCGAATTAATTACTTCTCCACTTACTTCTTTTGCTTTTTCAAACATATCCATATTTTTTACCTCCAAATTACAATACATATTATAATTTTATCAGAAAATGCAGAGAATTTCAACTATACTGCTAATCTTCACGTAATTTTACAGCATTTCGGGCTTTCCATTTTCTTTCATCTTCCTGAGCAGCATAGTGCTTACGTGTTGTATTAACGTCTTTGTGTCCTAATACATCAGCGACAAGATAAATATCACCTGTTTCGCGATAAAGACTGGTTCCGTATGTGCTTCTCAACTTATGAGGTGTAATATGTTTTAATTTTGTCACAAGTTTTGAATATTTGCCAACAAGCTGTTCAACACTCCGTACACTCATCCTTTTGCGCTGCATAGATAAGAAAAAGGCATTCTCGTGTCCTTCGAATGCAATCGTATTAACCCGTTCTCTATAATAATCAAGTAATGCTGCCAATACTTCATCACCAAAATACACAGTAGTTTCATAGCCGCCTTTTCTACGGATTTTTATTCCTGTGTTATCAAAATCTATATCATTTATGTCAATTCCTACGCACTCAGATACACGAATTCCTGTTCCAAGAAGAAGTGTCATAATTGCAAGATCACGGATTTTTGTTTTCTCATGATAAGCCTTTTGCTTTTCTGTAAGCTTTTCACCTGAATCAACAGTATCTAAAAGCTCAGCAACTTCATTGGGATCAAGTCGTATGATTTCTTTTTCGTGGAGTTTTGGTACTTTTACTTTTGCGGCAGGATTTTCCTGTATAAGTTCGTTAATAAAATAATAGTTATAAAATGATTTTAATGAAGACAGCTTCCTTTTAATGCCCGTTTCTTTATTTGTATGTAAACTCTCATTCTTAGAGTATACTTTTAAATATTCAAGATATTCCTCAATATCCGTTACTTTAAGATTATCAAGTACAGTTATTGGGATGTTCTTCATATTAATATCTTTATATGTAGGATTTGAATCTTTTATAAAATTAAAAAAGACTGTAAGGTCATATGCATATGCCAGTCTTGTTCGAGATGAAGTAGTAGGTTCAATTCCTCTAAAGAATAATTTGCAGAATTCCGGCAACTCCTTTAGAATTTCTCTTAATCTCAACTGATTATCAATATTAATCTGGTCATGATAATTTGTTGGCTTCATAAAAATCTCCATTTCATTTGATTATAACTATAAATAGATTAACATTTTAGGATTAATTTTACAAGATAAAAATTAATTATCGTAACGAGTCATATAATAAGTTCCGCTTGATTTTATTTCTTCATAAGAAATTTTTCTTCCCCAATGTACACTTGAATTATAATTTCCTTCAGCAACTTCAACACAGTCAGTATATTTCTTTAATACTATAACAGAGTGGGAATCATAATTTACCCTGATGATATCTCCGACTCTTATTGTATTTTGAATGTTATTAAGATCATATATTACATGTGCCTTTTTTGTTCCAAAGGCTGCATCACTCAACATAAATGCAAATCCTGCACATCCATAACCTCCTGTATATACTCCGCCATTCCATTTATAATAATTGCTATTAGTCCATGATGTTCCTTCAGGGTACGTTTTTTTATAAGCAATTATAGAATTATAGATAAATTTTTTTTCAGATGGATTTGAAACAATTAATTTGCATTTGTATGTTTTTTGGGATGTTATAGCTTTAATTACTGTCTTACCTTTAGAAATTGCCTTTACTTTTCCCTTTTGGTTTACACTGGCAATATTTTTATTTGCAGATTTCCATTTTATAGATTCAGTAGTTCCGTTTAATTTGAGTTTTATGGTTTTTCCTATGTCAAGATTTACAGAAGTTTTGTTTAAAGAAACACTAATATCTTTTGATGTTTGCTGCACAACAGCACATTGTGTAGTTGTACAAGATGTAAAAAAAGTTATGCTCCCAATATTAAGAACAGGTGTTGTACAAAAAATAATTACCAACAATGATGATAAAAAAAATTTTTTTAGTATCATAGTAATACCTCCTAGTATAAATGTAATATCATTATAACACGTATATTTTTCATTAATCATGGTAAAATGTGTCTATTTGTCTTAAATGAAAATGGCAGATTCCAAAGTGCTTGGAATCTGCCATTTATAGTTATCTTACTTTAATTTTAATAGATTTTTTCACTAATTTCTTTGTTACGTTGTCTTTAATATATACATATAATACATATTTGCCTTTCTTTGCAGGTTTCCATTTTGTAGTGCTTGAGCTTCCATACTTACGGATTGTTTTTATAAAGTCGTCTCCAACTTTCTTATATGCAAATTTATATGAATATTTTCCTGTACCTCCGGCTGCCTTTGCCTTAAGTTTAATAGTTTTTCCGGTAACATACTTCGGTGAGGATATATATAATTTAAAGCTTGAAACAGACAGCTTTTCATTTACAACATAACCTTCATATGTTTCTGTAGATGTATTACCTAATGAATCTGTAGCTGTAGCTGTTATTGTATATATACCTGATTTACCAGGTGTCCAATATACAACAGGAGATGTCTTGCTATCGCTTTTAATTGTATTATTAGAGTTTGTTATCAAATAACTGTAACGGATTTTACCATATCCTCCAACAGCTCGTGTCTTAATTTTTATTTTTTCACCAACACTTACATAATTACTTGGTCTGCTAATTGATAAACTTGTAATTTCCAAATCGTCATATAAATAAGATGTTGTTTCTTCATTAGAAGGCTGCTCTTTAGTAGTAGTTTCACCGGTAGAAGGCTGTTCTTTAGTAGTAGTTTCACCGGTAGAAGGCTGTTCTTTAGTAGTAGTCTCGCCGGTAGAAGGCTGTTCTTTGGTAGTAGTCTCGCCGGTAGTAGGTTGCTCTTTGGTAGTAGTCTCGCCGGTAGAAGGCTGCTCTTTGGTAGTAGTCTCGCCGGTAGAAGGCTGCTCTTTAGTAGTAGTCTCGCCGGTAGAAGGCTGCTCTTTAGTAGTAGTCTCGCCGGTAGAAGGCTGCTCTTTGTAATTTACTACACTCTCAATACCTGCTTTTAATTTTCTTATACTTTGATTTATTTCAACCTGAGAAACATCTGTTTTATCATTTACTGCTTTTGCATCTGTCAATATACTTTCAAGTTCTTTTACTTTTTCGTTGTTATACTTTTTAACTGTTTCGGTTGCAATATTAATCTGCTTTAATAATATGGTCTTATCAGGAATTATTTTTCCGCCTTCAACATCATATTCGTCTTTTGTGTATGTACATGTTTTTCCTGTAAATGACGTTACAGTAATATCTGCACATTCGTTAATACCGGTAATATCTGGTGTCTGTGTGGATGTTGAAGCTGCCCCATCATTAACGATTACATTATAATTTTTAGTTCCTTCCGGAAGTTCGAACACAAACCATCCATCTGAGTCTGTATTAGTAAGTTTTGTTCCAGGCCATTTACCTGATAAATTCTTTGCAGATTCTCCATCTCCCTGCCAAATATATACTGCCGGGTTATTCCATCCAGATGTTTTTACTCTTATAACAGGAACTGCTTTTAATGATACGCATGTATCTGTAGCCATTTTTATATCTTCTTCAAGGCTTTTGTATTGTGATTCTAAATGAACAGATTTCATAAATGTGTTTGATTCTTCAACAAGATTTTTTAAATCTTTTACTGCAGAAGAATCGTAATCATCAGAATTCTTTTCAGCCTTTGATACTCTTTCTGTAGCAGTGTCAAGAGAAGTCTGACAGTTCTTTCTTGCTAATAACTGTGCATCAACTATCTTTTTACATTTGCTTAAAAGATTAAGCTGTTCATCAATTTCTTTAGCATCGATGTCCGTATCAGATTCCATCAGTCTCTGAATAACAGAGATTCTTGTTGAAAATGAAATCCATTCTTCACTTGTAACAAGGTTTTCATCATATGATGCATCACTTATTTCTTTTAATGCTTTTCTTACGCCATCCCACTTATCTGTTACATTAAGTGTTACGTTTTTTGTAACCTGTGTTTTTCCATCAGTTGCCGTAAAGGTGATTGTGTATGTTCCTAATTTCGTATTATCCCAGGTAAATACACCTGTTGATGTGTTGAAATTTGCACCATCCGGTAACTTGCCTACTGATAAAGTAACTTTATCATTGTCTTCGTCAGCTGTTTTTACAGTAAATGATGCTGTATCACCTGCGATTACATTAATACTTGAATCAGCTATAATTTCAGGAGCATGGTTTTCAGAAATTTTACATTCATCAAATGTTCCCTTTGGAACAGCTATCACTACTGACTTTGCAGGTACAGATACATTTGATGATGATTCTCTGATCTTATCAAGTCCGGCATTCGTACCATCTGCAATAATAACCCATTGTTCTGAACTTGCAGAAGATAAGTCAACACTTGTATCAGTGGTTGCATTATTAATTAACACTGCGAGCTTTGACCATTCACCTGCTACATTATTAGTTTCATAAAAGGCTATGGTTCCCTTTTCGTTTGTGCTCAACCAGTTGATGTTATTATTGTTAGGATGCCAGTTATCTCCACTTCTTGTTAAAATTGATCTGAATCCTGAAAATGCTTTTCGTATCTTTATAATACCCTGATAATATTTTTGTATTGCAGAGTATGTATCTACTCTTGACCAGTCAATCTTATTAACTGAATCAGCTGATTTATAACTATTATCATCTCCGTATTTTGTTCTGGCAAATTCTTCACCTGCCTGCATAAATGTTCCGCCCTTTGAAGTAAGGATGACAGCACCTGCCATTTTATTCATATTGATAAGTCTGTTATCTGTCGAAGTATAGTTTTTCCCTGCACCTTCCGTAAGTTTATCCCATAATGTAAGGTTATCATGAGCTGATGTATATGATACAACACAATTAGATGATTTTGACCAAAATGGTCTCCATTCGCCATAATTACCATCTGTTTTACCTACTGAACCCATAATACCGCCAAATACATTATTAGGCCATTTTTTTCCTTCTTCAAGATAGCTTCCCGAAAAGTAGTTTGTCTGGACGAGTCCGATTGTGCCATCAAATTTATGTTCACCTTTTATAGAATCACGTATTTGATCATTGAAGTATCCGATACCATCGTCAAGATTACTTTCAAATTTCTTATGTGCACTGTTTTCTAAACTACTTCCATCTCCGGACCAGCCTTCACCATATAAAACAATAGTATCTTCACCAAATTTGTTATCCAAAGTTGAACGAATCTGATTCATTGTTTCAGCGTCATGAATTCCCATAAGATCAAAACGGAAACCGTCAAGATTGTATTCATCTGCCCAATATGTAAGTGAATCTATCATAAACTTACGGTACATTGCACTTTCACTTCTTGTAGCATTTCCACAATAACTTTGGTCGAAATAACTCTTATCAGAATTAAGTTTATAGTAATAATCCGGCATTATTTTGTTAAAATTGGAATCTTCTGTTGCATAAGTATGGTTATACACAACGTCCATTATAACTTTGATTCCGGCATCATGTAAAGCCTGAATCATTTCCTTCATCTCTTTTATACGAACATTTCCGTCGTAAGGATTACTTGAAAATGATCCTTCCGGAACATTATAATTTTCAGGATTATATCCCCAGTTATAATTTTCTGCCAAATCAGTAGATACATTCTTTTCATCTACTCCGCCAAAATCATACATAGGCATAATCTGAACATGTGTTACACCGAGTTTTTTAAGATAATTAACACATGTAGGAATCTTACCTTCTCCGTTTAAGGTAGTATTCTTTTCTGTAAATGCCTTGTATCTGCCGCGGTTTTCTTTAGACACGCCGGAAGTAACATCTATAGAAAAATCTCTTACATGAACTTCCCATACGATAATATCACTTAAGAGTGTTTTTGTACGCTTATAATCTTTATCCCAGTTATCAGGATCTGTACTGTCAAGATCAACTACCATCGCACGTTCGCCGTTTACTCCGGCTGCTTTGGCATAAATATCGACAGCCTCATTTGTTACTCCGTCGGCAGTCACCTTATAAGTATAGTATTTATTTACAATATCTTTATTAACTGTAATACTCCATACTCCTTTATTACCTTTTGTCATCTCAAGCTCTTCAGTTGCTGAACCGCCATTACCCGCATCGTAAAGGCATAGCTTAATGTTTGTAGCTAAAGGACTCCAAACTTTAAATGTAGTAGCAGAAGGAGTATACGTACATCCTAGATCATCTCCGAAATATGCATTCTGATTGTCATAATTGCTGTCATACGTATGTTTTGCATATACTATTTTTTTTTCATCTGCTTTTAGTTTATCAGGCAGTAATCCACCATAAGATGTCACTATCAAAGAAACAGATAAAACGCTGCTTAAAAAACTTTTAGTAAACTTTTTTCTGTTAAACATAAAATCCTCCTAAATTTTTATATTTTAAACTAGATACTTATATAAATTTAACACATATAAAACATCTAATCAAGATGTATTTGGTATAAAATAATATATTTTATTGACTTCATAGTGAAAACTTTGTTAAAATGACCATATATGTTTGAAAGGAGTTTTTATGAAAAAGATAGTATCATATAGAATAGGAAGGGTTTTTCAAAACGGAATTGCAGATAATGCGCACTGTTGTCATATTTCTATGGATGAAGTTGAGGTTTTTAGGTATATTGAATTAATTTATGATGATGGAAAACGCAGCTTCGTATATGAGGATGAATTGATGTTTAAAAGATATGAAGAAAATTTTGATAGTAAAAGGTTTACATCGTTTAATGAATTTTTTACGACTGAAGAGCTTATGACAGATGATAAAAGTGGATTTCCTTTAAAATATTATTTAAGAAGACCATCAGAAGATTATTCAGTAAAAAGTATTGACGAAACATTAAATGAATTAAGTAAAGAAAATGATTGCAAAAAACTTAATGACCGAATAGTATACTGGGGAAGTTATGATAAATCGGTAGATTATCATATGTAATTATTATTTAAGAAAGGTCTGCGTAATATTTCACAGACCTTTAATATTCTAAATTATGAGTAGTTCTTTAAACGTTTCAATACTGTATTTATATTCTTTAACATCTCCAAAACCGTATTTTGCATAGATAAAATCTATACCTGCAAGTCTTGCTGCATTTGCGTCTCCCTTAGTATCACCAATATAAGCCGGGTTTTTCAAGTTGTTTCTTTTAATGACGAGTTTGATATTTTCAGATTTTGGTACTTTATTATCGCCCCAGTTCTGAATATCATCAAAGTATTTTTCAAGTTTATGTGCCGTAAGAAATGACTGAATATATCCTGTCTGACCGTTGCTTACGATGCATAATTTATGATTATGTTTTAATTTTGCTAAGGTTTGCTCTAAATCAGGATATAGTATGCCGCCATTTAATGTAAGATAATCATTTTCAATTTCACAGCATTTTTCAAGTATTTCAAGCTGCATTTTTTTATCGTATTCAGAGAAAAGAGTTCCTGCAATTTCATCCATTGGAAGCCCCATAACACTTTCGAGTTCTTTAAGTGTAAGATTACGTTTTTCCATGCCAGAATAATTCTTTATGGCAATGTTCCAGGAATCTCTGATTTGTATAGTTGCATTCCAAAGAGTGCCATCTAAATCAAACAAAAGTCCGTCATACTTGTTTATGTGTTCCATAGTCATCTAACCTTTCAATAATCTGTTATGCAAATACTTTCTTCAATACTTCATCATTATATAAGACATCTACAGCTTTTTTTCTATACTCATCTTCATGGAGATAAGTATGTCGGTGTGGTTTTATGGAAGGCGCCATTTCAATTGCTTTTTCGTAATCTGCACGATTCAGATTCAGTGTAGCTGCATAATCCCAGAATCCGGTTTTTTCAAATATGGTATTTACACGAACGAATCTGTGGTTTTGAACGGTACTCATAATATAAGTACTGATTCCAACCTGTACTCCATGTAATTGAGGATTTGGAAGCATTTTATCAAGAGCATGTGATATTAAATGTTCACTTCCGCTTGTAGGTGTACTTCCACCGGCAATTTCATTAGCGATTCCGCTCATTGCAAGCGAATCTACGAGTTCCTTTAAGAATAAGTCGTCATGAATTGTTTCAAAAGGTGTTCGTACAAAACTATTAACCGCTTTCTTTGCAATCATAACGGCAAAATCATTCAGTTCAGAATAACCATGTTGTGCTTCAAACTGCCAGTCATACAAAGCAGTAATTTTTGATACCATATCACCAATACCGGAATAAATAAATTTTTCCGGTGCACTCTTTAAAATATCCGTATCTACAATTATGCCGTAAGCCATTTTTGCCGGTACAGATGTTCGCCTTTCGTTTACCAGAAGCGAAGCACTTGCACTCGAAAAGCCATCGCTCGAAGCAGATGTAGGTATGCTGATAAATGGCAGTTTTCTTAGATATGCTGCATATTTAGCTGTGTCAATTACTTTACCTCCGCCAATACCTATGATAGCCTGTGCTTTTGAATCTATTTCAAATGCCAGATTTATAATATCTTCAATCCTTACTGTATCAAGTTCCTTATATTCTAAAATATCTATTCCTTCATTTTTGACAGCATCTATTATTGAGTTTCCGAACATGTTAATTAATCCATTACCAAAGTATAATACAACATGCTCAAATCCTCCTGTTTTAAGATATATTCCAAGATTTTGCAAAGTTCCTTTTCCTACTTTTAACAACGTAGGTATTGAAATACGGCTTCCTGACATTTTTTCCTCCAATATTTATTCTTTTCCATCCCAGCAATAAGTACAAAGCTTGCAATGATCTATTCCTACGGAATCAAGCATATCATCCAGACGGTTAAATCTTAATGATGTAAAATGAAGCTCTTTACAGATTTCGTCAACCATATTCTGATATTTTTCAGAATCCGGGTCTGCATATTCCTGTAATATCTCATCTGTAACGTTGCCATTCTCAAGCCGTTCAATCACGCGTCTGGTAATGAGATCCATTTCTGATGTAGATCTTGAAAAATTCAGATATTTACATCCATATAGCAAAGGTGGACATGCAGGACGTATGTGAACTTCTTTTGCTCCGCTTTGGTATAAGAACTCAGTTGTTTCTCTAAGCTGTGTTCCTCTTACAATAGAGTCATCTATTAACAAAAGACTTTTATCTTTGATTAAATCATCTACAGCCAGTAATTTCATCTTTGCTATCAGATTTCGTTTTGACTGGATTGTCGGCATGAATGAACGTGGCCATGTTGGAGTATATTTTATAAATGGTCTTGAAAAAGGAATACCGGATGCATTGGAATAACCTACTGCATGAGCGGTTCCTGAATCAGGTACACCTGCAACTACATCAGGTTTTACATTATCCCTTCCGGCCATTTTTGCACCACAATTATAACGCATTCTTTCGACACTGATTCCTTCATATGAACTTGCCGGATATCCATAGTATATCCATAAGAAAGTACATATTTTCATGTCTTTTCCGGGATTTACAAGTGTAACACAGTTTTTATCAGTTATTACTGTAATTTCACCGGGACCCATTTCTTTATAATCTTTATATCCAAGATTTTTATACGAAAAGCTCTCAAAAGCAGCACAAAATGCATCTTCTTTTTTTCCTATTACTATAGGTGTTCGTCCGTATTTATCTCTGGCAGCATATATTCCATTTTGGTTCATAAGCAAAATCGAAAGTGAACCATCAACACTGTCAATTGCATATTTTATTCCTTCTATAAGGTTTTCTTTCTGGTTAATTAATGCTGCTACAAGCTCTGTTGCATTTATTTCTCCACTACTCATTTCAAGGAAATGAGAACATCCGTTATCAAATAAATGTTTTGTCAATTCTTCGGCATTATTAATCTTACTGATAGTTGTAATTGCAAAAGTACCATGATGTGAACGTACTAAAAGTGGCTGAGGCTCGTAATCAGAGATACAGCCAATACCAAAACGCCCCTTCATTGTATTTGCTTCATTATCAAATTTTGTTCTAAATGGAGCATTTTCAATATTGTGGATAGAACGGTCATAACCTTGTTCATCACTATATACAACCATTCCGCCCCTTCTTGTTCCTAAATGGGAATGATAATCAATTCCAAAAAATAAGTCAAATACGCAATCTTTTTTTGCTGCGACTCCAAAAAATCCGCCCATAATTTCTTCCTTTCGTTTATAGACTAGTCAATTGAATGCCGTATTGTTCACCTTTTTGAGAAATGGCATTTACGGCTTTCTGATTCTCTGACGTTTTAAAAATTATTATTGCATCTGTTGATGATGTGGATAATCCATACATATATTCAACATTAAGTTCTTCGACATTAAAGAATTCAAGTAATGTCTTTAATGTACCTGATTTATGAGGAAAACGAACAGCTATAACTTCTGTTATAATGGCTGAAAAACCAGCATCTGTAAGCACGGATTTCGCTTTTTTTGTATCAGATACTATCATTCTTAAAAGACCATATTCGTTTGTATCCGCCAGAATAACGGATATAATGTTAATATCATTTTCTGCAAGACACTGACATACTTCTTCGAGTCTGCCTTTTTTGTTTTCAATAAAAATTGAAATCTGTTTTACGTACATAACTATTCCTCCAATCTATACCAAATTACGTTTGTCAATAACACGTTTTGATTTACCCATACTTCTTTCTATTGTCTTTGGTTCAACAAGTGTAATCTTTGCGGTAATTCCAAGAGCCTGATGAATAACATGTCCTATTTTCTTTGTGAGGTTTTCTAATTGTTTTATTTCATCTGTAAAGAATTTCTCTTCAACTTCTACCTGGATTTCCAATGTATCCAGATTATTGACTCTGTCTACAATCATAAGGTAATGTGGAGCAGTTTCTCCAATATCTAATAATGCAGCTTCTACCTGTGAAGGGAAGACATTTACACCTCTTATGACAAGCATGTCATCCGAACGTCCTTTAAATCTGCTGATTCTTGGTGTTGTTCTGCCACATTCACAAGGTGAATAGTCGATACTTGTAAGATCCTTTGTACGATATCTGATCATTGGAAGGCCTTCTTTGGTAAGTGTTGTAAATACCAACTCTCCCACGGTTCCTTCTGAAGCAGGCTCCAGGGTATCAGGTGTAATAATCTCAGGATAAAAATGATCTTCGTGAACATGTAGTCCTTTATGTAAATTACAGTCAGCTGCAACCCCCGGTCCCATAATCTCACTGAGTCCATATATATCATGGGCACAAATCCCCAGTTCTTCCTCTATTTGAAGTCTCATCTGTTCTGTCCATGGTTCAGCACCACAAACGGCTGTCTTTAATTTTATCTGGTCTTTTAGTCCCATCTCTCTGATTGTCTCAGATATGTGCAAGAGATAAGATGGTGTACATGCGATTGCTGTAACCCCAAAATCTATCATCATGGTTATTAACTTTTTTGTATTACCTGTTGACATAGGAACAACGGTTGCCCCAAGATTTTCTACACCATAATGTAGCCCGAGCCCCCCTGTAAAAAGACCGTATCCGTAAGCTACCTGTACAATATCGTTTCTTCTGATTCCTGCCATATATAAAACACGACTCACACATTCAGCCCAGATATCTATATCTTTTCTTGTATATCCGACAACTGTTGCCTTGCCTGTTGTTCCGCTTGATGCATGAACACGAACTATTTCTGATTGTGGAACAGCAAATAAACCAAATGGATAATTATCTCTTAAATCAGCTTTAGTAGTGTAAGGAAGTTTGGAAATATCTTCAATTCCTTTAATATCGCCGGGTTCCAATCCAACTGCCTGCATCTTTTTCCTGTAAAATTCTACATTGTGATATACATGTTTTACTGTTTTTACTAATCGTGCACTTTGAAGAGCCGACATCTCATCACGACTCATACATTCTTTAGTCTCATTCCAAATCATTGACCTATCTCCCATCCAAGCTCAAATGCTTTTTTGTTAATATCAATTGTTTTTGCAGGTACTGTCTTTTCAATTACATTAAGCCATTGATCTTTTGAAAAATCCATATGCGCAGCTGCAAGTCCTAATACAATTATATTAAATACTTTTGAATTACCGAGTTTCTTTGCTTCCGTCATTGCGTCTACTTTTAATACTTTTGTATCTTTTTCAAGATTTTCGATGATGTTTTGAGGATATTGTGCCATTCCGGTAACAACTGTTATAGGATCAAGTCTCTGATCATTTACTATCAGTACACCATCATTTTTGAGATAATGTATATATCTTAATGCTTCTAATCTCTCGAAAGCAATCAACACATCCGCCTGTCCTTCTTCTACGATTGGTTCTGCTACGGTCTCTCCGTATCTTACGAAAGTAACAACACTTCCGCCTCTCTGTGCCATACCATGAACTTCTGATAATTTTACATCATATCCGCCTTCAATGGCTATACCACCAAGTATTCTGCTTGTAAGGAGGGTTCCCTGTCCACCTACTCCGACAATCATTATATTTTTAGTCTGCATTATGCTTCTACCTCCTCAATAGCTTCAAATTTGCAAAGTCCCTTACAAAGGCCACAACCATTACACATGGTTTCGTCTATAGAAATGGTTCCATCTTCGTTTTTAGTTAATGCAGGACATCCCGGTTTAAGACAGGCGCCGCACTTCTTACATTTTTCAGGAAGTGGTTTGCATTTTGTTTTGAATACATTTCCTTTAAGTAATACACAAGGTGACTTTGTAATAATAACAGAAACTTCTTCACGGTTTGTCTCACGTTTAACAGTCTCTTCTAGTCCTTTTAAATCAAATGCATTTACTTCGTATACATGCTCAATTCCCATTGCTTTACAGAGATTATAAATATCTATGGCATAGGTTATCTCGCCTTTTAATGTCTTTCCTGTAGCTGCGTGATTTTGGTGACCTGTCATTGCTGTCGTTGAATTATCGAGAATCATTACTGTTCCGGTTCCCTTATTATATACCATGTTCATAAGAGAATTAATTCCTGTATGAAGGAAAGTTGAATCTCCTATCACGGCAACCCAGTTCTTTATATAGTCTTTTCCTTTTGCTTTTTCCATACCATGAAGTGTGCTGATACTTGAACCCATACAGACTGAAGTATCTACTACGCTAAGAGGAGGAACAGCTCCAAGTGTATAACATCCAATGTCCCCCGCAGCATGTATCTTTAATTTGTTAAGTACAGAGTATACACTTCTATGTGGACATCCGGGACATAAAATCGGAGGACGTGCAGGAACCTGTGCAGGGGTTTTTACCGTAGTATCCTCTTTTAAGACAGCTTTTTTAAGCATTGTAGCGCTGTATTCACCCTGAACCGTAAATATTTCTTTTCCTGTACATTCTATTCCCCAAGACTTAACCTGTTCTTCAATAACGGGTTCAAGTTCCTCAAATATATACAATTTATCTACCTTTGATGCAAATTCCTGTATAAGTTTTTTAGGGAGAGGATGAACCATTCCTAATTTGAGTACAGATGCATTTGGCATGGCCTCTTTCACATATTGATAAGGAATACCGCTTGTAATAAATCCAACTGAGGTATCATTGTATTCTGCTCTGTTTATAGGGAATGTACAACCGTCTTCAATCAAATCATTCATTCTTTTTTCTACTATGACATGACGTTTAATTGCATTAGCTGGCATCATTACATTTTTTTGAATATTTTTTTCATAAGGTTTATCTTCTATATTAGCTCTATCATTTAATTCTACAATTCCCTGTGAATGTGCAAGACGTGTTGTGGTCCTGACTATGACAGGTGTATCATACTTTTCGCTTATTTCGTAAGCAAATTTTACAAATTCTTTAGCCTCGCTACTGTCTGAAGGTTCTATAACAGGAACCTGAGCTGCTCTGGCAACACATCTTGTATCCTGCTCATTTTGTGAACTGTACATACCCGGATCATCAGCGGCAACCATTACCATTCCGCCGTTCACACCTATATATGCCACCGTATACAATGGATCAGAAGCAACATTCACTCCAACATGTTTCATTGATACTAAGGATCTTACACCACTCATTGACGCACCTATGGCAACCTCTGTAGCAACTTTTTCATTTGGAGACCATTCAGCATAAATCTCCTCATATTTAGCAACATTTTCACTTATTTCTGTACTTGGTGTACCAGGATAGGCTGCTGAAACCTTTACCCCTGCTTCATAAGCTCCTCTTGCGATAGCTTCATTTCCAAGCATTATCTTTTTTTCTGACATTTTTTCCTCCATAAAACATTTCAATGATAAATATTTTGTAGCACAACTCGCTATGGATATCATTTTATCATATTTCTCAAAAAAAAAGAATAAAAAATAGAAGAACAGAAAAAAATTATTCTGATACTTCTATCCTTTTGCTTTTTAGTCCGCAAATAGCGGTGTTGATAAATATCTGTCTCCTGAGTCAGGAAGTAATACAACGATATTTTTTCCTTTTGCCTCTTCTCTATCTGATATAATTTTAGCAGCTTTTAATGCAGCTCCTGATGATATTCCAACTAAAATGCCTTCTGTATGTGCAAATGCTCTTCCCTCAGTAAATGCCTCCTCATTTTCTATTGTAATTATTTCATCATATATTTTGGTATTTAATACATCCGGAACAAATCCTGCGCCTATTCCCTCAATTTTATGATTTCCTGCTGTGCCTGCAGATAGGAAAGGACTTGTTGCAGGCTCAATGGCAATAACTTTGATATCAGGATTTTTACTCTTTAAAAATTCACCCACTCCGGTTAATGTACCGCCTGTACCCACTCCGCATATAAAATAATCAATTATTCCATCAGTCTGTTCCCATATTTCAGGACCGGTTGTCTCACGATGTACTTTAGGATTTGACGGATTCACAAACTGTCCAAGTACTATTGAACCTTCTATTTGTTTATTTAACTCTTCTGCTTTTTCAATAGCACCTTTCATACCTTTTGAACCTTCTGTCAGTACCAGTTTTGCACCATATGCTTTTAATAGATTTCTGCGTTCAACGCTCATTGTATCAGGAAGTGTAATTATAGTTTTATATCCCTTTGCTGTGGCAATTGCAGCAAGTCCTATACCTGTATTTCCTGATGTTGGTTCAATGATAGTTGCGCCTGGTTTTAAGAGCCCTTTTTCTTCAGCATCCTCTATCATTGCCAGCCCAACACGGTCTTTAACGGAACCAGCAGGATTAAGATATTCAAGTTTAGCAAATATGGAAGCATTTAAATTTTTCCCATATCTGTTCAATTGTAATAAAGGTGTTTTTCCGACTAATTCTAGTGCGCTTCTTTTTATATTACTCATAATTTTTTCTGACCTTTCAATTTTCACGCTATTACTGTCAAAATAATATGAATTATTTTTTATATAAATTTTCCAGGATTTCTAATAGTTGTGTTTCAGAATTTATCTGTTCTGATTTCATGCCATATGCTATGGCGCCATCAACATTTTCTTTTCTGTCATCAAAAAAAATGCATTCAGATTTGTTTAATCCATATTTTTTACATAATTCATCATATATTTCTATATCAGGCTTTGTTTTATGTATCATATAAGATACTATCATGCCATCAATATCATTCATAAAGTCTGCATATTGAGTATGTTTTTTAAATAGTATTTCAGGATAATTTGAAAGAAGATACATACCATATCCTTTTTCTTTTAATTTATGCAACATATCCCATGTTTTTGGTCTGGGAACATGCATATACTCGCCATGTCTTATAAACCATGTAATTGCATTACTGTCGTCCGGATATTTTTTGCAATATCTGGCAATTATTTCTTCTTGAGATATTATTCCTATATCAAATACATGCCAAAGATTTTCATCATCATCAAACATTTTCTTTCCGATACGGATAGCTTCCTGTTCGGAAAGACCAAAATCCATAAGCATTTGTTTCCATCTATAGCTTAATAATACTTCGCCTACATCAAAAATTAAATTTTTTATCATATGAAAAAACCTTTCTTAGCTATTTTATGGCAATATGTAATTCTGAACTTTTAAATGCTGGCATCAATTGAAGTTTAAACAGGTTTTTTCTGTGTAAACTGTCTATTTTTTCTTTTGTGTCGCTATTACATACACCTGTTCTTATATATTTATCAAGTTCTGCATAAGTAAAACCGAGGTTATCTTCATCTGTTTTTCCACACAATCCGTCTGATGGAGCTTTGTGAACCAATTCTTTTGGGAGTCCGAGTTCTTCTCCGAGTTCTATAACTTCTGTAACTGTAAGGTTAGCAAGCGGACTGAAATCTCCCGCAGCATCTCCATATCTGGTAGAATAACCCACCCAGTCTTCAGACAGATTACAGGTGTTTACTACTCTTCCATTATTGCTTTGCGAAACTGCATATAGAGTTGACATCCTTATACGCGGTGAGAGATTAATTATTGTCTGTTTTTCTGGTGTAATGCCGGATTTTTTCATTTCGTTTAATACACCGTCAACGGCATCTTTTATGTTTATTACATAGTTTTTAATATCCAAATGTTTTACCAGTAATTCTGCGTATTCAATATCACTTTGTTCTCCGCATGGCATAAGAACACCAATAACTCTTTCTTTTCCTAGTGCAGCTACCATAAGTGCAGCTACAACTGAACTATCCTTGCCACCGGAAATTCCTACAACGGCATTACATCCTTTTCCATTTTCTTCAAAAAATTCTTTAATCCATTTTATTAATTCTTCTTTAACAACTTTTATGTCCCACATATCACTTAATCCCTTTCTGTTTATATTATTCTTTCATAGTATAATCTTTATCTTCATCTATCATTTGAAGCATTATATCTGCAAATTCCGGATCAAATTGAGTTCCTTTGCCATTTTCAATTTCTTCCCTTACAGCACTTTGTGGAAGAGGAAAACGATAGCTTCTTCTGCTGGTCATGGCGTCGTATGAATCTGCAACAGCAATTATTCTTGCTTCCTCCATAATGTCTTTTCCTTTAAGTCCATCAGGATATCCGTGACCGTCATATCGCTCATGGTGCCATCTTGCTGCATGGGCAAGTTTTGGCATTTCTTTTATATTGTCAAGAATTTTTGCTCCTTTTACAGGATGCTCCTTTATGAGAAAATATTCTTCATCTGTCAATCTGGCAGGTTTGTTTATCACTGCATCAGGTATCCCGATTTTCCCAACATCGTGAAGCAGTCCCATCATGTATATATCATCTAATTGTTTGCCATCATATCCGTATAGTTTTGCTATTTTTCTTGAGTATTCCGCCACTCTGCTCGAATGACCGTTAGTATATGTATCTTTGGCATCTATGGCTTCTGCGAGAGATTGAACGACATTAATAAATAAATGTTCATTTTCTTCCGTCTTTTTTGATACCTCAAGCTCTAAATTTTTACGAAGATTACGCAATTCAATTGTATGTCTTACACGAAGTAATAATACTTCCGGCACAAATGGTTTTTTTATAAAATCCATAGCTCCAAGGGAAAGACCTTTTGTTTCTGTATCATCATTTTCGTCTGCAGTTAGAAAAATAACAGGAATTTCTTCGCTTCCATTTTTAAGTTTATGCAAGTTTTCAAGTGTCTCAAATCCATCCATTCCGGGCATCATGACGTCAAGCAGAATCAAATCCGGAGGTTCATGACAAATTAAATATTCTAAAAGTAAAGAACCTGATTTTAATGCTGTCACCTTAATATTATTTTTACTCAAAATATGTCCTGCCATTTTAAGATTAGCTGTATCGTCATCTACTACTATTATCCAATCTGACATATATACACCTCCTGAATACATACAATGCATTTTAATTATTAAACATTATCAAAAATGCGGTCACTAACAGTGTGGAGCAAATCCATATAGTCCTCAACCCCAGTTGTATTGTAAGAATTCCACCCATACCGGCACCAAGAGCAAAAATGATTATGATACCAAAATAATGCAGAGATTTAATTAATTGTTTTTGTTCTTTTTTTCTTAAATATATTGATAAACTTTCCATTCCGCTTCTGAGATTACCTATACACATTGTGCTTGCATAGCCATATCCGTGAACAGTACGGAACGTTTGTACTTGCATAGCACATGAAAAGGAAACCATCATATTTGCCACCATGTTATGTCTGTTTGAAATAAATCCAACAGCTGATAGTATAATTATCTCAATACCCAAAATAATCTGTCGCCAATGAATATTTGATTTTTCTTTATATCGGTAGCCAATTCGTTCTGCTACAAGTATACCAAGTGCAAAAGCAATTGTTGGAAGAAAGTAATAAATCCCTATCTTCCAATTTCGCATCATTAAATGTTGACTCATAAGTACTATGTTCCCGGTCTGTGCATTTGCAAATACCTGATTCCTGCAATTATAAGTATATGCATCCTGCAGACCGCCGGAAAATGATAATATCGCACCTATTAAGAATGATTCGGATGTCTGATTTTTTTTCATTTATATAATCCTTTTTTATATCAACGGGAAATACTTTTTTTCATTTGGCTGGCTGTCAACATCAGAAAATCTTTTGAAATTTTCAATAATATTGTTATGATTTCTGCCGTCTTCTCCCAGATTTTTCCCATTGATAATTCTTTGTATATAGTACATTGGGGGATGACAGAAGTAATTTTCAGGTGAAACCACAAACACTGATGCGGTATCTTTTTTTTGCCCAAGGCTCATCCATTTCCATCCATAATAATCGCATAATGTCTGTCCAAATAATACACCGAGAGCAACTGCGGCATCTTCAATATTACCATATTTTTCAGGAAATATTCCTGATGAAATAATATTGTCTACATGAAACCTGACCTGCTCCGCTACGCTCTCATTGTCAAGCGAATCTGTTATGTTAAATAATTCTAAAGCTTCATTATGGGTATTCTTAATTAATTCTGCCACATTTTCTTCCAGTTCTCCAACATATTTATAAAAACTCTCCATGTTAATCTTCCTTCCGGATAGTGTTATTCTTCATTAATATGTTCCATTCCCTGATTGATTATTGAACGTACATGTTCGTCTGCCAGGGAATAGAAAATAGATTTTCCATCTCTTCTTGCTTTTACCAGTTTGCTTTGCTTTAATATTCTTAATTGATGTGATATGGCAGACTGCGTCATGTTAAGAGCCTCTGCTAAATCGCATACACATACTTCTGATTCAAATAAAACGAATAAAATTCTTATTCTTGTAGAATCACCAAATACTTTAAACAATTCAGCCAGATCGTATAGTTTTGTCTCTTCAGGCATCAATTCATTTACTATGTTAAGAAGGTCTTCATGTATTTCAACTGTATCACAAAATTCACATTTTTTTTCTTCCATACTGCTTCTCACCTTCTTTATAAATTTTTCACAAATAGTGTACGAATAGCGTTTATTACTGCAATAACCATCACACCAACATCTGCAAATATAGCAATCCACATATTTGCAATACCAAACATACCTAAAATAAGGCATGCTGACTTTATGCCTATTGCAAAATATATATTTTCATATACAATTCTCATGCATTTTTTTGAAATTCGTATTGCCTTTGATAGTTTCAACGGATTATCATCCATTAAAACTATGTCTGCAGCTTCAATCGCTGCATCTGAACCCATTGCGCCCATGGCAATACCCACATCGGCTCTCGTCAGTACGGGAGCATCATTTATACCGTCTCCTACAAATGCCAGTACATCACCTTTATTCTTCTTTTTTAGAATCTCTTCTAATTTCTCTACTTTGTCTTCAGGAAGCAGTTCACTGTAAACCTCAGATATCTCAAGTTCATCAGCAACAGCATCTGCTACTTCTTTTTTATCACCTGTCAGCATAATTGTTTGTTTTATTCCGATAGATTTGAGTTTTCTAATAGCTTCTTTTGAAGATGGCTTTATCTTGTCGGATATTACAATATGACCATGGTATTCTCCGTTTATAGCAACATGAACAACTGTACCTACATTATGACATTCTGAATAATTAAGTCCCAGTTTTTTCATTAGCTTTGCATTTCCAACAGCCACTTCTTTTTTATCTACTTTCGCTATTATACCACAACCACTTATTTCCTGCACGTTTTTTACACGTTTCTGATTAACTTTTTTACCATATGCCATAATAATGCTTCTGCTGATTGGATGTGTAGAAAAACTCTCAGCCAGTGCCGTATATTCTAACAATTCCTTTTTTTCCAGTACATTATGGTGAACACCGTCTACTTCAAATACTCCCTCAGTAACAGTACCTGTTTTATCAAATACAACATATTTTGTTTTTGCAAGTTCTTCCAGATAATTTGAACCCTTTATCAATACACCGGCATTGCCTGCTCCTCCAATTCCTGCAAAAAAACTAAGTGGTATACTTATAACCAGAGCACACGGACAGCTAATGACAAGGAATGTCAGTGCACGATATATCCATTCTCCCCACAATGGAGGCAGATTCATAAATGCGATTCTTACTATTGGCGGAATGACAGCCAAAGCCAGTGCACTGTAACAAACAGCCGGTGTATAAATCTTTGCAAATCTTGATATAAAGTTTTCAGATTTTGATTTTCTGGAAGATGCGTTTTCTACCAAATCTAATATCTTTGATACCGTTGATTCACAAAATTCTTTTGATGTCCGGATTTTTAATATTCCTTCAAGATTGATACATCCACTTGTGACTTCGTCACCTGTATTCACACCTCTTGGTACACTTTCTCCTGTAAGCGCACTGGTGTCCAGAGAACTTTTTCCTTCATCTATGACACCGTCAATGGGTATTTTTTCACCTGGTTTTACCAGGATAATACTTCCTATCTCTACTTTATCCGGATCAACTCTTTCTATATTGCCATTCTGCTCAATATTTGCATAATCAGGGCGGATATCCATGAGTTCACTTATGTTTTTGCGGCTTTTCCCAACTGCATAGCTTTGGAATAACTCACCAATCTGATAAAACAACATAACAGCAACTGCTTCCGTATATTCAGTACTTTTTTCAATCAGTGCAATGGATAGTGCGCCAATTGTCGCCACTGCCATAAGAAAATTCTCGTCAAATACCTGTCTGTTCTTTATTCCTTTTAATGCTTTTTTTAAAATGTCATATCCAATGACAAAATAAGGAATCAGGTATAACACGAATATAATATAATTTCCTGCAGTAATTGTATTGAAATCTACTAATTTTGTAATAAGTTTTAACATGATACTAAGTATAAATGCTATTATAATCCTTATTAACATCTTTTTTTGCTTTTTATTCATATAACAATACCTCATTTCAATAAATAAGGGATGATATTAAACCATCCCCTACGTTTCTATAAATAGATTTCACAATCATCTTCTACTATTTTACAATTAGTGATAACATCTTTCATAACAGAATCAACATCCGCACCATCCTCGAATTCTACACTCATCTTCAGAGTCATGAAATTAACTACAGCATTTTTAACACCATTTGTCTTATTAGCTGCTTCTTCCATTTTATTTGCACAGTTAGCACAATCAACGTCAATTTTATATACTTTTTTCATATCAAATGCATCCTTTCTTTTTTATTTAAACATATGAGCATTTATTCATATGTTTGATTTTATTATATCAATATTTTTTGTTTTTTTCAACTACTTTTTTATGTTATAATACTTTTATATCATATGTAATATTGGTAGGTGAAAAAGATGATGAAAAAAAGAGAGACTCCTCTTGAATATGAAATATTAATTAAACAGGCATTAGATGTCTGCAAAAAATATGAAATTGGCAAATTTGCTGAAAAAGGGTTACAGGATTATTTTGAAGATGACCTGCTTAGAATGGGATATTTGCTTGCATCTATGGACGGATTACTTAGCAATCAGGAACTTGATATACTGTGTAAAACTTTTCATGTAAAAAGAGACGAGAAACTTATAAAAAAATATTACTGGGAAGATGTTTGCATGAAAAATAATTTTTTGCAGAGAATCCCTAAATCTATTATGTATGTTATCAGCGAGGAACGTAACCAATTATCAGATTCCTTTAGCATATTTTTAAAAGATTCCCGCATTCTTTATAAGGCAATGAAGCAATTTGGATATGCAGTTATTTCATGTAACTCATACAAACTCCCTTACCAGATAGTTGCATTGGAAGACATGACAAAAAACATTTTGAATGTTATATTGAATGCCGAGGATATGGATATTTATTTCGAAGAAATGTCTATCAATATAGAAGATACATGTATAAATGATATTAAAACTATTCCTTCTGATACAAAAGCAGACGAATCGTCCGGATTATATGACAATTCTAATCCATTTATGAAAACTAACAGCGATTTGAATTATTATAATCCCTATCATAAAACCTCTGATTTTAAGGACTATTATGATTTGAAAAAGCCTGACACCGGTTTCATCCAAAAGAAAAAAACAGAAAAAAATTATATATCCGAAACTGAAGAATTTGATATGAATCAAATTTTATTAGAAATTGATAATATGGTAGGCCTTGACGGTGTAAAAAAAGAAATCCATAGCATGGTTAATCTTCTTCAAGTACAACGATTACGTGAAAAAAAAGGATTAAAACATCCTGTCATGTCTAATCATCTTGTATTTACCGGAAATCCGGGAACAGGTAAAACAACTATTGCCAGGAAACTTGCTGAGATATATAAAAGTCTTGGAATTCTTGAAAATGGACATCTTGTCGAAACCGACCGCTCAGGTATGGTAGCCGGATATATGGGGCAGACAACTGAAAAAGTAAACGAATTGATTGAAAAAGCAATGGGGGGTGTACTGTTCATTGATGAGGCTTATACTCTTAGTAATAATAAGATGGAAGGTGATTTCGGGCAGGAAGCTATAGATACACTTTTAAAAGCTATGGAGGACAATCGTGAAAATTTTGTTGTAATCGTTGCAGGATATCCGGAACCAATGGATGAATTTTTAAACTCCAATCCCGGTCTTCGTTCCAGGTTCAACAAACATATTCGTTTTGAGGATTATTCCGTAAGCCAGCTAAATGAAATTTTCCATCTTATGTGTAGTTCGCAAGACTATGAAATATCGCCTGAAGCTGAACAGACGCTTTTATATAAAATCAGCCAAATGGTTGCTGATTCTAAGAAAAATTTTGCAAATGCACGAGAAATCAGAAATTATTTTGAAGATGTTATATCCCGCCAGGCCGACAGGATCATGAACAGTGACAATGATTGTCCCGATGATCTTATAACAATATTAGAACAGGATTTATAAAACATATACCCTCCACCTCAGTACGGTGGAGGGTATATGTTCTATCCTTCTATTGCAATATATTTTGCTTCTTCTACATTAGGTTTTGCTTCTTTTTTAGGAATCGCAATCTTTAAAACTCCGTTCTCAAACTTAGCTTTTATATCATCCTGAGTAATACTCTCACCCACATAGAAGCTTCTACTGCATCTTCCGTAATATCGCTCTCTTCTGATATACTTATCATTCTTATCTTTCTCATCATTATTAGAAGAAGTCTCAGCTGTAATAGTCAGATAACCATCCTTAATCTCACCTTTTATATCTTCTTTTGAATACCCCGGAAGATTCATATCAACTTCATAACCATTTTCAGTTTCTGATACATCCGTCTGCATCATGCAATTCGTACTTCCTAATCTCTTATAATTCTCTCTTGTGTTAAATCCAAAGAAGTCATCCAATAAGTTTTCTCCAAAAATACTAGGCATCATCATAAGTCATCCTTCCTTTCTATTAATGGTACCCATCGGTACATTATAATTGATGTCTTTATAAGTTTACCAGAACCTTAGGATTTTATTCATTTATTTTTGTTCCTTATGTTCTATATGTAATATAACATATGAATTAGCACTCGTCAAGGTTGAGTGCTAATAAAAATTGTGAAAATTTTGTGAACAGATTCAAAATGAACTTATAATATAGTAAAATTTCTCACAGATATATATAATTTTTACCGAAAGGACGAAGAAAATGACTCTACAACAGTTAAAATATATAGTTACAGTAGCAGAAACAGGAAATATAACTGAAGCTGCTAAAAGACTTTTTATTTCCCAGCCAAGTCTTACCAATGCCATCCATGAACTTGAAAAAGAAATGCAGATACGTATTTTTAATCGTACAAATAAAGGGGTATCTGTTTCCACAGAAGGGGACACATTTTTGTCATACGCCAGACAGGTACTTGAACAGGCAAATTTATTAGAGGAAAAGTTCCTTAATAAATCTGAACAATCACCATGTTTTTCAGTATCCTGTCAGCATTATTCTTTTGCAGTAAATGCTTTTGTGGATCTGATTCGAGAATATGATGCGGCTTCATATAATTTTACATTACGAGAAACCCAGACCTACGAAATTATAGATGATGTCAGTCGTTTAAAAAGTGAAATCGGTATTTTGTATACTTGTTCTAAAAACGAAGAAGTAATATCAAAAATCATTCGTCGTGCTAATTTGAAATTTGAAGAACTTTTTATTGCAAAACCACATGTATTTATTTGTTCAAGTCACCCACTTGCAAATAAGGATAGTATTTCACTAAATGATTTAGAACCTTATCCTTATTTATCATTTGAACAGGGTGAATATAACTCTTTTTATTTCTCTGAGGAAATACTGAGTACTTTGGATAGAAATAAAAATATCAAAGTACGAGATAGAGCTACACTATTTAATCTTGTTATCGGATTAAAAGGATATACTGTAAGCTCTGGTATAATAAGCCGTGAATTAAATGGAGTGAATATTATTTCAAAACCTTTGAATGTAGATGAATATATGAGGATAGGTACAATCACACAAAAATCCATGTCTTTAAGCCGTTATGGTATAACTTATATGGAAGCACTAAAAAACCATCTTACATTTGAAAAAATGTAACATATCATTTTTCACTGAACTTGCATTGCCATAGCTTTAAGCTATGGCAAAATTATGGTTTTTAGTATTTTTCTAAATCCTACAATTTATGTATACTTTATAACATGTATATATAAATATTAAAACACATCATAATGGAGGTAAACTATGAAGAATTCAGTTGTTGGTTTTCCAAGAATAGGAAAACTTAGAGAATTAAAGTTTTTGTCTGAAAAGTATTTTAAAAAAGAAATTGGCAAAGACGAATTATTTGAAAATGCAAAGGAATTACGTAAAGAGCATTGGCTATATCAAAAAACTGCAGGTATCGATTATATTTCATCGAATGATTTTTCATTTTACGACAATATGCTTGATACAGCATTTTTATTAAATGTAATACCACAGCGATACAAAGATTTAAATTTGAGCAGTATTGATACATATTTTGCTATGGCAAGAGGTTATCAGGGTGAAGCCGGTGATGTACATGCACTCGCAATGAAAAAATGGTTCAATACAAACTATCACTATATCGTGCCGGAAATAGAAGAAAACACAGATATTCATGTTAATAGTGACAAACCGTTTAATGAATATAATGAAGCTAAAGCTTATGGTATTGACACAAAGCCTGTATTTATCGGAGCCTTTACATTTTTAAAGCTTGCTACTTTTAAAGGAAATGCAAAATTATCTGATTATGTTACTCCTATCATTAATGCATATAAAGACATATTGATAAGATTTAATACTTTTAATTCCGACTGGCTGCAATTTGACGAACCTGCACTTGTTACCGATCTTACTAAAGAAGATATCGAATTATTTGAAACAATTTACAAAGAACTCCTAAAAGAAAAAGGTGACATAAAAATATTATTGCAAACTTATTTTGGGGATGTCAGAGATTGTTATGATAATATAATTAAACTTGATTTTGATGGTATAGGGTTAGATTTTCTAGAAGGCAGACTGACTAAAGATTTAATTAATAACAGTCCATTCCCTGATAATAAAATTCTTTTTGCCGGATTGATTAATGGAAAGAATATATGGAAAAGTAACTATAAGAACGTGACGGATGAACTTGAAAATTTAAAGAAAAAAGTTTCAAACATTGTCCTGTCTACATCATGCTCTCTTTTGCATGTACCATATACACTTAATAATGAACCTAATTTAAAACCGGAAATAAAATCACATTTTTCTTTTGCTATAGAAAAACTTGAAGAATTAAGTACTCTGACAAAGTTTTTTTCATTAGAAAATTATAGAGAATGTGCTGAATATCTTGAAAACGTTGAATTGTTTAAAAAAGAAAGATTATATAGCGATGAATCTGTCAAACTTTCAATTGAAAAATTGACAGACGAAGATTTTGTAAGGCTTCCTACTCGTAATGAACGTCAATGTCTGCAAAAAGATATATTTAAATTGCCGAAATTACCTACTACTACAATAGGTTCATTTCCTCAGACAGCAGATGTAAAACGTAATCGCTCTCATTATAGAAAAGGAGAAATTGACAAAAAAACTTATGATGCTAATGTATATCAATTTATAAAAGACTGTATCAAAAATCAAGAAGAACTAGACATAGATGTCCTCGTTCACGGTGAATACGAACGTAATGACATGGTAGAATTTTTCGGTGAAAATCTTTCAGGTTATGTTTTTACAGATAAAGCATGGGTTCAATCTTATGGTACAAGATGTGTAAAGCCACCTATCATATTTGGAGATATTAAACGTGAAAAACCTATTACCGTTGACTATTCTGTATACGCACAAAGCCTCACAGATAAACCTGTAAAAGGGATGCTTACCGGTCCTGTTACAATACTTAACTGGTCATTTCCACGAGAAGATATCTCTCTCAAAGAAATGGCATACCAAATTGGTATTGCAATTAAGGAAGAGGTGCTTGACCTTGAAAGGGCAGGTATCAAAATAATACAGATTGATGAAGCTGCTCTTAAAGAAAAACTGCCTATCAGAAAAAGCGATTGGTATAGTGAATATCTTGATTGGGCAATACCTGCATTTCGTCTTTGTCACAGCAGTGTAAAACCTGAAACTCAGATACATACACATATGTGTTACAGTGAATTTAACGATATTATAAAAGATATAGATAATATGGATGCAGATGTAATTACATTTGAAGCATCCCGCTCTAACCTCACTATTCTTGATGCCATCAAGGAATGCAATTTTGAAACAGAAGTCGGACCGGGAGTTTATGATATTCACTCCCCAAGGGTTCCATCGGTAGATGAAATCGTAAAAGCATTAAATACTATGCTTGAAAAAATCCCTGAAGAAAAACTTTGGGTAAATCCTGACTGTGGACTCAAAACAAGAGGAATATCCGAAACTGTTTCTAGTCTTAGAAATTTAGTTGAAGCCGCAAAAATAGTAAGAAATTCCTTGTAAAATAGATTATAAAATATGTTTAAGATTAACAAGACCTGCACCGGCAGGTCTTGTTGCATATAAAAGTATTGACTAATTTATTTCTTCTTCCACTTAATATCTGTCCCAAAACATTTCTTTACGCTGCTTGTCCATGTAATGTTTCCGGAAGGTGTATATATAGTTGGTTTTGATCCTGTGCAAATATCATAATACATAGTGCCATTGTATTCTGTACCAAGTGTAGGAGCTGACCCCTTAAATATAACCGTTTTAAGTGGATTATTACCCAATGCATACGCTCCCATCTTCTTTACAGACTTAGGAAATACAATTTTTGATATTGCACTTGAATAAAACGCATATGCACCAATGTTTTTCAATTTGTTACCTTTTATAGTAATCTTTGATAGATTCTCGCATGTTCCGAATGCTCCTTCGCCTATATTTTTTACACTTTCAGGAATCACGACTGATTTTAAATGATTATTGTAATAACAAGCATATTCTCTTACTTCCGTAACCGTTCCCGGGAGAGTGAGTGTCTTTGCAGATGGACAAAACAGTAACGTTTTAACTTTTTTATCATAAATACTATTTTTGACTACTTTAAAATATTTATGAGAAACACTGCATGTAATTCTTTTTATGGCCGGACAGTTTGTAAATGAAAATTCTCCCAATGTTTTTAAGTTTTTAGGTATATTAATAGTTTTAAGTTTTGTGCAAGAATTAAAAGCACTGCTTCCGATATTTTCCACGGTATCAGGCAGAGATATTGCTGACCAGTCTTCCATTGACAAAAATTTGTCACCTATACTCACTACTTTATATCCATTTATTTTTTGGGGAACTATAAGTTTTCCTGTCTTTTTCTCCGGTCCATCATATTGATATACCTCAATTCCTCCATCTTTTATACGATAACTAAATAATGATTTCCTTAATGTTATATTGTATGCACGCGGTGCATTTCCTGAGTATCCGGCCTCGACCTCATAATATATTTTTTTCTTACTATCATACACCATAGCATTTTTATGGCCGCTTCCGGCACCAAAGTCACGATTGCCATTTCTTTCCCATGATTTTATACCTAATTTTTTACACATATAAATAATTGTATCTGTGCTTGCCCAACAATCTCCACCACCTGATACTATCATGGATACTCGACTTGATGCTGAAACACTGTAATTATATTTACATACAAATTTACATATTTTTTCCAGTTTTTCTTTAACAGACATTGATGATTTGATATTATCCTGTATATATTTGTTTGTAATCTTATCTGCATAACAGTTTGCATAATTTTTAAAGATGACCGTTACTAAACAGCTTTTATTCCCAGATTCTACTTTAATTACTGATTTCCCATATTTTCCTGAAGATGACACAGAATCATAGTCATCCCCCTGTTTGATACTGTAACCAATACCTCCATACCAATACCATGTTGAATATACAGGTTTTATTAAACCAGAAGAGGTCACTGATACAGAATCGCCTGTTACAACAGAATATTGAACATTAGATGCTCCTGTTACCTTTAATTGAAATTTTTGATTATACTTTGAGGGAATTGTTAAATATTGTTCTGCCCACGAATCTATCCCATATAATATAACTTTTTGCTTATTTACTTTTAAAGATATGGATTCTGATGCTGGCACAGTTCCACAGCATGTTACAAGACAAAGAAACATCAATAATATTACAAATGTTCCGGTTTTTAGAATCTTTTTCATATAAAATCCCTCCTGACATATCATTATATAGAAATTGTATCACACTTTTTCTTATTATAGAATATAGCATTTTTAATTATAAACTGATAAAATATACAAGTAAATCAAACTAACGAATCGAGGTATATATGAATCAGGAAAACCACCCTACATGGAAAAACACTTTATTAATTGCCTTAATACTTCTTGTATCGCTGGCACTAAATACGCTAATTCCACATAATAGCAAAAACACTTATCAAACACAGTCACAAACAGAATTACACTTTAGAAATGAAAAACTTTTGCAAGAACATTATGAAAAGCATGGCATAGAAATGGGATTCAAATCTGAATCAGAATATGAAAATGCAGCATCAAATGTTGTATCTAATTCTGAAGCATTACATAAAACAGAAGCTGAAGATGGAGATGACGTTTATTATCTTGAAAAAACAAATGAATTTGTCATTGTTTCTACAGATGGTTACATTAGAACATATTTTTATCCCAACGACGGCATCAATTATTTTAACCGTCAATAAAATATTTTAGGAAAATCGATTGAGGAGAGAACTTTTATCCCTCCTTAACCAATTATGTACTCTCGAAAATCCGATACAAAAAGATCCCGAGAGTACATAATTTATTTTTGTTTTGAATTCATACCTATTATACCACCTATTATACCACCTATTATATGGGTAAGATTTGATACATTATCAGCAACGAATAACCCGTCATATATTTGCTGTCCAAGATATAAGGCAGCAACAAGTATAAGAGTAATTGGTATTTCACCTTCACGAATATCCGTTATTGACGAGAGAATAATAAATGCAAATACAACTCCACTGGCTCCCAGCAAAGCATAACGCGGGAAAAATAGAAAGTGTACGACACCGGTTATAATCGCTGTAATTATAATAATCTCAATGATTCTTTTTGAACCATATCTTTCTTCAAGAAGAGGACCGACAACAAGAATCATCATCATATTGTTAATAAAATGTGAAAAACCTGCATGTCCGAATACATGTCCTATAAATCTTATGTACGTAAACGGACTCCTAAACGAAGATCGGTATATGCTGAACAAAGCTGTCGTGGTAAACCCTCCTGTTATATATCCTGCTATAAGCGCAGCAAAGCAGATAAATACAAATGTCAGTATAACAGGTGAGTTAAATGAAAGTTTATATTTTTTACTCATTTCAACCTCCTTAATTTTACCTATAAATATTGTAAATTATTTTTACACGTTTTTCAACATTGACATTCCTTATTTGCTTTTGTAAAATACAAGTATTCATAACATTAGAGGATGTGAATTAGTAGTGCCAAACCAAATATCAAATGATAAAACTAATCTTGCTCTGAAGATAATTGACAGATTAGAAAAAGCCTACCCTGGTGCTGATTGCACACTTGAATATGATGATGCATGGAAACTTTTAGTTAGTGTCCGTCTTGCCGCTCAATGCACTGATGCAAGGGTTAATGTTGTAGTTAAAAAATTATACGAAAAATATCCTGACATTTCATCACTTGCAGCTGCTGATGTCTGTGATATTGAAACAATTATAAGACCCTGCGGACTTGGGCGAAGTAAGGCAAGAGATATAAGTGCCTGTATGAAAATCATTCATGAGAATTTTAATGATAAAGTTCCGGATGATTTTGACGTTCTTCTGTCTCTTCCGGGTGTCGGCAGAAAAAGTGCTAATCTTATCATGGGCGACGTGTTTAACAAACCTGCAATTGTTACCGATACTCACTGTATACGGCTTGTAAACAGAATGGGACTGGTAGATAATATAAAAGAGCCAAAAAAGGTAGAAATGGCTCTTTGGAAAATAATACCTTACGACAAAGGAAAATCATTCTGTCACAGACTCGTGTGTCACGGACGCGATATATGTACGGCACGCACAAAACCGCATTGCGATAAATGTGTTCTTGAAGATTTGTGTAAAAAAAATATTTGACAATATCATATTCGCATTTGTTTGTACCTGTTGTACTTCAAGTGTGTATTTCATTTTAAAAAAAGCCAGGCACATACTAATGTGCTCTGGCTTTTAACTTGTATTATTTTGTAATTTTAAAAGCTGATATTACATCCTTAACAATCTTTCCTGTTTTGACATCTTTTACGTAAACATATAAATTATATGTTCCCTTCTTAGATGGTTTCCATGTAGCAGTATTCTTTTTACCGTAAGAACCTGAATATACTAATTTCGATGTACCTTTCTTTTTGTATGCAAATCTGTATACAAATATGCCACTTCCACCTTTTGTCTTAACAGATAGCTTAAACTTGCTTCCAGATTTTGAAGCTCTAAATGCTTTTATTGTTAATTTATTATTTACAACGTATTTAGAAATTGACTTGCTCACAACAGTTCCAGATTCATCTTTTACCCATACAGTTATTGTAAACTTTCCTGCATCAGTCGGCTTCCAAACTGCTTTATTTGATGTTTTGTAATTTCTCGTTATTTCATCCCAGCTTGATTTTATTTCAAACTTATATTTGAGATTTCCTTTACCACCTTCAGCATCGGCTTTTATAATTATTGAATCACCTACACAAGCAATTCCACTCGCTTTTGATGTAGAAATATCTTCTAACTCAAGCTCTGATGTATAAGGTTCAGTAGTTGTCTCTTCCTGTGTTGTTGTCTCTTCCTGTGTTGTCGTCTCTATAGCTGTTGTCTCTTCCTGTGTTGTTGTCTCTGTAGCCGTTGTTGTCTCTTCCTGTGTTGTCGTCTCTATAGCTGTTGTCTCTTCCTGTGTTGTTGTCTCTGTAGCCGTTGTTGTCTCTTCCTGTGTTGTCGTCTCTGTAGCTGTTGTCTCTTCCTGTGTTGTCGTCTCAATAGCCGTAGTTGTCTCTTCCTGTGTTGTCGTCTCTGTAGCCGTTGTTGTCTCTTCCTGTGTTGTCGTCTCTATAGCCGTAGTTGTCTCTTCCTGTGTTGTCGTCTCTATAGCCGTAGTTGTCGTCTCTATAGCTGTTGTTGTCTCTTCTCCATTTTTCACATACTTGAAGGTAACAACTATCACTTCATCGTCAGTAAACAATCCGGTAGTATTTCCTATAATTTTATCTAATGTATATCCCTCAATATCTCTTGCTGCGATTTCATAAGCTGTTCCTGAAGCACCCACACGATACACATCTTTTCCACCTGTAAGGTCTTTTCCATCTTTATCTACATATTTTGCCATAACTTTTGCCTTTTTACCAACAGGAATATCCTCAAATTTACCGTTTGCATAAATCTTAGAGCCAGTTGAACTTAAATCTGTTGTATACTTATTATCTTTATCCTTACTCAATATAAAATTAACAGTTCCAGTTAATTCAGCATTTTCATAAGTCCAGTAATCACCATCCTCTTTCATTAATGCTCCAGGCCATGAACCATTAATATCAACCAATTTATCCTGCCATAGATATATATACGGAGCATTTGAATATTCACTCTTTTTAACCTTCAAACGATAAATATTATCAGAAATATCCGGTTCCTTGCATCTTGTAAATGTCGCTGTGTTATTAAGTTTTGTACCATCTCCAGCAATACCTTTAACTGTAACTTTTACAGATTCCTCATAAGCTGTACCACCACCGATTTCAATTACATCTCCATCTTTGAATGCTTTTTTCTCGCCATCATTTACTGAATAATATGTATCAGTGGCGTCTTTGGAATTAAGTGTAACTTTCACTTTCTCAGTTGAATAAACACTGTCGCCTACAGCTTTTACATATGGCTTATCAACTTTCATTTCTTCTAAAAGAATAGTGCAGTTTCCATCACATTTAGCAGACACTTTTCCATTATTAACTGTGTATACATCTCCGGAATAAGCATCTTTTACTTCTGCTCCATCGCCAAACACACCACTTACAGTAATATCGTATGTTCCTGCTGAATCAGGCATTGCTACAACTACTTTATCATCACCCTTGATACGTGAGAATGTATAAGGAGCTGATGATAACTGTTTATGTGCACCTGCACCTACAGATATATGATTGTTTCTGAATTTTCCAACCTTCTGCCAATGTGCAAGTAAATTCTTATCCATTGTACTCCAGTTCATATCACTTCTAAGTGAATGACCTGCTTTACCATCTCCATCAAATGAAGCACCCGGAACCATTCCTCTATATGTCTCGTCTCCATAGAAGATCTGTACTCCACCAGGAAGCATTAAGAATGCCGTACCATAGTAATACATGTCTGATGCGCTGTGATTTCTGCTCATTAAGTCAGCATCATGTGATGACAAAAATGTAAGTACATTAAATTTTGAATTAGAATTAACACTGTTAGCATAAGATGAATAAGTACTTTCAAGTTTAGATTTACCTATTTTGCTTTCATCTTTTCGTATTTCGAAATTAATCATTGAATCAAAACCACCGGAAGTATAATACTCATCATATTTCACATCATGACCGTATGACTCTCCTGTCATCCAAAAATCATCTTTCCAGTCTGCACCTGGTGCTGTAGGATTATTTTGCCTCCATTTGTTTAATGAAGCAACACCTGCAGTCTTAAGTGCCTTCCATGATTCATTTTCAACATGCTTTGCAGTATCACATCTGAAACCGTCTACTCCAAATTCTTCTACCCATTCTGTAAGCCATTTTACAAGATAGCTTCTTACAGTTCCAGAAGAACCATATTTATTTATCTTGCTATCAAAAGTACCTTCTTTTTTCCACTTATTCTGTAAAAATCCCGGTATACCTACAGAGTCACCTGATTCTGTTTTAAAATCCGGCAATCCTTCAAGATTTCCTAAAATAGGATTCTGATTAACATCAGGTCCAGGCGTATAACCCGGAAGGCCGCTGCGAACCCAGCCGCTTCCCCACCAGTTACCCCATTTATCTGTACCGTCACTATAATTTATATAATTATGATACGAATCGTAGTCATTCTCAGATGCACGATCATAATAGTCTTTCCATCCTGATTTTAAAATACCAAAATCATATTCATTCATATCTCCCATACTGTTATATCCTGTATGGTTCATAACTACGTCCATTACTATTCTTATACCATGTTCATGTGCCTTTGTAACTAACTTCTTAAACTCTTCCTTAGTTCCGAAAGCATCATCAGTTTCAGTATAATCAAGTACATAATATCCATGGTATGACTGATGGAAATATCCTTTATCATTATCTTTACCACCCTGAATATATCCGTGAATCTGTTCGTATGGTGCTGATAACCATATTGCATTTACACCCAGATTATCAAAATACCCTGATTCTATTTCCTGGGTGATTCCCGCAAAATCACCACCGTGAAATGTAGCTCTTTTGTCAGAAAAATTATAATTCTGTCTCCCGTACGCGTTATCATTTTCCGTATTTCCATTTTTAAATCTGTCCGTTAACAGGAAATACATTGTTGCATTGTCCCATGAGAATTCATTCTCATTTCCGTTGCTTAATACATTATCATTAGAATCAATACATATATTTGATTCATCCGCATAAGCTGTATGATTCTGTACCCATCCGCCTGATGTACAAGTCATCACTGCAGCCAATGATAATGCTAAAGCTTTTTTTAATTTCATTGTACTCATAATTCTCCTCCATGTTCTTTTTGTTAATGTTTAATGGTACATATAAGAATATACTTTGTTTGTTAAAAATTTGCAATTTATATTTGATTTTTAAAACATTTTCTTATATAATGCACAAATAATTCTAATTTTTTTGTATTATTTCACATGAACAAGCTGGTGAATTAATCAATCCACCAGCTTGTTTTATGCAACTACACTTCCACCGCCATTGCTATAATATTCTTCTATAGTATCCTCATATACTTCTACACAGGACTTTGCAAAAGCCTGAATAGAATATCTTTCAACAACACTCTTACGAGCTTCAATTCCAATACCTTTTCTATATTCCACATCATCCGTCAGCTTTTTAAGATATGAGAAAAAATCCGTTTCATTTGTGTACATAAACCCATTAATCTCCTGTCGTATAACATCCGACAGACATTCATCTCTTTTACATAACAACGGAAGCCCCGATGCCATGGCTTCCATATATGTTATTCCCTGTGTTTCACTATTAGATGCACTGACAAATATATCTCCTGCCTTATAATATCTTGCAATAATATCAGGCTCAACCATACCGGTAAATATTAATCTTTCATAAATCCCCATATCTTTTGCTTTTTTTTCTAACTCTTCTCTATATGGACCATCACCAACGATAAGCATTCTTTGTTGCTCTTCACATACTTCTTTTATAAACTCAAAAATGCTTCCTATATTTTTTTCTTTCGCCAGCCTTCCAATATATATCATGATACATTCACTATCAGATATACCCAATGAATCTCTTAATTGTTTTCTTGATACTTTATCATCCTCTATATATGCATCAACAGATATTCCGGATGGTACTGTATATACTGCTTTTTTAATATTATATCTCATGAGCATATCATATATTTTATCAGATGGTACAATAACTGAATGTGTCCTGTCTAATATCTTACTTGAAAATAACTCTGCAACAATTTTTCCAATTTTTTCACTTGGACAAAAATATGATGTATAATCTTCATACACAGTATGATAAGTATGAACAATAGGAATCCTGCACAATCTTGAAATTCTTCTGGCCATTAAAAACGTTGAAAATTCACACTGACTATGCACAACATCCGGTCTCCATTCAATTAATTCTTTTATAAATCTATGTCTTAAAGTCATCTTAAGCCTTGCGTTTGGATAAATCTTCCCCACACTAACAGAGCCAATATAATAAACATTTTCTTCCTTCCATGAATGTAAAGAATTGGATAATGTAAGAATTCTTACTTCATGACCAAGTTCTGTTAAACCTCTGCATAAATTTTCTACCGATGTAACAACACCATTAATAACAGGCTTGTACCAATCAGTAGTAATCAGTATTTTCAAGAAAATTCCTCCTTCGTTTATATCCTATAAAAAAGAATAACATCTATCAGGTTAAGTTTCAAGCTTTTTATTTTTTTTACATGAAGTGAAAATAAGAATTGATTATTCTACTATAAATCAATATAATAGTATTATAAGACATTGAAAAAGGAGTGCTTTTATGGATTCTCAATATTTATTAGAACAAATTTTTAGTTGTATGACTGAATTACTTGAAGTGAAAGAATTTTCCAAAACAGTAAATACATTAACTAAACTCGGAAGAACACTTGTTAATTGCGAAAGAGCCTCATTCTGGTTTTGGGACAAAGATGAAAAACAATATTGGACCATGGCGGCAACTGGAAATGTGAAGCTTATTGTTCCCGAAGGTACAGGTATTGTAGGCAGAACTATTTCTGAAGATCATGTAATCGTATGTAATAACCCTTACAATGAACCGGTTTTCAATAAAGCCGTTGACGAACATACCGGTTTTATTACAAGATCTATACTATGTATGCCAGTTGAAGACAGTTCAAAAAATGTTATTGGTGCATTTCAGGTAATTAATAAAACAGATGATACAGGCACAGCTCTTCCCTTTGATGATTCTGATATAGAGAGACTATCTTTAGCAGTGGTATACTGTGAAAAAACTCTCGAATCATACCTGTTACAGAAAGAATCCTTAAAAGACGAAGTAACTGGTCTTAAGAACAAAAGTGCTTTCTATGAATATTACAACACAAAAGTATCTCAAATAATATGCAATATGGATACATGTATTCTTATCGGAGTAGTTGATAATTTAAATTCTATATGCAACCGTTACGGAAAAGAATTTTCAGACACATTGTTTAAAAAAGCGGCACGTGCAATTAAATCAGATGTTAATATTGATGATTTAATTGCAAGGTGGGATGATGACAAATTTATTATCATTTTACACCATAAAACTATTGATAACGCTATAAAAATAGCTGAAAAGATTCAGGAGTCTTTTTCAATGCAACGTGACGGTTCTGTTCCCGGCGATGTAAATCTTACAATGTCATTTGGAGTTCACACTATAGACAGCCTGTTTACAATTGATGAAAACATCAAATTCGCTGATGACAGGCTTAGCGATGCAATAAAATTAGGCGGAAACCGGGTTGTATAAATAAAAACTGCTAATATGTCAAAATCATATTAGCAGTTTTTATTCTTAATTATCTCTAACAACATATCAATTCCATTAGTTCTTCAGCTTTATGGACAATTACACCCGCCCCAAGTTTTTTTAATACCTCTTCCGTTCTGAATCCCCATGCCACCATAATGGAATCAATTCCTGCATTTAATGATGTCTGAAAATCAACCTCTGAATCACCTATATATACAACCTCATCTTTTGTAACATCATATTTTTCTATTATATTAATTATACTGTCAGGATACGGTTTTTTTCTGATTCCCTCTTTTTCACCTACAGCATAATCAAACAGACCGGCAAAATAATCTTTACACAAACTTTGTACTGCAAAATCTGCTTTATTTGAAACAACCGCGGTAATAATTCCCCGATATTTTAAGTTGGCCAACAATTCACTGATTCCTTCGTAAACAAATGTTTTATCATTACAATGATCAGCATAATAGACCTTAAATGTTTCAAAAACATCTTCAATTAATATATCTGTACTATTCTCAGGCACTGCTCTTTCAATTAATTTTCTTATTCCGTTTCCAACAAAACATCTTACTTCATCAATTGTACGTTCAGGCAAATGATGAACTTTTAGTGCATAATTGGTACTGTCAGTTAAATCTTCAATCGTATTAAGTATTGTACCGTCCATATCAAAAATTGCTATTTTATATTTCACAATTATTCAATTCCTTTCGCATTACATAAAATTAACAAAAAACGGAGCCAGCAATACTGTCATAACCCCGGCAACAGCCACTGACAGACCACTCATTGCACCTTCTATTTCACCAAGTTCTATTGCTTTAGCCGTCCCCATAACGTGGGCTGCCGTCCCAAATGCCAGGCCTTTTGAAATAGGATTATTGATTTTAAACAGTTTGCATATCTTTTCACCAAAAATATTACCAAGTATTCCGGTAATAACAATAACTACCACTGTTATTGTCACGTATCCTCCTAACTCCTCAGACACGCCAATACCAATTGCAGTTGTAATAGACTTAGGCAGCAATGTAACGTACTGCTTATGCGATAATCCCAGTAATTTTGAAAAAACAAATATTGACACCATACTAGTAATTACACCTGAAAAAATTCCTACAGAAACTGCTTTAAAATTATTCTTCAATAACTGCCACTGCTCATACAACGGTACTGCAAGACACACTGTTGCAGGAGTAAGAAACCAACTGATATACATTGCACCACGATAATAGATATCATAATCAATATTTAATAGAACAAGTACTATAATTGTAACCAATATTGATATGAGTAATGGGTTCAATAATTCATTTTTAAATCTTTTTTTTAAACTGACTCCTAAAAAATACGATATAAGATTTATAGAAACTCCAACAAACAATGATGTTTCAAAAAAATCATTCACTTTTTTTCTTTCCCTCTTTCTTATCTTTTGACACATTAATAATCATTTGTGATGTCTTTCCTGTCACTGCCATTACAAGGATCAAAACTACCACTGTAATAATACTCATAGGTATAATTACCTTTGCAAATTCACTCCATGAAGCCATCAATCCTACCCCTGCCGGAACAAACATAATAGGCATTATCTCAATCAGAAAGCCTGACACATCTTTCACATCTTCAACTTTTATAATCCCTGTTAAAAGCAGGATAAGCATTAGCACCATACCATATATACTGGCAGGTATTGGAAAAGGGAGAATATATTTAAATAATTCTCCCACAAATGAAACTCCAAGAATGATTGTAAATTGTTTCAAATATTTCATTTTAATCTCCAATGTCTATTCTTTATCATTCATCTTATAATCATTCCAATACGAAGGACTCATTGTACATTTAAGAATCAATTTTCTCGGCAACAGGTAATATATTTTACCTAATCTGTATCCTATAAATTTAAATCCGCTTTTTATAACCATATCCGGAATAAGATAAAATTTATTACTGTTAATAAGATACATTGCCGTCTCTTTTACCAAACGTATCCCTTCATCTTCGGATTTCACAGAAGCATATATTTCTTTAAACTGTCTGTGAGAAACACCCAAATCAAAATTTCTATGAAATTGCTGAATATACTTGTAATTATGTGAATGTATAACCTCCGCCTTCGCAACATAACATATCTTCTTTCCATTCTGAATCGCATTTGCAGCAAAAATGGAATCTTCATTCATAATAGTCCTATTAGGAAATCCACCATTTTCTTCAAATAATTTTCTGCTATACATTGCACACACATCAGAGCAGAAAAAAGCTTTTATTCCCATTCTCAATATATCATTACTTGTCTTTGTGATATCATAATCGGGATAATTAAATCTTCTTGTATATGCCTCTGCAACACTACAGTCAGAAGTTGGTAACTGTCTTCCATAGGAAACTGACACGGAATCGTCTTTAAATGCCTTTACTAATTCTTCAACCATATGTCTGCCGGCCGGCACTGCATCCTGTGTCATCATAAGAACTAAATCACTGTTCGACAATCTGACACCCATATTTCTAGTACCACCATGGTCAAAATCTTCTTTATTTATATGATGAAATTCAATCCTGTCAATATCCCTATATTCTTCTTCATCAATAAATCTTTTATCTGTGTTGATTATTATTATTTTCTCAATATCATACGTCTGCTTCATTAATCTCTGTAAAATAATATGAAGTCTTGCATCAGGCTTGTATGTTGGTATAACAACATCAACTGTTAAATTATTAATTCGCATATTTCCTTTCTTACCTATCCAATCTTCTCTAACTCATCTGTAATCATCTTTACATATTTTTTACATAACTCATCTGTTCCTGCCTCAACCATTACTCTGACAAGCGGTTCAGTTCCACTGGTTCTAAGCAGAAGTCTTCCATCATCTCCAAGCTGTTTTTCAACTCTCCTTGCCGCAGCCTGTACATTATCATTATTCAAAGCAGCTACTTTATCTTTTACTCGCACGTTTACCAGCAATTGTGGGAATATCTTCAGCTCTTTTCTTAATGTTCCAAGTGTTGATTTCTTTTCCAGCATTGCTTCCATTAATTTTAATGAAGTTAAAATTCCATCTCCTGTTGTAGCATGTTTACTAAAGATAATATGACCTGACTGCTCACCACCGAGTCTATATCCGTTTCTCATCATATTTTCACATACATACTTATCACCGACATCTGTCTTCTCATATCTTATACCCGCCTTGTCAAGTGATTTGTATAATCCAAAATTAGACATAACAGTTGTTACTATAGTATTATCTTTTAACTGCTCAGCCTCCTTCATATAAACACCACAAATATACATTATGGCATCTCCGTCAACCACTTCTCCGTTTTCATCTACAGCTATACATCTGTCAGCATCCCCATCATACGCAAATCCCACATCAAGTTTATTTTCAAAAACATACTTTTGTAAATTTTCAATATGTGTTGATCCACAATCCGCATTTATATTCGTTCCATCCGGCTTATCTGCTATCACAAATGTTTTTGCTCCCAAAGCATCAAATACATTTTTTGCTATCGATGATGCACTTCCATTTGAACAGTCAAGACCAACTTTCTTGTCCTTGAATGAACGTGTAGCAATAGAGATAAGATATCCAATATATCTGTTACGACCTATTGCATAGTCAACTGTACGACCTATATCAGCTCCCTTTGCAAACGGTATGTCAAGTTCTCCATCAATATATGCCTCAATTTTTTCTTCAACTTCAGCTTCTATCTTCTGCCCTTTAGAATTTAAAACCTTAATTCCATTATCATAAAACGGATTATGGCTTGCTGAAATCATAATACCACAATCAAATTCATCAGTTCTTACTACATATGCTACACTTGGTGTTGTAGTGACATGTAAAAGGTAGGCATCTGCTCCGGAGGCCGTGAGTCCTGAAGCTAACGCATATTCAAACATATAACTGCTTCTTCTTGTATCTTTTCCAATAACAATTCTTGCCTTCTTTTCTTTTGAAAAATACCATCCTAGAAATCTTCCTACTTTATATGCATGTTCTACAGTTAAAACCTCATTTGCCTCTCCTCTAAATCCATCAGTTCCAAAATACTTTCCCATTAATATCATGCTTCCTTTCCTTCATTAACATTTTTAATAATATCAATAATACTTCTTAATGCCTCTTCCTCATCTTCACCATCACACACTATCTCTATTTCATTACCACATTTTACACAAGCGCTCAAAAGGCTGATAAGACTTTTCGCATTTGCTTCCATATTTTCCGTTTTCATGTGTACACTTGATTTATATTTTATAGCTTCCTTACATATATTTCCTGCCGGGGTCATATGTAATCCTGCCGAATCATTAATCATTATTTTCCTGCTGATCATTGTTTCTCCTTACACATTTACTATTCTTCAGATGTTGTAGTTTCATCTTTAATTTTAACCGTCTCTGTTTCCGTCACAGAAGTAGTTTCCTTTACTGTTGTTTCTGTTTCATCCACCACCTTGACTTTTACTGTTGGTGAATTAACTATTACCAAATTATCAGGTAACGTAAGATTAACTGCAACAACCGTTTCTCCACCTATTTCAATTCCGGTTAAATCAATATAAGGCGTCAAAGAATCTCCATCGAAATTCTCAAATGATTTTTCCAATCCTTTTATCTGAACCGAAACTGAATTACCGTCAGGATAATTAACAACACTACCTTCCGGTGCATTTTTTAATTCAATATCTTTAGTTTTAATGGATACTTTCCTTGTTATAAGCTGCTCGATTTTTGCAACTACATTTACTTTTATTTCATCTTCATCATACAATATTACTCCACCAGGAAGATAACCTGATATATCAATTGACATGCTGACATCAGATTTCTTTCCATCTATATCTATAACCTCACCCGGTATCATAATACTATCTATGCTGTTTAAATTATCGCCCGCTATTTTTACAGTCTTTATATCGCTCTCTACATCTGTAAGCTCATACCCGTCTGCCGGTGTTCCGTTAGTCTGAAATTTTATAGGTACATCTTTAACTGAATACACACTAAGCGAAACATTAGCCGTATCGACACTTAAAGTTGTATAACTTCCTATATCAACTACTGACCCCGAATCAGTATAAAACTTTATAGGTAACGCAACGACAGTATTTTCAACATATTTACTCTGATCAACTTCAACAACTGCTTTATGAATTATATTTATTACCGACTCAGGAGCACTAACTTCTACTGTTGTAGGAGATACTGTCATATTTCCCATAGTATATCCCGAACTCATATCCCCTACTTCTTCTGCTTCTATCTCATAATTTCTGGTTATTATTTTTTCAACTACAAGCTTCATAGTCGTAGTCTTCTGTGTTATATCCACATCTTTTTCATACTTTGAATATCTGTGTTTTACAGTTATAGGTACAGCAAACACATTAGACATTTCTCCAAAAGATGCTTCTGCAATAAAATCATCTTTAGTAAGCATATCAACTTTTGAACGCGGACCCGAAATTACTATGGTTGCAACATCTCCACTTACTATATCATATACCTGATTCTGACTCGTAATAACTTCTTCATCCTTTGTTACAACCGGGATTCCACTGATTGTACGTGAAACTGTAGGATCATCTATATTTACAACTACAAGCCACAATATTACAGCAAAAAGAATAGATAATACTTTCAAAACTATATTATCTGTCAGTATTTTTTTCATTATACCGCCTTCCCTTCCATATCATAAACCGCTTATTTTCCTCTTTCTTATTCTGAACAAGTGACAAATATTTCCTTAATCTCTCTCCATCAAGATTTCTATATATCTTGCCCTCTAAAGCTACTGATACTTTTCCGGTCTCTTCAGATACAATTATTGTAACACTATCTGTCACCTCACTGACGCCAACACCTGCTCTATGTCTCGTACCCAGTTCTTTACTTAACTCCATATTATCTGATAGTGGCAGATAGCATGTTGCAGAAACAATTCTGTCATTTTTAACTATAACTGCACCGTCATGAAGCGGCGTATTATGTTCAAATATATTTATAAGTAACTGGCTGCTTATTAACGAATCAATATCTATCCCGGTTCTTTCATATTCATTTAATGAAATATCCCTTTCTATAACAATAAGAGCTCCTGTCTTTGTCTTAGCCAGTTCATAAGATGCCTTTATAAGCTCACTTACAGATTTATCACTTAAGCGTTCATTTCCATTTTTTTTGTCATCACCGGCAAGCAAATCAGAAAAAATATTTTTCCTTCCTATCTGTTCCAATGCCCTTCTTAACTCAGGCTGAAAAACCACAATAACAGCTATAATTCCTACACTTAAAGTTCTCTCCGCTATCCAAAGTATCGTTGTCAGATTAAGGATGGACGCAAACATAACAAACACAAGTAATATAACAATACCTTTAAAAAGCATCCATGATCTTGTATCTTTTATCCAAACCATTATATGATAAAGAAGAATAGCTATAATGACAATTTCCAGCGCATCCGTAGGTTTAAATTCTGGAATTACCAAATATGAACTTGCAATCCTCTGCGCCGTCTCCAATACACCACGCATTTTTATCACTTCCTTCTATCAGTCATTCTTAATTTTTCTTACATTTATTCTTTTCACCTGAAAATCCTGCGATGCAACAGTAACCTTAGGCACTGCTTTTACATAATAGTAATAATCATCATCCTCAAATTGTACATATTCCGTCCTTGAATAATCTACCGCCAGTATAAAGAATTGAACAACATAGGCAATCCCAATAGATAACAACATACAAATAATAATAACACCCATTTTTGTTATAGTTTCAATATCAAACAAAACCATTCCTGACAATATTACTAATACCTCTGTTATTCCGCCTGCAATAATAGCCACACTCGCTGCATAATCTATTGACTTCTTCCTTATTATATATACAACTATCAATGTTATCGAAAATGCCACAACAAACAAATACATTTCTTTGTTGTTAAATGTGTCAACAAACACAGATGTAACTTTAGCAATTCCTGACTCTCCTGAATTAGAAATAACAGCTGCATTCTCACCAATCGAATATATTATAAAATACAATATAACACCAAAACTTATAGATATTATAGAAACAGGTGTCGCCATCAATCCTAGTATG
>CAMHLZ010000016.1 GCA_946186125.1 uncultured Lachnospira sp. | reverse complement strand
TGTTACCTCCACATTCTTTTTTATTTTGAATGTCCGCAAAATCCGTCCTACATCAGAAGGTCTCCACGGCACATCCAAATGATGCAACGCAATAAGTCTGTCCTGCACATTCGTTCCGGCTCCCATCTTTGCAGTTGAACCAAGCAAAAAGCGAACCTGCCCGCTTCTTACCTTTGCAAACAGCTCCGCTTTTTTAACCTCTGTATTAGCTTCATGTATGAATTTTATTTCTTCTTCCGGAACACCTTTTGACACAAGTTTCTGACGGATGTCACCGTACACATTAAAAGAACCATCACCTTTCGGAGTAGCAAGGTCGGAAAAAATAAGCTGTGTACTTTTATTTTCCGCTGTATCCCTCCATATCTGAAATGCACGTTCCACGCATGCTGCCGCTTTGGAATTCTCGTTATCCGGAAGCGAAGAATTTATCAGCCTCTGGTCAAGAGCCAGTTTTCGTCCGTCATTCGTGATTTTAAGCATATTGTCCTCGTAAGGCTCTACAAGGCTGTTTCGCACCGCTTCTGCACGATCTGCAAGGGAACGTACCATTTCTTTCTGGAAATCGCTCGGCTTTAACACCACGTTTTCATATTCTGCTTCCGGTACGGGAAGTTTTAACATATCCGCAGTCTGAATATCCGCACATTCTTTAAACAGGGAAATAAGTTCTGGAAGATTGTAAAACTTGGCGAAACGTGTTTTCGCACGATACCCTGTTCCCTCCGGCGCAAGCTCAATGGCTGTCTGCGTTTCGCCAAAGGTGGATGCCCACGCATCAAAATTTCCTAAACCAAGACTCTGCAGCATGTCATACTGAAGATACCGCATGTTGGTGTAAAGCTCGGTCATGCTGTTGGAAATCGGCGTTCCTGTGGCAAAGGTTATGCCTTTTCCGCCAGTGATTTCATCCATATACTGGCATTTTGCAAACATATCGGACGATTTCTGTGCTTCTGTCTGTGCTATACCTGCCACATTCCGCATTTTTGTATAAAGGAAAAGGTTCTTATAATTCTGTGATTCATCCACGAACAACCTGTCTACACCTAACTGCTCAAAGGTCACAACATTGTCTTTCTTTTCTTCGCCGCTTAATCTGTCCAGACGCACCAAAAGCTGTTTTCTTGTTTTCTCCATCTGCATCATAAAATGCAATAACACGCGAGGCATCGATTTGAACTTTATCCTTATCGAGGACCTTTCTTCCTGCTCTTGGATAAGCATAATACTTAATAACTCCATCTGGAAATATTTCAAATGCCCATTGTTCCTCCGTAAAGGACTCCGAGCCACAACATCCCCAGTTAGTCCAATAACGAAATCTAACCTTTGTAATGTCTTCTGAAAGGAAATTTTCAACACACCACTCATGCTCACAATCCTTGCAGAAACGATCGGGTTGACCTCCACCAATATAAACCTCGCATCCTCCAAGTATCAAATTGCCTCTTTCTGCCTCTTCTATCGCACTCGGAGCAGAATACCCATACATGATAGAGATTATATTATTTGATTTGCATTTCGGACAAATACACTGCCCCACACAAAGCACCTCCTAAAAATAAGAAAAGCATCCAGAAGACTCCCGGATGCATAAATATGGTTTATATATGGATACGGGACAATTCTATATTTTCAACGCTTTACCTCTCAATAGTGTAACTAAATTATTAGATTCTAGTATAACACTCAATCATTCTTTTTACCAGTCAAAAAGAGGCGTACCACACTTCTGATAATACGCCCCTTAGCTATTTTGCTTCCAGATGCTTACTGTATTAAAGCTTCGTTATACATGCAGCTTTCAGACATGAGTACATCTCTTGGACTGCTCATAATATTATATCTTACCATTCGATTTCAGAAAATTGTCCAGTTCCTTTTCTCCGTCATAATCCTCTACCTGACTTGCTCGAACTTAGAATCGGAAGATGTTCTTGCATCTGTTTTGATTTCCGCCACAGTCCCTTTCATATACGCCTCAAACGCCTCTGCCCCATACTCATACTCTGGCTCAGATACCAAAGCTACGTGCTGTGGTTGAATAGCATCAACTATACTTTCCTGATGTGTCTGCTCATACAGTTCATCCCATTTCTTCTCCATCTTCTGAATCTCCACATCCTTAGCCAGATTATCCACCTTATCTATAGCTGCATCCAGATGAAGTTCCAGATTCTGATACACCTTCTTCTGCCACTCCCAAGGCTTGCGGATGACTGCTACATTTGACTGTGCATATTCCTTCTTTGAATAATCCACCTGCTCCTTTCCGGCAAGAACACGAAAACTGTTTGCCAGCTGTTCATTTGCCATTCGCATCCCCTCACCAAAACCGTCAATGCGGGCAAGTGTCTGCTCAGTCTCAACAATCCCCTCACGGACATTCTCTCTGATAGATTCAAGCTTTTTCTTTACCCCAAAGAACTCTGATACCCTATTAAGTGCCTCTTTTCCCTTCTGCTTTACTGCCTTTACGATTTCAGAAGCCTTATTGTGCATCTCTTCCTTGACTTCAAAGAGTTTCTCCTTCATCTGCCGGCATCTTGCCTGTGCTCTGTCTACCATTTCCGATAAGGTCTCTTTCAGGGATTTTGATGCCTGCTGTTCCTTCATCTCCTGCAATTCCTTACGCATCTGCACCAGCTCGTTTGTCATCTGGTCAAGTTTGCTTTCAAGCATATCCACATAAGCTGCACTCTCAAACACATCTGCCGCCTGCTTTGGTCTTCCATTTGCCTTTAACAGTTCCATAAGCTCCATAATCATTTCATCTTTTGTCATTGATTTTTTCTTTTCTTCCATACTGTCCTCCAATCCGGGCAGCTTTTGGCCGCCCGTTCTTACTAATCTACTGCTCATTAACGAAAGGGAAGCGGTTCGCCGGATGCTTTCATAAATCCGTCTTTATCCTGCGACTGCTCCTTTCCCTGTTTCTGTGATTCTTCCCTTGCCTGCTCCTGCTGCTTTTCCTTCGCCTCCGCATAAGCTCTCTCAATCTCTGAATAAAGCTTTTCACGGAATTCCTTTGTTACCGGATAGCAGATGTCCTGGTAGATATCCTTGCCATTTTCATCCTTCTGCTTTGTCTTATAGGAAGGCATCGCCACAAATACCTTTTCCTTGCCCTGAAGGATATTCACATTGTTGACGATAAAACTGTCCTCAAAGTAGATTCTGGCAAGTCCACGGATATTACTGCCTTCCCTTTCATAGGGTGTAACCGTTACGGAAAATTCCGGTGGTGTCACATCCTTTTCTGTTCCTTTCTCCGGCTGTCCCTGTGCCTGCACTCTTTCATATTCCTCAAGGATATTGCTGTAAAGCTCCTCACGAAATTCTGCGGTGATTGGATTGCATACATCCTTGTAGATGGCAGAACCATCCTCACTTCTCTCGTTGGACTTGTATCTTGGCATGGATACAAATAACTGGTCCTTGTCCTTGTTCTCCACGATTGCAATATTGGTTATCTTAAATGAATCACCAAATACCACAGTGGCAAATCCTTTCACATTTCCGTTTTCTTTTTTCACTTCATTCACTTTAATTGCATACTTCATATACATTCCCTGACAGATAATGGTGGGGAAACCATCGGTTCTGTCTTTTCCTTTCTTTATTCTGTTTTGTGTTCTTCCCCATCCTCCGGTACGATAATCTCGCACTTTAAGGCTTCTATCTGGCTGATGGAAAGTCTGCCATTCAGCCAGTTGTAAAGAGTTGCTGTCATGCCGTCCTGTTCAAAGTAGATATATTCCGTTCTGTCCGCATCTGCCTCATACACTACTGTTACTGCCACATCCGGCATGAACATCTGCTCCTCTTCATCCCAGTTACATAAAATCCCTTCGTGAAGCTGTAAATTAAGCTGTGGCAGAAATACCCACCAGCCACTGACAATCAGCTGTGTATCTTCCTCTGTCTCCGCTATATCATCAGCCACATCTATGAGCCTTTCTTCCATTTCGCTTATTATCTGCTCTGCTTCACCCAATCTGCACATTCTATTCATCCACATCACCTGCTTCCTTTGCCGGTATGCAGCGACAGACAAAACGCTTTGTTCCCTTATTGGCACAGGTAAGAAGGGTTAAGATTTCCTCATCCGACTGGTTTTTGACCGTATTGTCATACGGACCGATAATACAGGTTTCTGCCACCTCATACATATGGACTTTTCCCTTCTTATCCGTAATCTTTACCCTGTCTCCGGCTGACAGCTGGTTCAGGTTGGTAAAAAATGTTCCGTTTCTGCTGCCGTTATGCCCGCATAATACACAGTTTCCCTTTTCACCAAGTCCCGCAGTTTCCGTCATATGACCAATGGCATACCTTATCTGCGAATCGCCTGCACCCTCCAATACCGGGTATCTGATATCTATGGCTTCAATCTCAATAATGCCAATGACATCTTCCACTGAAAGTAAGGCTGCATCTTCTTCACTAAGGGAGGTCTGCTTTTTGCCCTCTTCTTTCGATTTTTCTGTCTCATCTTCATTGTCCTCCAGTGTCTTTTCAAACTGTTCGATCAGCTTGTCTGTCTCATTCTGACCATGAAAATGGTAGTAAAAAGGGACTGCCAGTAAAGCAATCCCTGTAACGATACATATACTCACAAATATTCTTTTTATTTTCTTTCCCATATACTGACCACCTCCATGGTCGAAACATTGTTAATAGTTACCTTTTATATCCGTCCATTCCTATGCGGTATGGACTTTTCTCCTCTGCCACATTGGCGGCAACATCCTTATCCTCTGAGGCAGCAAGATCCACATCCTCCACCTTGCCATTTTCAAGATCAAGCTGGGCATTCAGTTCATACTGTCTTGCAATCTTACTTTTTAGCTCTTCCTCATAGGCAAATGGCTTTTCATACTCTGCTTTGGATGCTTTCATGTCAAGCTTGTAGGATTCGATTTTTTTCTCAAGAAAATCAATATTCTCATCAATACCGTTGAACAGATTCTCAAGCTTTACCATATTTCCAACAGGACTTGTGGAAAGCTCTGCCTTATACTCTGTCCTGCCACGAAGCACCAGATAATTGACACCCATAAAGTTTTTCTCTACCAAAAGCTCGAATCCCTTGAAACTGCCTATTGGAGAAGTCTCGCCTGTCTTACATTTTGATACTGCCTCAAGCATACTTGCACCGCCATCGGTTCGCTCTGTGAAGGTCACATTTCCTACCGTAATGGCAAATTCTGCACTGGTAAGAAGTGCCGCATCCCTTGCCTTCAAATCCTCCCTGACACAGACAAGCTTTTCCTCCGCCGCTTTGATAAGCTTTGGAAAACGAATCATGAAATTGTCCTGAAGCGAGTATCTCTGGCTGTCATAAGATGCCTTTAACAGCTTTAATCTCTGCACATCATTGTCAATCTCCATCTTTTCCCGGATCATAGGGTTACCGGTGGCAACAGCCTTAATCTCTGCATAGGAAAGTGTTGCCTCATCAATATCCTCACAGGTTCTTGATACCGACTTGCTTGTCATGACCTGACTGATAAAACGCTGCTTATTCTCCACAAGACTCCAGCTGTATGCATCAAAGGTCTGTTTCGTGACATATCTGTAAACTGCCACCTCATCATTTTCATTTCCCTGTCTGATACCACGACCTTCTCGCTGTTCAATGCTCGAAGGCTTCCACGGGCAGTCTACATGATGCATTGCCACTAGGTGCGTCTGGACATTTACACCGGTTCCGCATTTATCCGTTGAGCCGATGAGTATCTTTTTCTTTCCTGTTCTCATATCCTTAAAGAGTGCGTCCCTCTGTGCATCGGATTTTGCGTCATGAATAAACGCTATCTCCTCTGCCGGAATTCCTCTTTTCACAAGCTCTGTTTTCAGGTAATTGTAGACATCAAACTCTCCGCCTGTTCTTTCTTCGGTTGCTGTCTGCTTCCAGTAACCATCTGTAAGCATATCCTCCGACCAGCTTCCCTTCGGCGTTCCAATGTCAGAAAAGATAAGCTGACAGCCAATCTTTCCTTCACTTGCTGCTTTCTCATATTCCACAAACACATTTTCAACTACCTTATTTAGCTTTCCATCCACATTGTTAGGTGCTGATGCTTCCAGTAGCCTTGCATCCGTACCAAGAAGCCTTGCCTCATGGGTGATTTTAAGAAAATTGTCCTCTGACGGGTCTACACCGCCGCCCCTGATACGCTCTGCCCTTGCCACGAAATCCTCCATGACCTGCTTTACATACCAGTCCGGCTCACTTTCCACAATGATATACTTCCCGCCCCGGAGTGCCGGAACCGGAAGGTCTAACATATCCTTTGTCTGCACATCTGCCACTTCACGGAAGATATTCATAAGCTCCGGCAGATTGGTAAACTTATTGAATCTGCTCTTGAAACGGAATCCGCTGCCTTCCACGGTAAGCTCCAGTGCTGTTGTCACTTCACCGAAGTTTGCCGCCCAGGAATCAAAGTGATAAATTCCCATCTGCTCCAAGGCTTCCTTCTGAAGATACAGTTGCATGACATACAGCTCACACATGGTATTGCTGACCGGGGTTCCGGTAGCAAAAACAATACCTCTTCCACCATTCAGCTCTGTGATATACTGACATTTTAACTGCATATCCGTAGACTTCTTAGCCCCGGAACTGCTGATACCTGCCACATTGTTCATCTTTGAAAATATGGCAAGGTTCTTGAAACCGTGCGCCTCGTCTACCATGATGGAGTCAATACCCAGTTCCTCAAAGGTAATCAGGTCATCCTTTCTGCTCTCCTCTGTAAGCTCCTTAATCTGTTCCTCTAATCTTTTCTTCTGTGCCTCCATCTGCTTAATAGTCCAGCGTTCTCCGTTATTTTCCTTCATTTCTGAAATCGCATAGGAAAGCTCGTCTATCTGCTGGTCTATCATTCTGGCTTTACGCTCCGGTGAAATGGGAATCTTCTCAAACTGAGAGTGTGACATGATAATGCAGTCATAATCTCCTGTTGCAATTCGTGAGATGAACTGCTTTCGTCTGCTCTTTTCAAAATCCCTTTCCGTAGCCACCAGAATGTTTGCTGACGGATACAGCCTTAAAAACTCACTTGCAGTCTGCCCTATCAAAGATTTAGGAACAACCATAACTGTTTTATTTGCAAGTCCAAGCCTTTTCTGCTCCATACAGGCAGCCATCATTTCAAATGACTTACCTGCTCCAACACAGTGTGCAAGAAGGGTATTTCCACCCATAAGAATACGGGCAACTGCATTTTTCTGGTGTGGCTTTAATTCAATTTCAGGATTCATTCCCGGAAACTGTAAATGACTGCCATCATACTCACGAAGCCTTACATTGTTGAAGGTCTCGTTGTAGTAGCTGACATATTTTTGTCTCCGCTCCGGGTCTTTGAATATCCATTCCTTGAAAGCCTCCTTCATCAGGTTCTGCTTTTCCCTTGCGAGCATGGTCTCATTTTTGTTGACCTCATAATGATATTTGCCATCCCCGTCATCAATACGGTCCTTGACTGTTACGGTTCTTAAGTTCAGCGTACTCTCAAAAATAGAATAAGCGTCCATCCGGCTTGTACCATAAGTCTTGGTAGCTGCCACTGAACGCTTATCCAGTGATTTATTTTCTATAAACCATTCCATATTCACTTTGTTAAGATTAAGCTGGATGCCGGAATTATAATACTGGCTTCTTACTGCCTGTGCTCTTCTTGGTGTGCCTAAAAGCTCATAAATGAATCTTTCATAATCCTCTTTCTCAATCCATGTCGTACCGATACGGACATCTATCTCCGAGGCATCAAGGTCTTTTGGCTGTACCTGCTCCAAGGCTGATACATTGATTGTAAACAGTGCCTTTTCTTCCTCAGAGAGTTCCGGATTCTCCATCATGGCTTTTGCCACACGAAGCTTTTCCCTCACATTTCCTGACAGGTACTCATCCGCAGCTTCCCATCCGGCGTTTGGATTGTTTGGATTATAGCCGGAAGGATTAAGAAAAATCAGTCCCTCAAGCTCCTTAATCATCTTCTGTCTCTCGAAGTCTGCTTTCAGCTGTCCGGATAAGTTTATCTCCTCTTCTGTTTTCTCAGTCTTTTCAGAAACCTCCTTGATTATATCGCTGATATCCGGATGGTAGATACTCTGCATATAGGCAAGATTCACAGTACCAAACTCATTGATGGATACATTCAGTGCTTCCACCGCCGTCTCCACCCTCTCAATAGATACCTTTGCCTTGATGGTCTGCTTATAAAACATATCTGCCTTTTTCACATTTCCATCTTCATCAATTTCCTCCAAAGAGCAAAGAAGCGGATAATCACTGTCATCCCGGAATGCCCTGCTGTTCCCCTGTGAATTGATGCTTCCATATTTGTCCACGAATCTATCATATCTTTCGTTAAGAAGCCTCTGCACATCGGCAAGCTCTTCCTCGCTGCAGCCTTCTGTCTGGATATCAATCAGATGTCTTGTCACAGTTCGGATTTCATCTAGTGCCTTTATCCTTTCTTCCACAGTAGCTGACACCTCCCTTCTTACCATCTGGGAGTTTTCTCTGAAATAGAGTTTTCCGTCCACAAAGCAGTAGGAGAAGTTTCTTACATCCGGGTCTGCCGGGATAATATCCTCACTCTTTTCCTCCTCTTCTGTCAGACGCTCAAAGTCAGTAAGCTGTGCCTGCATATTGCTGATTGCCTTATTCAGTGCTTCATACATATTGAAGTTCGGATCGTCATTGACACAGACCGTATATCTGCTGTCCTGTCCGTATATTCTTGTGTCGTACTGCATACGACCAAGAATCATTTCAGGGTGTTCCACAAAATAGGAATTAACTGCAATTCCATCCTCTGTATATCCTAAATGCACCCAGTCCGGTTCAATATCAATCTTTTTGTCCCTTTTCTGAAGGAAAATAATATCACTGGTTACTTCCGTTCCTGCATTATCCTTAAATGCAGTATTAGGAAGTCTTATGGCGCCGATAAGTTCAGCCCTCTCTGCCAGATACTTTCGGATGGTAGGATTACTCTTATCAAGCGTTCCCTTTGTGGTAATAAATGCCACAATGCCACCCGGTCTTACCTGGTCAAGTGCCTTTGCCAAGAAATAGTCATGAATACGGAAATTGTACTTGTTATACTTCGGGTCATATATCTTATAATCCCCAAAGGGTACATTTCCAACTGCCACATCAAAGAAGTTATCCGGATACTGTGTCTGCTCAAATCCATCCACTTTTATATGAGCTTTCTGATAAAGCTGTCCTGCAATTCTTCCCGAAATATCATCAAGCTCCACACCGTACAGATTTGCTCTCTGCATTGGTGTGGGCAGACTTCCGAAGAAGTTACCGATACCCATACTTGGCTCTAAAAGATTTCCGTCACGGAACCCAAAGTTCACAAGTGCCTGATTGATACAGCTGCATATTACAGGCGAGGTATAAAAAGCATTGTTTACTGTTGCTCTCGCAGCCACATACTCATCCTCCGTAAGCAGTTCCTTAAGCTCTGCATACTCCTTTGACCAGTCATTATTCTTATCATCAAATGCCTGCGGGATTCCGCCCCATCCGGCATACAGTGATAATATTTTCTGTTCCTCCGCTGTTGCAAGCCTTCCTTCACTTTCCAGCTGTTTTAAAAGTCTTATGGCTTCCACATTCCATTTGTATCTAGTCTTTGCCCCTCCGGTCTGTAAATCCCAGAGATTGTAATGGAAGTTTCTTCTTTTATCTGTTGTCTCCCATCCATTCGCAAGTGCCCTCTGTCTGGTGGCTTCCCTGTTTGCCCTGATTTCCTCCTGCTTTTCAAGAAATGAAACATAAACAGGTCCCATATTTACCCTGCTTCCGGCAATCATATCTTTATACCACTTAAGATGATCTTCCCCGCAGTAATGAGGAACCTTTACCATATAGCTTAAAACCTCATACAGTTCACGGTATCCGGTTGTGGCTGTTACACGCTCCCCGTTTTTGTTCTTGTAATTGATGTCAATTTCATAAGGCTTTAAGGTGTATTCCACCAGACCATACTCATTATTGGCATAGGCTTTATGCTCCTGCCTGTCATGCAGCACAACCGCTGATAAATAGTCCAGTTTATTCGGCATAAATAAATCATTCGTTGCCACAAGGTCCATTAAAAAAGGCTTAAATGGTGTGTAACAGCTGCATTCTGATATGAGAATCTCCATGGCGGTACGAATATCCTCATCCATATTGGCAATCACTTCGGAATAGTTAATCGGCTCGATGAACTGTAATTCCCCTGAAGTTTTTTGTGTAGGGTCAGGAGTTGGCTCATGGTCTGCCTCTGCTTCCAGCTCTGCACCATATTCCGCCATGGTAACAAGTCTGTCCTCCATAGCTGCCTCTTCCGGTGTAAGCGCCCTTTCCTCTGCATATGCTTCATCCAATGATTTTCTTGCACTTGCATAGCTTTCCGGCTCATCAGGAATGGCAAATTCATCCAGTTCCTCTTCCTGCTCCACATCATCCACTTCCCGAAAATCTGCGTCAATAATTTCATCATCTTCACGCATACCGTCAGACTGTATCTCATCCAGTCTCGGTTTCTCCGGCTGGTATTCTCCTGTAAGGATAAGTGCTGCTATCTCCCTTTCAATGTCTTTCCATGAGACATAGCCTTCCACTTCGCCTTCCTCATCTCTCCACTGAAAACGGAGACCATTACCTTTGAATGTGTCATATCCATGCAGTCCAAGCCCTTCAATGGGCCAGCCTGCCCCACCTGTTCCATACTCTGCCTTAATTCGCTTGGCTCTTGTTCCTGCATCAATCTCTGTCTCAAAGATTTTGCACACTCTTCCTCTGCCACCGACAAAGCCTGTGCCTTTAAGAAGCACTGTTTTGACATATTCATGTGGAACAACAGAAGCTTTCTTTGGATTGAGATAATTGTACTTCCCGCTTTTGGCATCTGCCATTTCCTGCTGGAACTTCTGCATATACTCATTCGGCTCTGCTTGTGATTTCTTTGAAGAATCAATCAGACCATACTCGGCATCAAAAAAGGAAGCCTGAACATACTCAACAGCTTCCTTTTTCATGCCTAATGAATTAATCTCATCAAGCTCCTTATTCAGTTCTTCATCATACTCATTACTACTTAATGGTATTTCAACACTATCTCCGCCAAAACGATCTCTTCTGCCATCATCTTCGCCTGTTCTCTCAGCTTCCACATTTCCATCGTACTGCTTGGATTCTGTGGTTTGTTCTTCTTCAGGTACTGTTTCTGAAGCTGCTCCATCATCTGATTCGCTTCTTCCTCCACTTCCAACATCTTCTCTGTCATTCTGCCCGTGCGAAGCAGATTCTTGTATCTCGCCGGTTCGTTCTCCTCCAGATACTTCATCGCCTGACGTCCGTATTTGCCCAGTCTCGCCAAGTTCTCCTTCTCGTCCGGAATCTCCAGTACCGGATACAGAAGTCCGTCCACTTCCTTGTACTCTAATTCTGCTACCATATGCAATTCTCCTTTCCTGCTCAACAGCCCTACAATCTTTACTAAATGCTCTAAGAACATTACAGGAGACATCGCATATGAGGGAACCAAGACGGTAAATAGTATCTTCATCCGTCACTTTTACAATCTGACTAAAATCCTGTTCTTCAGCAGACAAGTCAAATCCGCATCTCGTACCTACAACATATAAAATCCCTTTTCTTGCAAGCTCTGCAAGGTCCGGTACTTCGTGTAAGCCCTCACGTTTTTCGCTGAATTCCTTAATCACACTGCCTGTAATCTGTGATAATTCGGTCATTCGGTTCTCGAATTCCTCTTCAATTATGACTCCAATTTCCTGCTTTGTAAAGTCCTTTAGAGCAATTAGTGAATCTTCTCTTGTCAATCCTTCATACTTTTGATACTTCCCATGTGCTACCTGATATTCCATAAACTCTATCAACTTATCTCCGTCAAGATTCCAGGTAAGCTCCGACTGTTTTCCACCCGTATCACTGATATCAAACACATATCTCATATATGGCTGCAAGGCTTTTGAAGGATAGATTGCAATCCCTTTACTTCCACGCTTTACATACCTGCCTACCTTTTTCCATGTGTCAAAGTCAGCAACTAAAGTGGCATGTGGTTTTTGTGCATATACCATGAGAACATTATCAAATTCATAACGGTATATCTGCCCGGCAAGTCGAAGCACTGATTTCCAGCTTTCCTGTGTTTCCGTCACTTCTTTTATAACCACGTTATAAATCTGCCTGACTTTGTAATCTACGCTCATATGCTACACCTCCAATATTGCTTCTCTGATGTCTTTTCCATCAATTTCATTTCCAAGGCTTACCCAGCCTTCACATCTCTCCCTCGCAAAAAGCTCAATTCTTGGAAGATTACCGCATAACTCTACAATTCTCTCCCGTATCTCCTCCGGCTTTTTGCTGTGTTCCATAATTCTTGCATCACACACCTGCGAAATGGAACGGGACACCCTTGACGGATGCCCCCTTGTTCCAAGCAGACATATTTCCGAGTTGGAACGGGTCCAGTAACCAAGTCCCATAAAGAAGCTGTCTGCTTTCTTATTTCTTTTTACCCAGTTAAAACCACAGGTCTTGTAGGTAAATCCCCACGCTTTCATTACTTCAAGCCCTTCTTTAAGAAGCGGGAATGTTACCCACAAAAACAGGATACTGTCATCTGCTGCAATGCTTTCCACAGGAAGAGAGAGAATGTCATCGAACTTCATACATGAATAATGGCAGTCTGCTGATTTTAACTGACTGCCACGCTCCGAATACGTCTGGAATTTCCAAGGCGGATCGGCATATATGATATTGAATTTTTCTCCCATAGACATCCTCCCTTACTCTGCCGCAAGCTTGCGGAAACAACTGAACTCTTCTTTGTCAAAGGCAATCGTATATTCCGTTTCTCCTGCGGCTTCGGCTGCATTCTGACCTGCAATAAGCTTTCTTGCAACTCTTAAAGTGACATAATTTGCTCTGCAAAGCTTCATGCTCTCCTTAAAGCTCATATCCGACTGACTATGAAGCATCTCTCCCATATCCGCAATCTGCTGTTGTACCTTGATACGAACCCTTCTTGCATCCTTTACAGATATCGTTACTCTGTGCTTTGTTTCCTTTGAAACATCCCATTCCTTCTGCAATTCCTTGATTAGAAATTCCATGTTCTTTTCTATATTTTCTTTTCTGCTCATTCAATATTCCTCCGTCTATCTTGTATTCTGCTGTGTGGGTGCAGCGTCTATTGTTTTTCCCACAAAGTCCTCAGCATCAAGAACAATCTCGCCTCTTTTGTACTGATCCATTACCTGGTTAATGGCATCACCAAGAGTTTCTGCTTTCACAGTAACTGTTCTTGATAACTCTTCTCTAATTTCAATATCAAAGTCCTTTCGTTTAGCCATACAGAATTTACCTCGCTTTCTGCTTATCCATGTGTACTTCTGCCATACTGATTACATTGGTTGCAACCTCTATTGCATCCTCCAGATCTATTCCCCTGACATTTAGTACGCTCTCCATATCTTTACTAACCGTAACAGGAAACACCTTCATTTCACTGTCCACATCATAGATTCCGGCAGAAAGATTCTGATGAAACTTATCCATTTTATCCGTACAGAATTCCGCACGCATAATCTCACTTAGAAGCTCCCTGATATCCTCACTGCAATGTGGGTTATTAGCTAATTTGTGCAGCTGTGTGAAATAATCCTCCTGCTCAAGACGGATATCCTCCCTGTCTTTTTCCATCTTTGTTCCGCCATAATCTTCCCGTATGCCCTGAAAGTCAATGCATGACGGCTTGGAAGAAAGATATACTCCGTGCTCCCATTCGATACCGATTTCAGGCTCCTCATTGTCTCCCTTAATCTGTCTCATAAAAAGGCTTGTACCAAGTCCCACCACAAAGTTTCCATTGCTCATATCCATAAGAAGCAGATTTCTTGGTGATAATAGCTCCACAACCTTATAATCCTTACCATTGAAATTGTGGAGATTCTCCCCCTGCTTAAACTGGTGTTCCATATGGCTGTAATGATGCTCAACCATCTTGTCTTTCTCTCCATTTTCAGTAATCCCATAAAGCCTTATCTTTTCCTTACATTCATGACTGCATCTTTCATAATCAAAACGCACATCTTCGACATTTTCATCATTAAATTTCTTATTGAGAAATGCCCTAAGATGGCTTTCATCTCTGCAATAACTCATGAAAAGAGTCTTGTTCCCAGCCAGATATACCTCTGCCCAGTCAGGCTCCGTCATGGTTCTCCCAAGCTCTGAAAAGATAGCTGCTGTCTCTTTCAGGGAATACTCGCCAGACTCCTTTAGCATTTCAATCGTGTCATCAAGTGTCAGAAGGAAGTTGGTTTCAACCATTCCCTTCTGGTTCTCAATGACAAAAATCATATCATTTAATTTCATTTTGCCCTCCTAACCAAAAACATCCGGCAAAACGAAAGCTCTGCCAGATGCTGCTTTTACATTATTCTTCCTGATTACTGTGGTCTGCCAATGAGCACAATGCTTCCCACATTCGGTACTGCATTGTAGGTTACGCCATAAGCTACACCTTTTGCTTCTACCACCATTCCATTTCCAACATACACAGCCACATGGCTGATATTCTTGTATCTGCCATTTCTCTCGTAGCTGTAGAAAATCAAATCTCCCGGCTGCATATCTGCATAAGCTACCGTATGACCTGCACTGTCAAGACCTTCTGCCTCCGCAGCTGCCGTATTTGCTCCACCGTAGCTGATATCAATACCGGCTGCTTTCCATGAATAGTAGGCAAGGGAACTGCAATCATAATAATTGCCTGTGTCTCTGTACTGCTGACTGTATGGATAGCCTACCTTTGTCAGTGCATAGGAGACAACGGTTCGCTGTGTCGGGTCTGTAATGCCCTGCAAAATGGCATCCACCTCTGCCTGTGTCAGAGCTGATTGCGGTGTGACACCACTTGTACTGCCAAACATCCGCATCATTTCCTCAACCAGTTCGATTTGATCTGAATCAAAATTATATTCCGTTATCATGTCATAGCAGGTTTTCAGCTTCACATTGACATACAATACAGTCTGTGTAGTGGTTGAACCATCCTCATTTTCGGTGGTTTCACTTCCGGAACTTGTTGTGTAGGAACACATATCGTCAAATACCTCTTTGAGCTTACTCTTGGAGGTATCATTCATAATGGTTGCAGTATCCCCAACGCCATATTTGACCATATAGATGGTGACAATATCATTGAAGTTTCCTACACTTTCCCCTTCAAAATCCACATACACAATCTGCCCGGTATCGTATCCCGTGTGTTCATTTGCCAGAGTATTAATATCCCTGTTAAACTCCGAGACATAGGCACTTGTTACCGTAGTGACCGTATCCCCCGACTCCAGTGGTGGGAGAAAGAAAGCAAATGGCGAGTTGTAGAGAATAGCAATTACTGCTACTACCGGAAGAACTGTTACAGCAATGAGTAACACAAGTACCAGCAAAAATCCACCCACCGCAACCATAATCTTTTTTATTGGTAGTGCCATTTTATTGATAAACAAGTCCTTAACCAGCTTTGCAAAACTGTCCTGTTGTTCCCCTTCTGCTTTCATCTTATCAAGAAAGAACTTAATCTTTCGGTTTCTGCTGTTTCTCTTGGCATCCATCTTATCAATCTTATCTCCAACCGCCTTACCCACAGCAATACCAATCAGAGGAGCATACGGACCTGTCTCTGCTCCGGCTGCTGTCCCTGCAACCGTAGTTCCAACTTTTGCTGCTACTTTTGCTCCTTCCTTTGCCGCAGCCTTTGCAGTCTCTTTGGATGCCTCCTTTGCGGCGGTCTTAGCTGTTTCTTTTGCCGTTTTCTTGGCAAGCTTCTTTCCGGCTTCCACCTTTTTGATACGTTTTCTTTTCTCAGCCAGTGTTTTTCGTCTGAAAAGTTCTGCTCCCCTGGATGCAGTTCCCGTTACCGGTCTTGTTGCAACATAAGCAATATTTGCCGCATCCCTGATTTCTTCACCGCCTTCCATCTGGCTTAACGCAGTCTGTGCCCCGGCTGCACCTGCCACCTTAATGGAAGAATTCTTTGTCTTAATGGACTGCTTTGATTCCTTTAATGCTGCCCGGTACTGCCTGAACATGCCTTTCTTTGCCTTATCAACCTGATGAATCGTACTCCTACGAAACTTCTTGTTTTCAGTAGTCGCAATCTTTGCCCCTTTAATCTTCGGACTTCGGTCAACCGTATAGATGTTGGCTGCTTTTATAGAAGCTTTCTTTGGTTCATGTGTATGAAGCTTTGCTTTCTTCTTGGTATGGATTACCATAGGCTTGTCATCGACCTTTTTGATTTTCAATTTTTTCACCTTCTTTCTACATCCATTACCCAAAAAAGGGTAAAAAAATAGCCATCCGGATGATTAGTCCAAATGGCTTATGTAAATAATCTTTATTTTTTTAAGTATATTTTCAGATACTACTAACACAAACAAAGCAAGATGTCTCCTGTCTATCAACAAACCTACAAACTGAAATTTGCACGCTACCTCTTCTCTAATAATCTCTTATATAAATTATCAACACATATAGCTCCAAATGGTGCGGTAATCAAAATTGATAACACTGCAACCGTTAGGACTATATTTCCACATTCTAATCCCATTGATAATGGTATCGCACCAATAGCAGCCTGTACAGTTGCCTTTGGTGTATATGCTACCATACAAAATAATCTTTCTCTCTTTGATAAGCCTGTTTTGAGTAGTGATATAGCCACACCTGTCATTCTAAATAATAATGCACCTAAAATGAGTAATACTGCTGATACACCTGCTGATGCAACATATCTTAAATCCACAGTAGCACCAACTAAAACAAAAAGGAATACTTCTGCACCTAACCACAATTTATTATATTTTGCGGATAGACGTAATGCCAACACACCATACTTTTGTTTTATGATGATTCCCATACTCATAATGGCAAGCAGTCCTGAGACAGGAATATAACCTTGCAATCTGTTCTCTACCCCCAAAAGCAAGAAAGAAATGCTAAGAATTATCAATATTTTTACTGAGTCCCGCATATGACACTTCTTAAAGAATGCAACTAATACAATTCCTACACAACCACCAAGCATAATTCCTAATACTATGGATATTGGAATTTGGATAAAACTAGTTACAGACATCTCGCCTGTTGACGCTAAAGCAGTAAATGCAGTAAATACTACTATAACAAACACATCATCTACCGAAGCACCTGCCAGAATTAGTTGTGGAATACTTTTTGCTTTACCATATCCCTCATCTATCAATTTTATCATTCTCGGAACTATTACAGCAGGTGATACTGCCGCAATTACACTTCCGATAATGCTAGCCTCTAACATTGTCACTCCAAGCAACATCGGAGCCAGAATCACTGTTCCTAATATTTCTACACACGCAGGGACAAAGCACATAAGAACCGCTGGTCTGCCTACTTTCTTTAAATCCGAAACATCAAGTGATAGTCCTGCTCTTGTAAGAATAATAACTAATGCTATCTGTCGTAATTCTCCTGAAATCCCAAGTATGGACTCATCAATCAAATTCAATGCATGAGGGCTTAGTACAATTCCCACAATAACCATCCCCAGCAGACTCGGCAATTTGAGTTTTGAAAAAATCCAACCTATCAGCAAACCTAATAATAAAATCACTGCAATACTTGTTAACATACAAACCTCCTAAATCGCAGAAATAAAAAAGCTGACAATTTCTGCGTAATAATTTCGCAGAAGTCATCAGCATTAAATGCGGTTTAGGGATTTAAACCCATGGGAGAACCTCATTCCCAACAAAGAAAATATACTATACTTCTAAACAAAACGCAACAGGAAATTCAAATTTTCTGTTGCCTACAAAATAGAATATGAAATACATTAAATAGGCATTTCGTATGCAAGGTACTTTCGTACCTCACATACTACACTATACCATAAAAAACACATCCTTTCCACCAGAACCATATGATTATTCTGTAGACTTTTCCTTTTCTTTTTGTTCCGCAATCTTTTCGTGGATATTGGTGTTATACAGCTTATAAAGGCTCGTATCCTTTCCAATCTGATTATCGAACGGAATAACTACATTACCACACTTAAGAAGTCCCATACCAGACTGACTGTTGGTTACGAATCGAAGCTGTGCATCCGATACACCGATAACCTCTGCCATCTTTGAGCTGTCCGTATTCGCCTGCTTCAAAAGTGCTACAAACTCGCTGTTTGCCAGCATTGTTGTTGCGGTATAATTCTGTAAAAGGTCTATAACATTCTGAGTAATACCGGTACACAGACCTCCCTGTTTTCTTACTTTCTTCCAAAGCTGCTGCAAATATTTTGCGGAATACTCGGAATTTAAGAGCACATGAAATTCATCAATATAGAGCCAAGTTGCCTTACCCCTCTTTCCATTCTCCACAATTCTCTGCTGGATGGACTCCATCATAACAAGCATTGTAATAGGACTAAGCTCTGTACCTAAGTCTCTGATTCCATAAACCACAAATCTGTTATCCACATCCACATTTGTCTGATGATTGAAAATGTTAAGCGAACCATTTACAAAAAGCTCAAGGGATAATGCAATCTCCTTTGCCTCTTCCTCCGGCTGCGCCATAAGAATATCGTAGAAATCACTCATAACCGGAATATACTTCTCCCTGCTTCTTGCAATGTCGATATACATTTTTCTCACACATCGGTCAATAATGGACTTCTGACGGGAATTGAGACTATCACCGATACACTGCTCACAAAGACCAAGCATGAACTCTCCTTTTTCTCTTACCCATCCCTTTGTATCATTCTGGTCAAGATTCCATACATCCATGGCAAGAGGATTCACATAGTTGTCCGTGTAAGTGGACATATTGATGACCGTGCCGCCATAGGTTGTCGCAATATCAAAGTATTCGTTCATTGGGTCTATAATTATGATTTCATCATCAGTTGATAAAAATACCTGCCCCATCGCAGCCTTACAGAAGAAGGATTTACCGGAACCCGGTACACCAAATACAAAACCATTTCCGTTAATCAGCTTCTTACGGTTTCCGATGTTGATATTCTTACTTACCTGATTGATACCATAATATACACCACCCTCATCATTCAGCTCCTGCACATTAAATGGCATAAGCACCGCAAGGGACTGTGTGAGCATGGTTCTCATGGTTTCCACCTGTCTTACACCAATCGGAAGTGCTGTATTGAGTGCTTCCCTCTGTTTCAGATAATGCACATCAATGGTACAGCTGTTTCTCTTTCCAATGGTTTCAACTGTCTCCGTGATACTCTCCAGCTCTTTCTTTGAATCTGCCATAAGAATGATAGTCACACCCACATAGAACAGGCACTGGTCATTCTCACGGACATCATCCATGATTGCCTCAATTTCCTTTTTCTCCGTTCTCTTTGCATAAGAGATTTCAGAAGAAAAGTCATTGTTCTTGTTACGGACTCTCTGCTGTTTGATAATGTCAGATTCAATACCGAGGTATTTCTTCTGTAATGTCTTGGTTGTCAAATCCTTTGGCACAGGTACTACATCAATACTTGTAATGGAGTGAACAGGTAATGAAGTAATTTCATTCAAAAACCTGTCTGATAAGCTGCTTGGATACTTCTTGATAAAAAGTGCCTTACAGAACTTGCTCTCATCCTCAAAGCTGTCCGGGAAGAATTTAATCATCCCATTGCAGAGATCATTCTTAAAGTCAGCTCCCACCTTCTTAGCCTTCTTAATATCGAAGTCAAATTCTTCCTCATTTCCTAAATGGTAAAAATCATGGAGAATCTTAAGTCTCTGATTACCGGTAAGAGGAACAATCTCTGTTCCAAGCTCATTAAATGCCTTGTGAACGGTGGCTTCCAGTGTTGCAAACTGTGCCTTTGCCTCTTCAAAGTTCTTTCTCTCAATGGTAAGGGTAAGGTATCTTTCCTGTTCAATCCCCTGTCTGCCATCCAGAATCTTCTCCTCAATGATATCATTGTATGCCTGACGATACTCGTCAAATCCATCACCCTTCTTTGGGAACATGACCTTTTCCCGAAGCTCTGTCATATTCTTATTCTTGTTATTGACCGTAATCTTGTAATTACAGTCAAGTGAATTGAGGAATTTGCAGTATCTCTCAAAGATATCTATCTGCTCATCCTCATTGGTAGTAGTGTAATTGATATCCTGAAACAGATAACATTTACTGTAACGGTTCCTTGCCACCTCGAAGATACCGTTTTCCGCTACTGCCATAATCTCAATTGTTTCCTGTATGGATTTAGGGGATTTGTAAAGTGGTTCACTTGCTTTTTTCAGTTCCTTAAATCCATCTGTAAATAAACCCATTTGTTTGTCCTCCTTATTTCTGAGGCACCGCCGGAGCAATCCGGCTGATGCCAAAATCACTCCGACCAAACAGGTCAGAAATTATTTCTTAGTTACATAACTGATGAGTGGTGCAAGATAACCAAGCTTATATGCAACCGCAACACCAACCAGCAGCACGATAAATATCATGCATATGATAAGCATTCTCATCATTTTCTTCTTACTTGCTTCAAACTCTGCCTGACTGTTCTTCTTTTTATCCGTATCAATTTCATCTGATACTGATACATCTGCTTTGCCTGAAGCACCAAACATTTTACCCTTTGCTTTCGCTGCGTTTGCCTGTTCCAGCTCATATGCCTTAATTGCAGGCTCACCCTCCGTTGAGACATAGGTTAATGCCCTGTTTCCAAACATATAGTGGAATTTCTTTCCCATTACCTCATAGAAACTCATCCCGTTATAGGAATAGAATCCACCGAGTGCAATCGGTGCTACAACCGGGATAGCTACATATGCTGCTCCCGTAAGTCCAATAAACGGATAAAGAAGATATACAAGACCTCCACCTATCACAACACTTGCAATCGAAAAAATCAGCTGCTTGGCTGTAAGCCCCATAGCAACTGATTCCTGATAACGGTCAATATCCTTGTTGATTTCAATTACCAAATTTCTCACCTCTTTTCATTTTTTTGCTTATTCTCTGATATGATTCCTTTGTTCTTCTCATACATTGCAAGTCCATCCGGACAAAGCTCTCTAAGTTTATCCGGATTAAACATATACAATGGATATTCACAGTAACCGCTTCTCTTAACAAAACCTGTAAATGTTCCAAGTTCGTTGTCTGCAATAAAGATTTCTGCATCCGGCAGATTATTAGTGTCTACATATGCACAGTAATTTGGTGTTGTATCCCCAAGGTTTACTGTCAAATCTGCAAATGGCTCCAAATATCCTTCTTCATTACACCCAAGACCAATATAGATATTTCCATTATTCATATACTGCTGAATATCGAATGCAACATCTGTTTCTCCGGTATAGCGTGAAGTATAAGTAAGACACCTATACTCCACTCCCCGGTCATCCTTTATCACTTTTATTTCTTCGTTCATTCCATAACCTCCTACAGTCCAAATGCCTTGCTTGTCAGACTCTGTGCTCCCTTAACACTTCCTACCGTAAGTGCAATGGTAAATGTCATTTCACAAAGATAAATAAGCGTTTTTGCCCAGTCTGCATAACTTGAAGTAAATGTCGGAAGACCCGCATTGATAAAGGCATTGCAGACAATTATAGCTAGTGCCATAGTTACAGCCTCAAAGGTAACAGACAGGAAGTATTTGCAGTATGCAGATACTGTGTGGTTCACCGTTCTGTTACCACCCATTGTCGAAAATGCAATGGAACCCATAGGAACAATAATCAGTAATCTTAGGAATCTGAAATATACCGTGTATATCATAAAGAAACCACAGATAATAATGATGATGGAAAGAAGTGCTGCAAGTATCAACATGATAAGACTCTCTCCAAAGCCAAGATTTTTGATGATATCAGCCTGTGTGCTGTCAATCGTAAGTGTTGTATAGCTTCCTGCCGATAGCAGATTAACCAGATTTCCTATGGATGTGAAAAATGCCTTCATGATCGTGACATTGTTGGCAACAAACCACTCAGCAAGTCCCAGTCGAATCAGCATACGAAGTATTACTTCAAACCTCATCTCTTCCCTGATATCAATACTTTCACTACAAAAGCCTATGACAAAGAACAGTACTACAAGCGAAGAGCCAACAGCAACAAATATCGGTTCAATGCCGGCGATAACCGCCCATGGACCTCCACCTTTGAAGTTTACGGGCGATTGACCTAACATTGAAAATACAAGCGATATCTGATTGTTCCAAAATCCAAATACCATTTCGAGAAGAGCAAGGATCTGATCTCCAAGATTAAAAATATCCATTCTTTCTCACCTCGCTTCTTTGCTTTTCCTAGAAACCTAAGAATGTTAATACTGTTGAAATACCAGCCATCATGACTCCGGCTACAATACCCTTAAGAGCAGAGTTCATAGTTGAGGAATCCTGCTGCTGATATGCCTGTGCAAACTCCATGACATTCTTTGCGAGAATAATTACACCGACTGCACCAATCACTGCAATCACAAGTGTCTTTAAGTTATCAAGTGGCTGTGTTACTGCCGATGTGTCCGTTGCAGCAAAGCATGTGCTTGTCATAAGAATTGCTCCTGTTACCGAACCTGCCATAGCAGGCAATACCTTTTTCTTCATGTTCTTAAAAAATCCCTTCATTCCTTTTTCCTCCATATTTGTTGTATTTGTGGTTACTGCCACATCAGTTGTCATTGTTAAATTGCTTTCATTCTGTCTCATGCTTTCAATCTCCTTTTTTGATTTACCTGACCGGGATATCCGGTCAGGCACTTAGTTTGTATCTGAACGGGATATCCCCGGTTGTGAAATTCAGTCAGGCTTTCCCTGACACGGTATTGCGACAACCACCTCCTTAAAAAAAGCACCAACCTGTTTAGGCTGATGCTTTCTCAAAATTTTCCCTAACTTGTCTCATCTCTTCGAATTCGACATCCGGATAGAAGTATTCCAATATTTTATTTTCAGGCACTCCGACAATCATTGCCTTCTGTGCCTCCTCCTGCTGTTCCTTTGTAAACTCCCACTGAGCCATTCTTCTAAGAATCGTGTCTTTACCATCAATCTTAGGAAGTTCCTTTCTTTTATCCGTTATCTCTGATTCTTCGGAATACTCAAGCTCCTGTCCCTGTTCTGCATTGAAACGGTCTTTTTGCTCCTGTTCATCAAGCATCTGGAATCTCCACCCAAGCTCCTTATCTCCAATCATCATGAATTCCTCATAAGTCAGCTTATCAATATAGACATTCTCACCTTTTTCTTTCAGCTGTTTATAGTGCTCCAAAGCTTTCTGGGATAAAATCTCGTAAGGCGGACCAACGACCTCATTATTACTGCTCATATGGTGTACATAAGGCTTTCCACCTCCATCTGCTGTCTGTTTGAACATCGGATGGGCGAATGGAATATACTTGTTATCCATAATCGGGTCAAACCCACGAATAAAGATAATGCATTTTTTGTTATCCAGCTTTCTCACTTCATCCGGTGTAAACAGTTCCCTGCCAAGTACATCATAATTTCTTGAAGAGCTTCCCTGTCTGCCCTTTGTCTCTCCGCTTGATTTCTTATCAATCGTGCCTTTTCCAAGCAGCTCCGAAACATACTTATGCGTTGACTGCTCATTGCCGCCAAGATAAATGAAAGTATCGCAATTCCCAGGAACGGTTTCCCAGGTATCCTTGAACAATGCCTTTAACTGTGCGAAGTTCTGGATAATGATAATGCTTGATATTTCACGGCTTCGCATCGTCGATAACAACGAACAGTAGTCATCAGGCAATGCGACATTTGCAAACTCGTCCAGCATAAAAGTCACATGAATCGGGAGTCTGCCACCGCAGTTAAAGTCTGCCTGATAATATAGCTCCTGAAAAATTTGTGTGTATAACATACCGATAATGAAGTTGTATGATTTATCACTATCCGGTATAACACAGAACAGTGCTGTCTTTGTCTCCCCGTCTCCATTTACACCTATTCCTATATCTGCAAGGTTCAGCTCATCCTTTGACAACAGGCGAAGCACCTGCTTATTCTCCAAGAACGCAAGTCTTGAATTTGCACTGATAATAATGGAACGTACTGTATCTCCCGCACCACGCATACATTTGTTGTACTGCTTGACTGCCGGATGGTTTGGTCCAAGAGGATTATTTTCCTCAAGGAATTTCATTCTGACATCAAGATGTGATGGTTTGCCCTGCTGTGTTACCTCGGCTTCGCCCAAAAGCTGTAGAACTGTCTCAAAGTTTCTGCGGCTTGGCTTCTCCTCTAACCACACATAATAGAAAATTGCCTGTAAAAACAGTCCTTCCGCTTTCTCCCAGAATGGATCTGAGGGAGTGCTTCCCTTTGGTGTGGTATTGGCAATCAGGTTCGTGATAAGCTTCACAATATCCGTTTCCTCACGGATATAGGAAAACGGATTGTAACAGTCTGACTTATCCATTTCCAGCAGATTGATAACCTTCACATTGTAGCCATTGTCTTTTAGCATCTGCCCACAGCTTCTTAAGATTTCCCCTTTGGGGTCGGTACAGATAAAAGAACAGTTGTGGGGCATCTGCATCAGATTCGGCTTCACCTCATAGAACGTCTTACCTGCACCGGAACCTCCGCATATCAGGATATTTCCATTGAGCTTCAGCCTTCTGAAATCAAGTGACATCTTCACATTCTGGCTCAGGATTCTATTGAAGTTCTCATCCTTATCCATGAGAATACTGTTTACCCTCTGCGGATTCTCAAACCTTGCAGTACCATACTCCTTGCCGGGCATATAATTTCTCTGACTGGTGTAATACATTAAAACAGCCATCGCATAGATTCCTACTACGATGGCTACTGTCTTCCCTGTATTCTCATTAAAATAGTTTGCAAAAGGAGTTGCACAAACTGAATTGAATCGTTCCATAAAACTCATCAGGTCAATGCCCTGCTCCCATGCTCCACCAACCAGATACCCAAGATATGCTGCAAGAAGTGCCCCAAATGCAAGAAATATCACAGAAGGTTTCTTCTTACTTGTCTGCATAGGCTATTACCTCTTTCTCTGTGTGGTTGTTTTTGTTGCTGTCTTAACTTTGGTTTCTGTTTCAACCTGAGATTTCTCATATCTCTTACGGACTGAGGACTCAACCTTGTCATAATGATTGCTGTAAAGTGCTTCTCCCTTCATCGTCTCAACTACCCGGTTGTCCTTATCATAAATCTTGTAGTCCTTTTCCCTGTCAATGAAAGTAAGCATTGTCTTTCCGCTGTGGATTTCCATGATGTTTTCTTTCTTAATCCAGACATACCTTGCTTTCTCTCCCCACGTTCCGGGAATTCTCGTTTTCACAGCTCTCTCATTCTCCGTCTGGATAAGTGTCTTTGAAATTGTCACATCGGAAAGATTCATATGCTTCGATGCTGCTACAGCCCTCATTCGGTCAGCCAGATCCTGATATCCCCTGATACGGTTCTGAAAAGCCTCTTTGTCCATCATAACCTTATGGTTTCCACTCTCATCTCCCTTATCAAGAAAACCGATGGTTTCAAGCTGTTTTATTACATTTTCTGCCTGCTCATGGTTAATGCTGAAATTCTCTTTTACGGCATCCACATTGATTGTCTTCTTCTCCATTGCGTACATGCCGACTTTCTCAATCAGCCCGTCCATCAGCATATTGGCTCTTGCACTCTCCGGTGACGGGCTCATCTCGTTTCCCTTTTTCTGATTTTTCAGGAACTCCATCAGTTTGTTAAGCTGCTTTTCATCCCCGTTTTTCAGATAATCGTCAAAAGTTGCAATTCTTCCTCCGCTAAGCTTCTGCAAAAGCATATTTGCTCTTGGAACTGCCTCTGTGTGAAAGATAATCTCTGTCTTTCCGTTTTTTCGGTCTGCATCCGGAAGTACCGAATAAAGAATGCCGTATTTCTTGGCATATTTTTCAACCTTCTTCATATCAGCTGTTGCAAACTCTAATACCTGAAGGTCTCCTCCTTTCATAAGCAGCTTTCTCATGGAAGTCCTGCCAAGGGACTTCTCATAATCAAGCATTCCCTTAAGAAAGTCGATTGCTTTTTGCATGGCAGCAATACCGCCACTGCCCACCTTCATTGCAATCTCAATTCCATTGTATGCGACCTCAATAATCTGGACCGCTTCCCTGATTTCTTCTGACACTGTAATTCCTCCTTTCCTATAACACCGGTGCTTTTTCCGTCTGTACTACTTCCGGTTCCTGTTCTGTAACATCTTTTGCTTCAGCTATCATTGTCTTTAATTCTTTGACATCTGAATCCTTTACAGCAGTCTCGGAAATATCAATGCCATGTGCAGTAAGAAAATCTGTAATTCTCTTTACCGCCTTTTCTTCCTCGATACGGTACATTTCAAGAGCTATCAGAAGATTTTCTATCTGCTCTGCCCATTCCGGCTTTTTGTCTGCAAGCTGCATATACTTTGTCTTTACCTTCTCCCTGTCTGCATCTTTTTCCTGCAACTCTTCGATCAGCTTTTTCACAAGGTCTGTGTCCCCTGTACGAAATGCATACTGGGCAATAAACTCCTTTTCTTCCATACCGAAATCCGCATCTGTTTCTTCCATAAGCTTCATCACTTCTGTAATCATAATAAGACTCATTACACACCACCCCTTTCTGCCTTCAGGCTGTTCTGTAATGCTGCAAATCGGATAATGCTCTGCATCTTTTCCGGTGTCAGATTCTTATTGATGATAAGCTCTAACTGTTCCTCGTCAAGACCGCTTTCCAGTCCTCCACGGATGGCATTCACCTGTTCCGGTGAAAGTTCCTTGTTAATGACCATCTGTACCAGATCCTTATGAGACTTTTTCTTGAATGCGAACTTACTCATAATTCCCTCAAACACGGATGGTTTGCGATGCATATAATCAACATCCGTTCTTTGAAGCACCTTTTGATCCTGCACCAGCGTCATAGTGTAATAAACGGGGATTCCGCCAGCATTTGCATATACCGGAATTGCACCCGCCGGAATGGTTGCAGCCTGTTTTGGTATTGCTCCCTGCGTCTGCCCTACTGCCTGTGAATCATAATTCTGTTTCATCTCAATCTCTGACTGTTTTCCCACAGTCTCTTCCTGCAAATCAGTTCTCCCATGATGCTGCTCATCAGCTGCTTTTTCTTCTGCTGATTTGTACCTTTCAATGGTTGAGTTCTTTGCAATTATCGCCTGTCCCTGCTCCCGGATTGTCTCATCCCTCTGGGAAATCTGCTGTTCAAGGTCAGTATTTCTATCCTGCATGATTTTCATCTCCTTCTTTAAGTTTTCTAACTCTGTACGAAGCTGTGCTATGGTCTGCAATCCCTTATTGACTTCGTTCTGCTTGCCTTCAAGCTGTTCCGTAAATTCTCTGTTCTCCTTCTCCAGCTTTTCATTAAGAGAAGTAAGATTCTTTGCTACAGCTTCATCAAGGCGAATTGTTTCCATCTGCTTAAGCATCTTCTCGATTGCCTCATAATTCCCCGTATGGGACTGGACAGCCTCCGTAAGAGAACGGATCATTTCGGTAAGTTCCTTTGCCTGCTCCTTCTCAAGGGGTTCCTTTGCTATCGTATCCTCGGAAACTGCTATTGCAGTCTGCACCTTACCTAAGGCAAGTCCAAATGCCTTTCTCATATCAAGTGCAGTATTTGTATCTGCCAATGCCTTCTCAATATCTTCTACCGGTATCTGCTTCAGATAAAGCTCTGTTGCCACCTTCATTTTCTCTGCATCATATTTTTTTGCACCAATGGATGCAACTACTGCCATGGGAATTTTGTTTCGATACATATCAGAAACAGCCTTCATTTGTTCAAAACTAAGTCCCCTGTCTGTATAATCATTAATCTCGCCCGGCATCAGCCCATGTTCCAAATCTTCTTCGACTAGAGCTATGACCCTGGCATCCATGATTCTGTCCTTTACATCTCTAAGATATGCCTGGACATCAACTGCCGTCATCTGTCTTTCCATCTGAATTTCCTCCTTCTTTCAAAAAAATAACAGCCTATCGTCTTGGCTGCTTCTCGTGTTCCATATTCTGTTCTTTTACTTCTTCCTGCTGTCTTTCAACTTCCTGTCCGTCTGCACCAACAAAATCTTTTCTGATAGATTCTGCAAGTTTCAGCTCTTTCGATGCTTCCTGTTCCAGACTTTTCAGTTTTGCTCCTTCACTGCGGTAATGCTCTTTTAATGCCTTTACCTCATCATAGGAATAGCCAAGCTCCTTTAATCTGCTCTCCAGCAAAAGCCATCTGTTATGCTCATCCTCAAAAAACACATCTCCGTTTCTATAGGAATTCTCACACTCTAAAAGTTCATCCATCGCATTTGCAATATCATAAAGCTCCTTATTCTTGCTGTTTGCCCGGTAAATCCGGCTTTTCATGGCAGATGCCTCTTTTCTTTTATTCGTAAGATTATCTTCCACTAGCGCCAAATCAACTACGGAATGGATATCATGCCTTACAAGAAACTGATACTGTGCCTGCAATTTCTGCATCTTCTTAATCTCATCCTTGTACTTCCATGCCACAGAATAGGCTTTTTTCTTAAGCTTCCCAATCCGGTACAGCCTCGCATAATACTTTTTCTGTAACCCGGACATCTTTGCCCTTTTATATCGGCGCACCCTGCAATATACAATTCTTGGCTTGTTTTCTTTTATATATGAGGAAATATTCTCTTCATATATTCGCTGTCGTATGCGCTCTTCGGTATATTCCTCTCCCAGAGATTTTAGTCTTACAAATCGCTTCATTCCCTGTGGCTTGACTGCCAGATACTTTCCCTCGCCATTAGCATTTTTCACTTCATAGCCTTTGTTCTCAAGCATGGATACAAAACTTTCAAATGATGCTGCCTGAATGATACAGGCATCCACATCCCTTGCCACCATCCTGCTCCATACGAACTTTCCGTCACGGTAGGAATTCCATTCCTGATAGGAATCCCTTCCTCTTCTTTTTCCTGATTCTTCGTCAAGCTCAATCGTGGAAAGACCATACTCCTTACAGAGCCTGTTGGTAATTGGCTGGATATACTTCTCCCAATCCCCCTTCTGGTAATGATATTTCTTTCCATCCCTAAAGGATACACTGTTAAATACAATGTGACTGTGTGGATGCTCAGTATTGTCATGAACTGCAAATACTGCTTCATAATCATTTCCAAGATACTCTTTCACAAACCTCTCAGTCAGCTCAAATACAGTATCCGGACTAACTTCCCCTTCCTTAAAGGAAAGTATGATATGATACGCCTGCCGTTTATCTGTTTTGTTGAACTTTTTCTTTGTTTCCTTCATCTGCTCAAAAGCATTATCCACCTGGCAGTTTATGGCTGATACAAGCCTGCCATTCTGTGTCTTTTCCGGAACAGTAATATATTCAAGGGCAGACTTCAAATGCTTTCCATGAAAACTGCTTCCGCAATCCTTCATATGAAGAATCTTACTGATTGCCAAGCCACACCACCACCTCTTTAACTGTATTGTTGAGTTTTTTCATATATGCGATAAGCTGCTGTCTGTCCTCTTTTGAATACAACTCATAATTGTGATGATGCACAATCTGGTTGATATTCACACCGATATGATTTATCTCATTTATCAGCTGTTTAAGCTCTTGTCTGATTTCCGGGTAATCGTTCGGCGTCTGGCTGATTAATAGTCTTAAATATTCTGCCTCATTCATATGAAAAGCCTCTGCTTTTTCAGACAGAAGTCTGCTCTCAGCTGGTGTAAGTCTCAGCGTCTTTTTGACGCAATGAATCTTATCTGCCATTATCTGGCACCTCCCTTAACAGGCTCAGACCGAATAGAATCTGTAAGTTCCTTAACAGACTGGTCAATACCAACAAGTCCAAGTCTTTCAATGAAAGCATCTGCAAGCTGTACGGCAAGGGCTTCTATCTCTGCCGGGTATTTTGTCTGTTCAAACATCTTATCAAGTCTTATTTCATCCTGCTTTAAGCTTGCGAGCTTCACTTCCAGCGAACTCTTATCCTGTCCTTGTGAAAGCTCATTTAATTCCTGTGACGTGTAGCGGATAAGCTCATCATTCCACTCACACACAATGTCGATTACATCATCAAGTGAATATGGCTCTGCCTCATACTCATCAGTATTGATATCCACTCTGACAAGGCTTCCATCCTTATCTGTACCAAGCCTGTAATCATGACCTTCCATATAATTCAGAAGTATCTGTGCATCTTCCTTATTCATCACTTTGAACTCTTCATGCTCTTTCATCCAGTTCAAAAGTTCTTCCGGTTCTGTCATAAAGTGCATTTTTTCATCCATTGCTCCTGTACACCTCCTTATCCGTGTTTTGTAAATCTTTTCCTAATCTCTCTCCCATGAACTGTCCCAGTCCATGGCAAGATACGCATTAGAGACGGCTCTGCCTCCTCCAATGCATCTTGTCAGGGAGCTAACCCCCTGAAACCCCTGTTATTATCCCTTTACTGTAAAATATGGAGTGAAAAACTCCATCTGCACGAAAATACGAAGTATTTCAGCCATTTTACAGTAAAATATGGATGACTTTTTTGAAGCCAAAAATCATAAAAAAATTGCATACAGTAAAATATGGGGGAAATATTGCTCTTTACTGTAAAATATGATTCATTTTGGCATTTTCACATCAAAAAATGAGGTGCACTTTTTCTGCCCGATTTTGAGCTATTTGTGCTTTTACATGAGTTTCTGATGTGAAAAACCCACTTTACAGTATTATTTAAGGTATTTCCCTGTTTTTACTGTAAAGATTACACTGCTTTTCGTTTCTTGCTTTCACCAGCCATTCGTTGTAATCCTTGCAGCCTTTCGGTGGTGGAGAATCTGTTACGTCATAACCAAGCTGATAATACTTTTCCATTAACATTTCTGTTGCGTCTCTTCCAGCCTTGTCATTATCCAGACAAAAACTTATGCTTGATATCTGCGGATGTTCTTTTAAGAATGTTTCAAGCGGTGCATCAGCCACCATGCCAAGGGCAATCTTGTTACTCTCAAAATCCCTGTGAATATCCATATAGCTCATCAGGTCAATGGCAGCCTCAAATACAACAAGCTCTGTGCTCTCTTCATTTGCAATATTAAATCCATACCGCTTATCATTTCCCGGCACATCACACTTAAATGGTTTTCCCTTCTTGTCAAACACACCTCTCATACTGGCAAATCTGGTGACACCGTCCTTGTCGTTTCCCTTAAACACAATATTGTGATAAGGCATACTCTCATAGATAAGTCCCTGATTAACAAAGAAGTTCACAATATCTCTACTGATAGCCCTATCGTTTGTGAGGTACTCATAAAGATAGGCATTGCTGTGTGCCAGTTGTGGTAACACAAAAGGTTTCTTTTCCACTTCCTTATACGGGACTTGATATTTTAGTACTGGCTTTTCAGGAGTATCGTGGATTCTTCGATATCCGGCAAAATCTAATAACCAGAATACTGCTTCTTTGACATCCATCCCGGCAAACACCCTGAGAAAGTCTATCTGTGAACCTCCATTTTCTCCTTTTTCATACCGTCTCGAAAACCTGCACCAGTGACTTCGGTTATAGATTCTCATGGAATCCATTTCTTTCAGCGTGTAATAATTGCCAATCCTTTTCGGTGTATATCCAAGGCTTGATGCAACTGCCACCAGGTCAACCGACTTTGCGATAGCCAGCTCATCCTCCGTAAAATTCTGCATCTCATCACCTTGCCTTTCCCTGCTCTGCCACCAGTCCTGAACTTAAATCAAGTGATTGATAGTTCGTTTCGAGAAATACTTTCGGTGTATCCAACAGCTTTTTCTCCTTAAAACTGAAATACTGACGGTTATCCCCGCCTACAATTACATGATCTAAAAGCGGTATTCCCATAAGCTCACACATCTTAGCCATACGGTCCGTCATCATAGTGTCATGCTTGCTTGGTGTAAGATTTCCACTGGGATGATTGTGCATAAGCATTATTGTTGCTGCATTGGAAAGAATACTGGCTTTAAATATTTCTCTTGGATGAGCCATCGATTCATTCAAACATCCAATACTTGCAAAATGACAGTTAATCGGTGTTCCGTCTGTTTTCATGTTAATTACACATAATACCTCTCTGTCCATTTCACACAAATGCTTTCCCAAAAGCAGGACTGCATCTTCAGGATTTGTAATCGGATGTCCCGACATAATCGGGGCATCCTTTACAAGCCTTACCGAGACAACATCAAGGTTGAACGGATTCTTTTCCTTCATCAGAATCACGCTCCTCTCCCAGCTCCACATGAATAATAATCTCACCTGAGCTTTCATTTACCATTTTCACAAGCTCCTCCATTGTTATCTCTTTTTCCATGGCAGCCTCCTATCTGGTCTTGCCTGCTTCATATACCATAGGTGCTTCCGCAACAATACCGTCAAGTCGCTTATTCGGAGTGTCTGTTGCAAGTGTTACCTTGCGAAGGTCTTTGTCATAGTGATATACCTGATTGGAAAGTCTCTCATCAAGAGCCACCTGATCCATATTGATTTCAGCCACCATTGCAGCCAGTTCATTTGGATTGCCCATATCTGTACTTACTGCGATAACCTCATGGATTGAACTTGGCATGATATAAAGGTCTGAACCAAGCTTTTCGGCAAGGTCATGGAGTCCGTCCTCATAAAGCATACTGACGGCTCCGTTGATTCCCTTGTTATTGCTGATTACATACATCTGCTGTTCCGGTGGCATCTCACCAAGCATCATATCTGCAATTTCAGGTGGCATACCATCTTTCATAAAGATGTCTCTCATCACATCATTCATTGATTTGATGACAGGCGGTAAGAGTCTCTTTGTATTCTCTGCCGCAAGTTTAAACATCTGCTCCTCAGTAAATCCAAGTGTTTCTGCAAGACCATGATGAATAGGTGTTGATGCAATACCTTCCCCATCAATTTTTACCACCATACGGTAGATAACCGACAGATCCTTGAACTCCCTGTGAGGCATATTGGCAAGCATTTCTTTGTTCTGCTCTGTATTGATAAGCTGGAACACAATCTTATCCTTTGCACATTCAGCATTTGTAAGCTCATTTACATTGATACTCTCCTTCTGTTCCATTGCCTTCATAAAACCTTCTGCAGCTCTCTCAAGCGTTGCATTCAGATTCTCTGTTGTAACATAGTCCTCATACATATGGTTGACATAGATTGTCGGACTGATGTTCATTCCCGGTTCATTTACCCTGATTGATAATCCGTCAAGTGTACGGTTGACCTTATCTACCGGTCTGATTTCCACCTGTGCATCCTGATATTTCTCTGGTAAAAATTCCTTGAATTTTTCTTCTACTACTCCTTTAAAAATCTCGTATTCCATCATATTACGATTCCTCCGTTTTCTTAATAAAAATAGCGGGGAACATAAGTCATTAGCTTACATTCCCCGCCGGGTTAATTGTTACTATTTGGTTTTACGCTTCCTCTGCTCCATCTTCTTTCTTTTTCCAGAATGCTGCAAAAAGACCTAGTGCAAGAGCCCCAAGACCTAATCCGGCATAAAGCCAAGGATTAAAGTTATCTCCTGTCTGTGGAAGCTTTGGTTCTGTCGGTTTGTTTGTGAGTGATAAAGTATACTCTACACACTCAGGTGCATTGTCATCATACTGTAAAACAACATCGTGTACAGTTTCATCAAGAATATATCCTTCCGCTGCCTTTGTCTCTACAACATAGTAATGGATGTCCTCCTTGAAAGAGCCGTCCTCGTTATAGATACAGATTGGAAGTTCCTTTGATTCTGCATGACCATCTTTGTCAGTTATAACAGTTTCAATGACCTTTCCATCCTTATCACGGATTTCAAATTCTACTCCTGCGATAGGCTTCTTTGTCACTTCATCTGTCTTTTCAATAATAATCTTACCTACAGCATATTCATCCTTCATGGATACCTTCTGGATTTCAGCTGTCTCAGTTACTTCAAACTCTACATCTTTGGCAATCTTATATCCATAAGGAGCTGTTTCCTCACGAAGAATATATTTTCCTACTGGAAGTCTCTCTATCATATGAGTCTTTCCAGCCTCAGAAGTCCAGCTTTCTACTACCTTTCCTTCTGAATCAATTACTGATAACTTGGCACCTGCAATTTCCTTCTCACCGGTGATATCAGTCTTTGAAAATTCTACCTTGATTGGTGCATTTTCAAATTCAGCTGAAAACTCTATGACAGCTACTTCTTCACCCTGGTAAGATGCATCCACATCAAATACCTCGTCAGACTTCACATGTCCCTTTGGTGCCTCGATTTCCTTCACATAATATTGTCCAAGTGGAAGGTCCGAAACAAATGTTACTGTTCCGTCTGCACCTGTGACTGCTTTCTCGATTCTTTCATCAGCTGCCACAATGACTGTACCTTCAGAATTTACGATGTCCTCTTTTGCAAAAAGACCAAAGACAGCACCCTCTAAAGGCTTCTTGGTCTCTGAATCAGTTTTAACAACTGTAATCTTAACCTTCTGTCTTTCATTGGTTACATCCATTCCGGCATATACCACCTCTGTGTCCTGATCCACATAGGAAAGGTCTGCTTCGATAGGTGTACTGTCTAAAACAAATCCTTCAATGGTTTCTGTTTCCACAAGATAATACCTGCCAAGTGGCAATTCCTCTATGCTTGCAATGCCATTGTCATCGGTTACGATTGTTGCTACCAGTTCATCCTTTTCAAAATATACGGTGTCAAGTCCGTCAGGGCTTACAATATCTTCTGCCGCATATACCTCAAAGGTTACTCCGGCAAGGGATTTCTTGAAGTAATTGAAAATAAAATCGTACCAGTGACCCTTGATAAGAGTCTTGTCTGTTACAAATTCACCATCCTTATTGATGATGATAGAACCTGTAGGCACTTCATCCTTCATTACAACTGACTGGATATTTTCTGTGTCCTCAACAGTAAACTGAATGTCTGTTGCTCGAAGATATCCGTATGGTGCAAATTCCTCACGAAGAGTATAAGTCTCACCTACTACCAGTTTCTTGATTACATGTTTCTCTCCGCTGACGGAAGTCCATGTCTCAATGATATTTCCATCCTTATCAATTACACAAAGAGTTGCTCCTGAAAGCTCTGCACCGCTTGTAATATCCTCCTTGGAGAATTCAAAAGTAGTTGGAGTATTAAGGAATACACTGCTGTACTTGGCAACCTTGATATCCTGTCCCTGATACTGTGCATCAAAGGCGATTACTTCCTCGTTTGTCACATATCCGGCAGGTGTTTCCATTTCTTTTGCATAATACTTGGCAAATGGATAATCCTTTGTGAAGCTTACGATACCATTCTCATCTGAAACTGCTGTCTCAAGTAAAGTACCTGCTTCTATGATAACTTTTCCATCAACATTCCTGATATCCTCGTCTGAGTAAAGACCAAATACAGCACCGCCTATTGGTTCATCTGTCTCGGAATCTTTCTTTTCTACAGATAAAGATAACTTCTGTCTGTCATTAGTAAATGTTGCTGTTTCATAAATAACCGGTGTATGGTCATCCACATAAGCAAATGTTACATACTGTGCATCCTGATTCAGAACATATCCGTAAGGAGCTTCTACTTCCACAACCTTGTATTTTCCTAATGGAAGATTCTTAAGAACTGCTTTTCCATCATCTCCGGTAACAAGTGTTGCCACAAGCTCGCCCTCAGAATAATACTTTGTTCTGTTTCCGTCAGCGTCTTTCTGCATATCAGCTGTAAAGATATCCTCAGCTGCATAGACTTCATACTTGGCACCTGCAAGGCTTCCCTCACGGTACACGAATGACTTTTCATCTGAATCAGCGAAAAGACCACCCTTATAAGAGTCAAGAACTTCTCCCTTCTTCTCTACGGTAAGTTCACCCACAACAGGTGCATCTTCGTAATCCACTGTAATGATTGCTTCATAAGTTTCAGGGTCAATTTCATAAGCTGTGTCAGTATCTACCGCCACTTTTACATAGGTCTCATTTACCACATAACCGTATGGAGCAGCAATCTCCTCAATTCTGTAATTACCAAGCTTTAATGCTTCCGGTAAAATCAAATCCCCGTCCTCATCTGTGAAGAATGAAGTGTGTGTCACCTTGGAAGGATAAGTTGTAATCATGGTTACATACTTTCCAGTATCAAGATTAAAGATCTTAAACTCTGTGTTTGGAATAAGAACTGTCTGCTTTGTATCAGCATCTTTCTTTACCACACGAAGTTTTGCTGTAAACTCACGGTCGATAAAAACTCTCCAAATCTGAGGCTCTGTTGGATTGTTCTCCACAATCTTTACCTCGAAAGGTTTGATTGTTTCCATGTTGTGAGGTGTTTCTGTTTCAAGTACCACATAAGTTCCATAAGGAATTGCAATGGATACTGCATGACCCTTTTCGTCTGTGTAAATGGACTTTGCTCCATTCTCACCGATAACAACAGGTGTTGCACTTTCATAATCGTAAGAGCCGTCTGCCTTAACCTTCAATGATGATTTCAGGTAAGCAGTAAAGCCTGCTCCTGAAAGAAGAGGAGCTTCTGTATCATCCCCATTGTCTGACACTTTGATAAGCTGGAATGGCTGCTTAATTACCTGTTCCTTGGAAGTTGTGCTTCTAAGAACCTGCGGAATCAAATCTCCTTCATAATCGCATACCACATCATGCTCTTCCTCATCCAGAAGATATCCTTCGGATGGTGTGATTTCCTTCACATAGTATTTTCCAAGATAAAGGTTATCAATGGAACAGGCACCCTTTGCATCTGTTGTAAGAGTAGCAACAAGATCTCCAGCCTTAAAGATTACTCCTGTTTTCCCGTCCGGATGGACAATGTTCTCACGGGCATACAATCCATATACTGCTCCTTCAAGCTTTGCATCGCCCTGTGGAACTGCTTTTCCGGTTTCCTTATCTACCTTGAAAATCTGAATCTTTGCAGTAGTTCTGTCATTCTTGAATGTGTGTGCAAAAGTTGCCTTTGCCTTATCCTGTGACATTACACTGAAATTGAAACTGTAAACATCATCGCTGTTACGGACATAATTTACAGGTGCTTTAGTCTCTGCGATATAGAAGCTATTGCTGATTGGAAGGTCTACGGTGTAAGTTGCCTTTCCATCAGCCCCGGTTGTTACGGTCTGAAGTGCAGCACCCTTTGTAACAATTACTTTGCCATCATAGTTTTTGATGTCATTTCCTGCATAAAGAGTGTACTGTCCCCCGGTTAATGGATTATCTGTATCAGAATCCTTTTTCACAACGGATACTTCCGCTTTCTGTCTGCTGTTTTTAATGGTCGTTGATTCTGCCTGAACCGTTACATTCTGGTCCTTGTACTCAATCTTTACAGTCTGAGGAGTTGTATTAATGGTATATCCGTCAATACTCTTTGTCTCTGTAACCACATAAGTTCCAAGATGAAGGTCTGATAACACTGCCTGACCGTCACTTCCGGATACAAGATTCTCCGCAATCACATCACCTTTGTTATAAACCTTTGTTCCGTCTGCCTTATAGATGTCTGCTCCGGCAGTTACCTTAAATGTGGCTCCCGGAAGCTTTCTTGTCTCATAAGTGAAGTTGCTGCCATTCCATCCAACAAGAACTTCTCCCTCTTTGTAGATTGTGATAGAACCAAGTTGTTCTTTATCAGTAGCCTTAATGCCTGTTGTCTGTCCGGCTTTGACTGTTAAGGTATGAACCTTACCGGATAAAACATATCCCTTTGGTGCAGTTATTTCTTTTACATAGTAAGTCCCTGCAACCAGAGCTCCTGACTTGGCATAGCCATTTCCATCAGTTGTCATCTTACTTACTAAATTCTTGCATCCGCTGTCGGAATAGATTCCATATACTGCTCCTGCAAGCTTCACACCACTGGACTCATCCGTTTTTGTGATTTCACCATATCCGATATTCTCAGTATTAACTTTGATATATGCTGATATAGGATCAGCGGATGGCTGCTCTGAAACAAATTCCTGATCTCCGGAGTTTCCTGTAAGCCAGAATACACAGCTTGAAGTAGTATCAACTGCTCCGATAGTTGACTTGAAAGAGCCAAGTGTAGCTGTGGTATTTACAGACTTGGTGTAAACTGTCATGGAATTACCACTCTTTGATACGCTAAATCCGTCGATGGAAAAATCAAAGTTTCCAAGAACTCCATTAGTATCGGTAAAGGTGTACTCAAATCTCTTATTGCTTTCATTCCACTTAAGCTCATAAGTTGTGGCATCACTCTTGGTCTTTGATGCGAAACTTGGTCTTGTGGCATTGTATGAAGCATTGATCTTATCTCTCAATGTCTCATAATACGAATAAGATGATGATGAATCCGGAGCACAGGCACAAAGTTTGCTTGCTGCCGAATCCGCACTGCTCGTTCCAAATATGCCATTTACAATAATCCATACCATGGACTGTGTTGCAATATATTTATTGCACTGGTCATTTGTCGGTGCTTTTGCCTCTGTTGTGGAATAACCATAATACATACAATAGGCTAGAAGCTTCTCCTGAGCTGCTGAAAGGTTCGTATTCGGATTACTGTCACTGTTCATTAGCTGTCCGCCCTTCGCCGACAATCCAAAGTTCATGCAGTATGCCGAATGACCATCAATCATTGCATACAGAATTCCACCTTTGTGATTACTGTTAAACTCACTGATTACTCCATGGTCTTTCGCTGATGCATACCAGAATGAGATATTAGCACTTGAACTGGCAGCAAAAGCTGTAGTGCCATTCGTAAACAGCGTAGTAAACATGGTTAATATGGCAAGAAAACCTGCCATAAATCGTCTTAATTTCTGTTTCATTCGATATTCCTCCTAAAAATTTATAATAGAAGTGCACCTCAATTTCTCATTGCACTTCTCATTGACTACACGCAGAGACGAGATACGCTTTGCGAATCTCGCTCTGATTAGCGGTCGTCAAATGTCCACTCGTGCAAGCACGGTGTCCATTTTCCTCGTCGCCATAACAAAAAAAGAGCAGGCATAAGTTGTTGGCTTATACCTGCTCCCATGATGCAGTCTGTATTCTTTTATCTGTAGCAACGGAACTCATAGAAAGTTTCTCCTGATGTTTTGGTTGTACCGGTATACCTGATATTAAAGACATTATCTGACTCAAGAAGTAACATATCAGCGATATACTTTGCTATTGCTTCCTCGCTTCCAAGTGCCCTTCCGGATGTTGTTACAGCTTTGTTTAAGTCAACATTGACAAATACGCTATAATAACTGTTTTCCAATCCGTCCAGAGGGTAGTATTCATCATACTCTTCCTGTGTAATCTTTCCCGCATTCAGATTGTCTTTCAAATGCTGTTCTGTTGTAACCATTCCACCAGCCTGACACTTTGAAATTGCAAGGCTTACCACCCTGTCCGGATTGTAAGAGACTGCCTGTTGCTCCGGTTTGGGTTCCGGCTTTTCTTCCATTTTTTCCTCTGCTTTTGTATTTTCCTCTGGTTTCGGCTGTTGCTCAGAAGCTGGTTCGCTCTTTGTGTCTTTTGGCTGTTTCTCAGATTTCTGACTATCAGAGCTTTTATTTTCTTCCGACTTCTTATTCTCAGCAGTTTTTTCCTCAGAAGCTATATTATCTGATTGGTTATCCTTACCGGTATCCTTTGTATCAGCAGAAGAATCCACCTCTGCTACAGTCCCGGTGCTTTCCTGCTGGGCTGTCCCCGCATCCTCGGTTTCAACAGTTACAGCTTCAGTTGTCGGTTCAACTGTTTCATTAACAATCTCTGTGCTTCCTGCATCCCTTACCTCCACACTCAAATCTTTATTTGAGCCACATCCGACACTTCCTATCAGTACTACGGATAATAAGAAAAATAATAGTTTCTTCATATGAATCACCTATTCCCTTTCCGTAAGAGGGATAGGCTTGTGTCCTCATGACAAACTGACCTGTCCACTCTTACTCTATGTGAACAATTTATTCGGTTGTCACGGGACATCTTCTATAGGACTGTCCCGTATTCTGTGCATTGTTAGTCTCCTTTCATTTTGCTTTTTTCTTTACGCAGTTACAAGCTTCTTCATGGCAAAGAAATACTTTACCAGTCTGCGATTCTTAAGATAATTCTCAAATCGAAACTTCATAAGCCACACCCCCTTTCATGGTGTTCCTGCACCTACAAAAGCCATAAACACTCTGAATACCAGATTAAGCAGAAGCAGAAAGATTTTTGCCACCTCCAATACCAGTCTGAGTATTCCTAATACTATTTTTAATATCCATTTCAATATGGTAAGTAACACATTTCCGATTCCGCTTATTACTGCCATAGGCTTTACTCCTTTCCAAATTCTCCTTGAGCAAACATTAGTGACATTTCCTGCAATGTTGCATCCTCTTCCTCTGAAACATCTTTTGTCTCGTTTTCTTTGGGTGCTTCCTGCTGAGTAGTTTGTGCCATCTGCATATAGGACTGCATCATCATAGGATTTATCATCATTCCCTGATTGCCTAACGCAGCTCTTCCCATCATTTCAGCAACTTCTTTCATAACTTTCGCAGTTATTCTCGTTTCCAGTTCAGCAATTTCTGACTTGGTAACATATCTGTCTGCCTCCTGCTTTTTCTTCGACCCGGTAAAGGTCAAATCTTCATCTGAAATACCGTTAATATATCTTAGCAACGCTTCAATAATGAAGTTATTTCTCGACTTATGAATGTCAGTATTCAGGTCTTGGAAGGTTCGATATATCTTCAAATGATTCGGATTATTCAGATTAAGCCGAAGATTGAATTGTTCGACATCCTTTCGTGCCATATCCACTACCTCCCGTTATTCAATGCAATCCTCGCCATTTTCTCAAATCCCTTGGCATTTGCCTTTACATCAAGTACATAATGAAAATTTGGCTGATGCTTTCCAAAGTTCTTCATAACGATTGCCCCACCGCCTACAAAATAGACCGGCATCATATCAAGGTTATAACCACACTCAATTTGATAACGATATACCTTATTTACAAATTCGTTAATCTCCTGGTCCATAAGTTCTTTGTACTCAGCCGGCAGTGATGTTCTGCCTGTAATCATATATTCCTGAATATCTGCTTCATCTATCTTGTGGTTCTTTACCTGTACTGCAAGTCGGTTTATGGATCTCATACAGCGGATTAATCCTTCGTTCTGGGTATCGCATTTTGTACTGTCCGGTCTCTTGTCAAGAATCATCATACTGTCAATCGTCCATGAACCAATATCGACAACCAATGCTTTTTTACCAAAGGATGGTAACATACCAGCGATTGCCGCATAGCACTGTGGAAAGACTGACACATTCATAATGTGTGCCCGATACAAGTCATTTTCAAAGGTAAATGCTACAAATTCATTCTTTGACAGATATTCGATGAATGGTTTTCTTTCCGCTGAAAATCTTGTCAGCGGAAGTCCAACTGCAAGAGCAATGTCTGCTTCCTTTATTCCTCTGCTTTTCATTTCCTTTGCCATTGCCACTAAAGTGAGCAAATAGAAGTTCTCATTTTCCACCTTACTGTCAAGCACTTCCAGTCGTTCATCTCCAACAGCAAAATGTCTATTGTCATATTGAAGAACATTATCTGTAAATGCCGGAACATTCGGCAGTTCTTTGATTGATGTGTTAAAGCAATAGTTGCTTGTCTTCATCTGTGACCAGCCATGGTCAATTCCAATTATTTCAATACTATTGTTCATTCTATGTTTCCTCCGTTTTCTAAATTCTAGCCCTAACATACTCTAAATCTCCTGTATAAGGGGTATCCACCAGATACCAGTTACGGTCAATATCCATTTCCATCCGGGTTTTTACCCATTTATCATCAACCTTGACTTCTAAGCATTCTCCACAATGGAATCCGGTATGTTCCCATAAATCTGATATCAACAAGCCATATCTGCCATTCTCACTGTTATAGCCCAGTCTGCCTTCAATCTTCTTTTCTTTATTTGCCATAGCCATACCTCCCGATATACTACTTTGATTAGTGTTCAACTGCTTTTCTTTATTAAATGTTTCTCTTTTTTGTATCTCCGCTATTCTTTGATCTGCTATAGCCGATACTCTAACTGCTGAATACAGTATCAAATAACTTCCTGCAATCAGAATTATTACGAGGACTTCAATTAGCACTTTGCTCATACAATCTCTTCCTTTCAAAACAAAAAGTAGGACTATATCAGCCAAACGGAATTTCTCCGTGTTAAATGCTAATTTAGTCCTACCTAAATAAAACTATTAAATTGTCACCTCACTTGGGTGCACGAACCACACTCAGGTCATGACTCCTGAATTGTTGATGCAATGTTTGGATTTCGGTTTGATTTGTCAGCGCTGCCTTATCATATACCGATTTTAGGTATAAAAAAATAAGGACTAAATTAGTGCTAACCCATTGATTTTACTGGGTTTCTCTAACTTTGTCCTTATTATAACATGGTCATCCTCGAACAAATGGATTTGCCAAAGTCTGGAAATAAAAACCGCTAAATGATGAATCACCTCATCCATTGTTAAACCGTTATAGCGAAAATCCCTTTCCTGAGAAAAATCATAATCTAGCGTTTCTCAAAGTTCAGTAGCTCCACCATAAGATACTGTATCTCCATCAAGAACCCATTCCTTTTTCGTGATATTATAATCTCTGATTTTTCCTGCATGGGAATAAATACCAAGGAACAGCTCGCGATGAATAGATAAATATTGTGTAGGCGAAAACGTAAATGCCTTCTCAGATAAAATTTTTGCAATTCTTGCAGACACCTTATCTGCCTCTTCTGTACGCGTCTCAACCTCAGAACGACCGTCTTTACTCTCGTAATAACTATTGATTAAGTCTCCGGCCTCATCTACAGAGATTTCACCGTCAATGTTCTTTTTTGCAGTCTCGTACAAGTATTCAGATGCTTTTAATCCATCAACATCCTGCAACCCAATCGCAGCCTGCCAAGCTTGTCCAAGTTCTTTTCTTGTAGGAGGAAGATTTTTTATATATTCCTCAAATGGATCTTTTTTTATATCCTTCATATCAAACCTCCGTAATCCAATAAAAACTCATTATTTTATTATATTCTATGACGCGAACACTTTCAATCAGCAACAAATTTGCACGAATCGGCAACTTTTGTGATTCATAATTTGCTTATCATTTCTCGTGAATATTCAAACAACTAACACCCCCACCAGCCCGTGTCAATCCACAGCACATCTTCCCTGCTTTTGACACGACCCGATGGGGTTGTTTATTGGTAGCCAAGCACACTTAAGATTAAGTGCGCTTTCGCCATATTTCATTGTATGTCACATCTCCAAAATCACTGTTATTTTGCTGCTTTGTCACATTTGCACAAAAACTGCCTGGGTTAAAAGTGGTTTACAAATCCACCTAAAAATCCTCACAAGCCTTGCTATTACTGACTTTAAGAGAATCGTGGAATCAGTTGCCGTGGCAGATGAAAAGGATTCTTGTCATATTCATATATCCTTCCTAAAACATATGATCCGATTAGCTTCTTCAAATCCCAACGCCAGATGGAATTTCAAACTTTCTTCATTAAACAGTTCGCAGTCGCTGGCAAATTCGGTGCAGCCTCGCTCTTTGGCCCACTTTTCACATTCTCTCAAAAGTTCTGCAGCATATCCACACTTACGATACTCTTTCGCAACAAATATACCTTCCAGGTATCCGACTGGAGAACTATCCGTTCCTTCAACGTAGTCGTATCGTAGCTGTCCCTGTGCAAATGCAATCGGTTTGTTATCAACATATTTGATGAAGCAGACCGAATCTTCTTTTGCGACTATTTCCTTAAGCTCATCCGCCAGCTCCGCGAGAGTATGATCTTCCCACATCTGTATTGCCAATCCTGCGAGAACCTCACCATCTTCCATTTTTGCTTTCTTAATCATTTGTGTTCCTCTCTTATAATCCTTCAATACAATTCAGTTTACTGACAAACTCGCGGATTGAAGCATCATCCAAAGAATAATGTATAAAATCAAGATCTATGTCGCTTGTTGCCCTGCGGTTATTTTTTGTAAGGCTACACATTACAACGCCAGCTAGTATAGTCGTTTTAAATTAACCCTACCTTATATTTTGGATATGATTTCACTCTGCAAGGCAGAGGAATGAGGCGTAGCCGGTGGCTACGTCGATTGACGATAACGCCGCAGATGGAATCATAGGCAAATATAAAGTGGGTGTATTTAAAAACGACTATACTTAATTATTATGCTCATATTATACAACATTTATTCTCTTTTCGCTACTTTATTTGCTACTTTATTTGCCACTTTATTTATCACTAACATTTTCTGTGGTATTCACGCTGACTAAATTCTTAAATCTTACTCTTCATCATGTGCTGAACTCTTCACTCAATCATCATCTGCTGCAAAAAGGGTAAATTGAGGGTAAATTTCTCTTTCAAACCTCACAATTTCTTTATTTACAAGGATTTCAGGCTTCAAGGAAAATGTTGCCGTGGCACACGAAAAGCACTCTCGTTATCATTTTTTACCTCCTAAAACGCCGTGAATTGCCGTGTTTTGGGGACTTTTGCGTACTTGCAAAAATCTACACAAATTTTACATAATGTGACACACTACGCAAAATAAGGCAAATTAAGGCAAAATGTAATAGTCATTCGTAGTCAAATAGTAGTCAAATATAAAGAGTCGGACTACTACGATTCCCCCCCAATTCCTATCGTTAATAGAATGGGGGTTCGCAAGGGGTTCTACCTTTTAACGATAGACCTCAAAATTGCACAGGGGGTTCGAACCCCCTACGAGCAACTCCATAATATCAAATATTCTATCGGCTGTATAATTTTTTCATAAAAAAGGCAGACGGCATTTGACCTGCCACCTGCCGTGTGTCATTTAGATAAAATATCAAGTTTTTAGGTTACCGCTTATGTTCATTTCAAACACAAAAAATCTGATTGAACCTAATTTTTAGAATGTCCATAACCCTTCGTTACGTATTTTATTTGGACATTTCATTTTCCTTCATTGCTTTATCCAACATATATTGACAAACTCCAAATTCAAAAGTTATCCTGTTAAAATCGTCCATTTTATATGCTGCCTTTGATAATTTTGTATCCCAAAACAATTGTTCTTCTTTATCACATATTCTTGTTCTTATACTATCAAAAGCAAAAAACATACTTAATAAAGAATAATTGAACACCGTTAACCAGCAACCTTTATCAGACTTTCCTAAATCAAAAACAAATACCTGATCAGTACCATATTCTTCAACTGCGGGCTTACGATATAGTTTTGTTTTGCTGATATCTGAATGCTCAAATTTACTTCCCTCATTATACAATGTAATATACAGTCCAAATAATAATGCATCTTGTCTTGATAATTCAGATATACTCTTAGGTCTTATAATGATACTATTATCTTCTAATATTTGTGAGTTTTCAGCAATACAATCATTTAGTTTTTGAATATTTTCTTCGGATACTAATTGTTCATCAAGTTCAGTTCCATAATCTTCTATCATTTTCTTTATATTCTTGCAAGATAAAATTTGATTGATATGTGGCTGATAAAAATATTCTTTCACCCTAGTATTCTCTGCATCATCATAACAAAGATATTTAATCCATAACATATTATTAAATTGGCTTCTTGCTAATAAATAAGCCTCCTGCTCCATACCATTTTCCAACAAAAGAAGACAACTATCACACAAATTTATTTGCTTTGCCATCAAAGAAAGAACTTCTCTATACCAACTGTATTCATCTACTAGAATAATAGGACTACCTTCTTTAATTATTTTTTCAGAAATGTCATTAGTGATTTTTTTCAACATTTCCGTCATTTCTGGATAAAAACTTGCATTTATCTTACATTCCTCCTCTCCAATCATATAATCTATTGTATTACATCAATTCTTTCTTAAGTGCTGCTACAATCAGTTTTTCTCTCGCTTCTAGGAAAGATTCAAAATTACTAAATGACAAATCAACATCTGGGATATAGTGTTTTTCTTTATATGCCTTCAATTGATCTGGATTAGTAAATGATTCCTTTAACCATTCATCAAAATCCTTATTATTCTTTTCTTCATTTGTTGTAGCCTCTAGTAACTGTAAGTTTCCTAGGTAGTTTACATTCTCCAAATAATAGGAAATAGAATCTGCTGGAATCCCCCGCTTTTCCAACTTCTTTGGAGTAAATTTACTCTTTGGATAGATATGGTCAATGTGGAAATTATTCTTAAGGTCTGCCCAAGGATAAAGAACTGATAAAACAACCAAAATATCTCCAGAACCATATTTAGTCCATAACAAGTTATCAATGATATCATCAGTAAATGTAATATCACGGTTAGTACCACGAAAATGATTAGCAATCTTATCAAACGGGAAGGAGCCAGGATTATCATCAATAATTGTTCTTACTGGTTTCAATAATCCATCCGGCATGAAACTAAATACCCTATTAAGCAATGATGCGATAAACCACTTTTTGATTAATCTTCTATCTTCAGTGTAATTGCTTGATGATACAAAGTTTGCCGGACTTCCAATAGACTTGATGTAGTATGCAATTGGAATAATCAAGTTATTTGATGTAATATTCTCTCTACTAAATCCAAAGGAAGAAATTAACTCTACTGCCATTCTAAACGCATTTGTAAGCTCATCCCAGTTCTGCTCAATAACAAGCATATTAGAACGATTAAAATTATCAACCTTGAATGAAATATCGTTAAATCCACTTAATACAAGGCAAGCCTTTAGAATAATATCTTTACCGACATTAAATCCTCTTCCAATCATATTCACTTCGTCCATGAACTGATTAAGTTCTTCACGAGCATCTCTCTGCTGCCATTGTGCAGTTGCAAACGAAAGCAACAAATCAGAATAACTCAAAGTTGTTCCACCGCTGTTTACTCGAATGAAAATATTCAATACTTTATCAAGTTCTGTACTTTCTTCCAAATAATAACTGATGGTCTGATTTTTTCTGATTACAGTAAACAATTTAAATAATGCTTTATTTGCAAACTTAAAATTAGGATGTGCATTTAAGTTGTTGTCAATGAGAATATCATTTACTTCATATTCCTCTTTAACATCAAGAATATCCCCTATCTTATACCAGAAATACGCAGCATTTCCATTTGGGTCCTTCTGTGCATTCATGCTTTTTACTTCTGAGTCTGTCAAAAATCTAAAATCATATGTCAAATCAGTATCTTCTGATTCTCCCAGAACATTCAAGTATAGTTTTCTTGATGGATATGCCTGTGGATTGTCCCATCTTTTATGAGAAATCTTATATGCATAAGAACCTTTAAGTCCAATATATAAAGAAGTCATTCTTTGCTGTCCATCAAGAATAGCCATAATGTCATCAGACCCACTTATGTTTGCTTTAGGGTTATGCCTTCCTGTTCTCTGATGATAATCTCTTAAAAACTCATAGAAACTAAATTCTTTTGCTTTCTCCTTTGGCACCTTCCAAAAAAGAAATGCATTGATGGGATAATCCATCATAAGACTATCGAAAAGTTTCTCTATCTGCTTTGTACTCCATACAAATTCTCTTTGAATAGACGGCAATAAGTATTTCTTTGAATCAATATCTTTAATTACGCTCTCAATCGTTAATGCTGTTTGATAAGCCATAATGTCACCCCCGTGAACTTATAGTATGATATAAAACACCTAATTTATATCATATCACAAGACCTGCATTTTTTCTATCAAAAAAAGACCCCGGCAGCACATTTGAACCGACCCCCAAAAGTTAGACCAATAAAATCTAACTTTTGGAGGTCGTTTTTTATGGGTTAAAGCAAGTATACTTACGAATTTAAAAAGCAAGTCGTCAATGATTATCTTAATAATGAAGGTGGGTACAGGTACATTACGGCAAAATATTCCGTGTCAGATAGGAAATTGGTTCGACAATGGGTTGCTAACTATAAAAAATATGGTGATAGTGGTTTATTTCGCTCACGAAATAAGACAGTTTATTCTTTTAAAATGAAATTAGATATTGTAGAATTATATCTATCAAGCGAGCTCTCTTATCAGGAAATAGCTCTTCAGGAAGGAATCAAAAATCCTTCTGTTATTGCTGCGTGGGTTAATCGATACCGTATCGCTGGTCCTGATGCATTGAGACCTCAAAAGAAAGGTAAGAATAAAACTTTGGATAAATCTAAGATAGATTGTAAATCTATAAAACCAGAAGAACACATTGTTGATACTAGTGCTGAACATGTAAAAGAACTAGAGGAAGAACTCCTTAAATTAAGAATCGAGAATGCCTTTTTAAAAGAACTGAGGAGACTGCGTTTAGAGGACGGGGAAAAAATGAGAGAACGGCGCTCGTCATCAACAGCCTCCGAGGAGACTTCAGACTAAAAGACCTTCTCTCTTATACCGGAATGCCTAAAGCAACGTATATGTATTGGCAAAAAAGATTTGATAGAGAAAATCCGGACAAAGAAATCGAAGAAAAGATGCTTGCGATTCGAAAGATAAATAAAGATTACGGTTATCGTAGAATGTTAGGAGAACTAAAAAATCAAGGGTACTGTATCAATAAAAAGAAAGTACAAAGAATTATGCAAAAACTTGATTTGCAGGTTACATCATTTACTCGAAAAAGCCGTAAATATAGCTCTTATAAGGGTAAAGTTGGAACTATTGCCCCTAATAGAATCCGACGCCGATTTAACACACACATACCTCACCAAAAGATTACGACTGATACGACTGAATTTAAGTATTATGAGATTGATGTTAAAGGTCATATGACTATGCATAAGCTCTACCTGGATCCATTTATGGATATGTGTAATGGTGAGATTATCAGTTTTGCAATATCAAAACACCCGTCTGCTCAAAATGTGATGGATGCTTTAGAACAGGCTATAGATGTAACATCTGATTGTCCATATCGCAGAACTTTTCACTCGGATCAAGGTTGGGCATATCAGATGAAAACTTATTCTCATCGTCTTAAGGAAGAAAGAATATTTCAGAGTATGTCCAGAAAAGGAAACTGTCACGACAACTCATTTATGGAGAACTTCTTTGGTCTTCTTAAGCAGGAAATTTATTACGGAGTTGTTTATTACAGTTATGAAGAATTAAAATCAGAAATTGAGCGATATATAAAGTATTACAATGAACAAAGAATTAAAGAAAAACTAGGATGGTTAAGCCCTGTACAATACAGGCTTCGCCTCTTGGCTGCATAAAAATAGCGTAGCAGCCATAAAACTGCTACGCTTAAAAAGTCTAACTTTTTGGAGTCACCTCAAAAATCAAAAGGCCCACCATGTTACGCATGTAGCAATGCTACCTAGGCTTGGTGGGATCGATTAATTATAATATACCTTTGTGGGTGTATTTTGTCAATGAAAACTTGTCCAAAGCACCAACTTCAGAGTAATTATTTTATCTGATTTTATATCAAAAATCAACATCTACACATTATTGAAAGCTTATCAATAATCACATCCTTATACTTATCTAATTTGCTTTTTTTGTTTCTCGTTTTTGACTTCCCTTTGTAACCATTGTGGTATTTTTTTACGTCCTCCAATCTATACCATATTTATATGTTATTACACCTCCGAAACAAGTATAACAACATATCAAAAATAACTAAATAAGAATGTATGTTTTCCTACATTCTTATTTAATCATTTACATATGATAACTGGGATGCACTTTGTCCGATTTTCAAGTTCTCGTCAGAGGTGAGAACCATCATCTATACTACCAATGCCATCGAAAGCCTCAATGCCACTTACCGAAAGCTGAACCGTCAAAGAAGCGTATTTCCAAGCGATCAAGCTCTCTTGAAGGCTCTTTACCTTTCAACCTTTGAAGCTACGAAGAAATGGACTATACCCCTAAGAAACTGGGGAAGAGTATATGGCGAACTCCAGATTATGTACGAAGAAAGACTCCCAGAATAAACAAAAAAGCAGTTCTACTCATATCGAGTAGAACTGCGACTTATTGAGTTATATTCCGGTATTACTCTCCATCCTTCACGTGGTTATTGTACTTAATAGTGGAGATTATTGCATATATGATTACGCCAATAAAGAGCGGTATCTCCAAAAGCATGATCTTACTATTTTGCAATAGAACAGACAACCCAATCACAACAAATACGACACATAGGATACAAAACACAACCGCAGATTGGCGATAATATGGTCCCTTATTCATTGTTTCTCTCTGCTCTTTTGATGCATAAATGTAAGCATTGTTGAATAAAAAACCGCGTTCATTGAAATGTCGAATTGCTGTAAACAACAACAGCCCCGCGATAGCAAAAACAATAATTGCTATAATCAGTTCACCTGTACTCATATACCCTCCATCAAATCCTAACAATCGTTTATCCTGTAATATAATTATGTACCAATTTTATCATAATTCTTGACGAAATCAAAGGGATTAGGTATAGTCAAAACGAGTTGAACAACGGTAATCTTACTGCCATACAGCTCGTCAATTATCTTAGGATATCTCATTTACAGAAAAACTTTCACACACTCTTTTTTTCCAATCCTCATTTTTTCTTGTTGTCAATATAAAAATCTTTTGTTTCAAGATTTTCCATTTTTGCGTACCTTCCTTGCTGTTTAAGTGAATATATCCAAAATCTTCCTTTATTTCTTGATCAATTATATTGCGATATAATGTGCTAACACATCATCCTGACAAATGGGAATTTAGCGATTACTTTTATAATTAATATTCGCTAATTTTGCTTGTTTACACAAATCTTTCGTTTGAATCTTATATTGTTTTCCATCTTTTATAGTATAAGTTCCACATTGTCTAAATTCAAAATTTACATTTTTTCTTATACATTGTTCTCTAATATCTAATGCCCAGTCATAATTAAATACTCTGGCATTTAAATCTGATTCTCCACCAGCTACAACAAGTTCAATATCATCTAGGTATTTTTCAATATTTAGATTCTCAAGTAATGGTTGTGCAGTTATACACTTATGTTTTATTGGTAAATCTTTAAATATTGACAATTTATAATCTGCATTTTTTTGATTTTCAATAGTACAGCATACTACGACATTGTCATATCCATCTTTCCAATTATCTGGAATACAATTTTCAAATCTATCTATTCTTTTAGTTAAAAATAAAAATGTACAGTCTTGTCTTTCTTTAATCATTTTCCAACATTCTTTTCGCCATTCATCAGCTTCTTCTATTAAAAAATCCGTAGAAAAACATAAATAGACAATTCCAGATTTCATTTTATAATTTCCGTTTTTTAATTTCTCTATTGGCTTTTCAAAGTCCTTTGTCTTTACAATATTACTTGTATCAATATTTCTTTTTAAATCGCCTTTATGAATGTAGCAATGCAGACAACCATCACTACATTTTTTACAACCTCGCCAAGGATTCCACATTGCCATATAATTTCACTCCTATATTTTATCTAACATGTTAACAAGATTACTTATTATTAAAGATATTATATACTATTAATTTTATATACTCTTTATGATTATAAATAGTATCGTCATTCATGCATAATATTGCCAATAAAATATCTTCCTGTTTTTTATCTTTATGTTTAATTTTTTCTCTTCTTTTATCTTCTAATCTCTCAATTAATTTGGTTTTTGCTCCTGTTCTAACCTTTACATTATTTATCAAATCTATCCCTTCTTCAATAGTACTATTATTTAATAATAAATAATGATATACTGGCATAAATCCAGATTTGTGCCTTAGCACGTTTAATTAAAATATAATTATATACCAATTTTATCATAATTCTTGACGAAATCAATGGGATTAGGTATAGTCAAAACGACTATACTAGAACTCTATTTTAACCACCAGCGTGTTTCCCTCGAAGAAATGTACGAGAAAGCCTTTTCTTGCCCTGATAGTTTCTTCGCATTATCCTAAAGTTTTAACAACAGGTCCGAATAACGCTTGCGTCCAATCTCACCGAAATCCAATTCTTTTTTTTCAAAATCGTATACGAGCATTCCTTCCCTGTTCTTCTCAAGTTCTTTGCAAACAAAACCCGAAGCGTTTATATAGCAGGTTGGTGCTGTCTGGTTTGGATTTATTGCATTTACTGACAATACAGGCGTGACATTTTCAACTGCCCTGGTAATCAAATGTCCTCGGATCATCTGATACCGATTCTCATCCTCTTTGTCTGCAACGTCGTAAAACAGAACAATATCCAGGTCAGTATTCTCCAGGTACAACTCTCTGAAATATTCAGGGAAGCGCACTTCAAAACAGATTCTCACACCAATCTTTATCCCGTCTATTTCATGTATTCCATTTTCATTACCGGGTGTAAAATTATCCTCATCCCACCCATACAGCGCCCGTTTATCGTACCAACGCTTAATTTTTTTAGGTGAAAGCAAATAAGCCCTGTTATAGTATTTCAAATTAACATAATAGATTGTTCCCACTATAATGTTAATATCCAATTCATCTGCCAGCTTCTGTAATTCTTGTATAGATTCAGAAACAACATTTGCATTAATGGAGTCTGCCCCAGCAATGTCACGGGGCGGATATCCTGTCAAAGCACATTCGGGGAATATAATCAAATCCACCTTGTTCTCAGATGCCTGCCAAATAGCTTTCTTTATTATTTTAAAATTTCTATCAATATCACCGCATGCAGCAAATTGATAAGCCGCTAACCGCATCATTAAGCTCCTTTCAAACAATTTCTTTTTTATCAAATATCGATTTCCATCCATAATCAGAAAATCTGCAGAAATTATGTAAAAAAAAGATTACAAGCCGTCATGAATCTCTCAAAACTTTCTTTTATCTTTTCAATATCAAATAAAATCAAATTATCAAAAGTTTCATTTTTCATTAAATAACGAATAAACTTAGTTCCGAGATAGTATCCCGTATCACCATATCCTTCAAACTTTGTCCAATCACCAAAATAACGCTGATTTTTATGATTCATGGTATATCTGTCCCTGTTAAAAGAATCTCTTATCAATTCAAAATGACTGTCACACCACTGCTTCCATCCACTAATATCCTGCTGATAAAAATCCGGATTTCCAACAATTTCCTGTTCAAAAACCATTGCAATCCCTTCTGTAAAAAGCTGCCACAGAAATTGCTCCGGTAAAGAATATGTTTTTTCATACCACAATCCATACTGCTTATGATAAATATGCCCTAGTTCATGAAGGATCAAAGCCGTCATTTTTTCTTTTTCAAACCAACCAAGTTCCATAATCTTTTCAATTCCAAGCAGAACAAACTGACTGTCTAAAATCTTAACAGCCCATCCCGCACCATTACAGAGCCCCAGATAAAGTACAATATCTGCTTCTACGTCTTTATGGAATACTTCCATTATCTTAGCTTCAAGGGTTTCCGTTATATTGCAGAATTCTCTAATGGTTCTGTTGCGTGTTTCATGGTCTGCAAATACCTTGTCTAATACAGGCAGATAATCATTTTGCCAAGAAAATCCGGCTTCAACACATTCCTGCATATCATCCATACAGATCTGCCTTGCCCCCGGTACTGCATCATCTATATAAATTTTCCATTTTTCAATATCAAAATGTCCTGCTTCAAATGAAGCAATCATTTTTGTTGAAGTATTTATTAATCTCATTACCGCTCCTTAACTTTTCCTTCTCATATGTTTCGCAAAAATCCATATTTAAGATTACGGAGATATCGTTCAAATCCCGGTAGTCTTGAGTCTTCGATAGCATTGTAATCATAATGTCTTCGCTCGATATATAACCATTTTCCGTCTTCAGCGTGATCTCTGTAATACCGCCAGACCTTTGAGTAATCAGCTTTTACAACAAAATGACATATAATTTCAAGCTGCCAATATCTCAGTTCTTCTTCACTTTTTGCGCTATATTCTACTGTATCCGGCTCACCACGTTCTCCCTCAGACATTACATTCAAACCGTTCAGATAGTATCCGGAGAATACATCTATAGGCTCATCCGCACATTCCCCTGCCGCGAATTCTTCAACCGGTATTGTCATACACAGATTCAGATATACTACCTTTGAATCATTCCATGCTGCTGTGTAAATCTATTTTCGTCAATATCATTAAAAGCCTCTAATGTTATATGCTGACGGATTTTTCACTCAAGATAATTCTTTTACATGCAAGCCTTTTTCTTCAGCCATTCTACTGATTTTTCAAGAGCTTCAATCGTCTTCGTTTCCAGAACACAACGTGCATTCCTGCTATTTGCCAGTTGAAGTCTGGATTCCAAATCGATTTCACCGTCGCCTAGCGCCAGATGATTCTTCGGAGGCTTTTCGGAACCGTCATGAATGTGAAAGTGAACCAGCCGGTTCACCCGCTCTTTTATAAACGGAACATCTTTCTCGCCCGTAGCCTTAGAATGTCCAATGTCCCACGTCAGACCAAAAACCGGACTTTCAAGAAGATAATCTATTGACTTCTTTTCATATTCACGAAAAACATCCGTGTTTTCTACTGCAATCATAATATCGCTATCTGCAATCCATTCCTCACACAATGAACGAAAACGTGCAAAAGAAGCCATATACGTATCGAAGTCACGGTCATACATTTGAACCTTTCTATCCGGCAATGTTATATAGATTCCATGATTCATGTGCATGTTAAGCGTCAGCGGCTGCGTTCTGTCACCATAACGGTCACGAAGCGGAAGAAGTTTTTTAGTAACCTCAACAGTTCGTCTTAATGTCTCCAAATATGCATCCGCAATCAGCGGATTAAAATCGGCAATATTTATATTTTCATCTAAATGAATTGTATAATAAATCTCTGCCTGCTCTGCGGTCCTTATAAACGTATCAGTCTGTTCTAACATGTTTAACTGATACTCTGGAAAATTCATATTAAGTTCAATAAATTGAAGCCCCAGACGCTTACAGAGATTAACATTGTCCTGCAATGTCGTATTTTCTACCAAAGTAGGCATTCCAAATTGTATCATAATCTGTCCTCCAAAAAATAAGTAATGTCATTCTGCTCAAGAATCAATATAATACCTTTCCCATGGAACATTTTCCCATCCAGTTGTATCAAAACTGTCACGTATACACTTACAATAATAGTTAAGCTTTTCTTTTATATGCGTTGCCCTATCTAAATCAATACCACAATTTCCCGACATAACCTCTTCAAATATGGTAGCTCTATCTTCATTCGGGTACGTCATTCCATATCCCCTGGTGAAATACAGTTCTTCATATCCCATCCATTCATTATAAAATTGCTCATATTTGTCATATCCGCATACATTATAGTCATAGGTATAAATGGAATCATCAACCACAGGATTAAATTGTTTCCATTTTTCATCACTCAATGAATAATCCTCAACATTATTCTCATCAGAATTATTTTCACTTTCTAAAATCCATCTGTCATAAATAATAGATTCAATAGCATGGCACATTTCATGATTAAAAGTTGCTACAAAATCTTCAGGATATGTAATATCCACATCAATTGTTACCACATCATAATCTGAAATTTCAAATCCCACCGGCACAAATTCATTATTAATTGTTTCTATTGCTCCAGATAATACAACACTTATTCCATCATAAGTTTCATCTTTAAATTGTTTAAAAAATCCATCTGGATATCTTCCTAACTGTTCATCTAATCGAAATAACGCATCATTAACAAAATCATAATCAATTAAAGCACCGACAAGATATTGCTCGTATTTTCCTCTACTTTCTTCTCCTATTTTGATATCAATATCATACTTTTCTTCTATATCATCAGCTTTTTCTCTAAGAGATTTTAAATTATCGCTTAATTCTCCCGGGAAATAATTTAATATTTCTTCACCTGTACTTGCAAAAAATAATTCATCTACAGAAAAATCCGATATTTCTACTTCTTCATTAGTTATATTTTCTCCCTGAGGTGTCCATTTAAAATAATAGCTATAATCTTCACATTCTACAAAAAAAACAATGTCTCCTCCCAATATTTCAAAAATATCGCAGGATAAATATGTATCTGATAAGTCTCCCAAATCCAAAACGCCACCATTAACCAGACAATCTTCAATAGCAACATCGGTTGATGCCGCTAAGTTATTGTTATCAAAAGCAAAAAGCGATGCTTTTCCCTCTATCAGATTAACTGCTACCACTCTGCCATCTGATAAAATCTTATAATTTGTCATAGCATCATTTACTGTTGAAACATATTTATATCGTATATTTTCATCTGCATAATCATATAAAACTGTTTTATCTTCCTGATAATCAGTCATAATAATGTTTCCTTTTTCAATTTTATACATAGATGCTGTTTCATTAAAAAGCTTTACTATCTCCCCCGTAGAAACATCACACATAATTTTATATCTCCGATTATTATCATAGCATCCATCTAAAATTAGATATTCTCTACCATCGTTTGACACACCATAATCATCAATATTTTCAATCTTGTCAAGATATTCTACTTCCATGTCATAAGTTTTAGAATCACCTAACGTCATACACTTTAGTTTATTATCTTTTACGTAATAAAGCTTTTCCATATTCTTATCGAGGAAAATACCATTATCTGAAGAATCTACATCTAACCGGCATATTTCATTAAAGTCATAATCATACAAAACATAATTAAATTCATTTTTTTCATACTTTTCATGTTTTATAAGAATATAATCATTTATGCACATAGCATAGTCATCTTCTGTTAATCCCATAGTTTCTTCCACAGCCTTGGTATCTGTATTAATACGCAAAACATAGCGTTTTCCGTTTTCTTCATTATGGTATATAATAGCTTTATTACCATTTACTCCCAAGAAATTTGTCCATGCGACATGCTCATAACCCTCATTCTTATTTTTTATACTTGCAAAAAGTGTTATATCTCCATATTCATTTTCAATTTTATCATCATAGTAGTTAATATTTGATAAAACAGGCTCATTTTTTACACTGGTTTTCTTCTCATTATCAATAACATTTTTTTCACATCCACTTATTCCTAATATAACAAATGCCAATATTATTAATAGTTTTCTTTTCATTTTACCAAATCCTTTCAAATAATTATCGGCTCGTTTACTATTACTTCAGCACAAGTAATAAAATTTCTAAACTCACCATAAATATACAAAAAAACACTTTTTCCTTGTTTTTTATTCAAAAGTATTCCTCCCTGTACATATTTTATTACCGTACCAGAATAAATGTATTGTGATTATTATACATGATTGACTCTCTTTTTGCTATACTAACAAATTAGAACAATGATAATTGTTCAACAACTTCTATATGTGATGGAACTATTACGTCTGGCTCATTTCCTTTTTTATGGTCAACCTTCATATACTGCTTTCCTGCTCTGAGTTTTGAGTCAATCAGATTCAATACATAAATGTTATCAAATCTGTTGTAAATAGTATCTCCTCCAAGTCCGCTAAGGCAAATGAGCTGTGTGTTTGCCTTTTTTGCCATATACATCAATGGTTTCAATAAATGCTCTGCATTTGTCTGTGCAAAAGGATTATCCATAATAAGAACTTTACCTTCATTTTTTTCTGCAAATAGATCAGTTTCATCTTTTCGCATATAATAAAGCAGACTCGATAATATAACGAATGCCGACAAAAATCCTTCACCACCGGAGTTTTTGGCTACTTCACTCCACGTGATTGGATATTCACGCTGTTCTTCAATCTTATATAGTTTTATTTCCACATTATTAATTCCAATAATCATGTCATATAGATTCTTTGTATTGATTCGTGTTCCGATAAACTCATGCGGATTCTTATTTTGGTCATATATTTCGATTGAGTGATTAGTAATCTCATCAATGAAATCAATCAGTTTCACATGATAAATATTTTTGTTTTCTTCCCATTCCGGCAAATTTATTTTTAACATTTTAATCGGACGTTCTCTTATTTTGATTGTTGAATTTGAATCAATTCTTCCAAGATTGATATGAACTTCGCTCACATAATCTTCCATCAATTCCACTATTTTTTCCTTTTCTTTTTCTACAATCGAAATATCAACTTCTAATTTCTCCATAAGACTGTCATATGATTTTATAGTTGTGTCTAATTGTTGCAACAGTGACGCTGCGTCATCAGACAATTCAATCATTGTTTCAAGAGGTTTTTTGTAAAAATCATCTTCAAACTCTTCCCTTCTTACTATCTGATTAAGGACACTTACAAGATTATCTTTTGTCTTCTGCATTTTACTGCCGCACTCCCTATAATCACGTAAAAGAATTCCTCTCCATTCTCTTAGTTCTTTACGACTCATTTTAAGGAAATCAGTGTCTCCGATATAATCATTCCCTGTGTTTAAATAATTGTATTCCGACAAAGACGTCAGATTATCCTCAAAACTCTGCCATAGCTCATTTAAAGATTCAAGTTTTTTCTGCATCAGCTTCCTATCATTCAAAAGTTCATTTTTCACCTTATCATAATCTTTCTCAATGATAGCAGATTTTTCCAGCGGCTCATCCCTTCCAAACTTTTCTTTAATATTCCCGATGCAGTCAGTAAGTTTATTGTTAAACACTTTTATTTCAGAGATTTCATTATGGATCAAATCATTTTTAACAATCAGCTTTTGGTTCAATTCTTTAATAACATTCTCAAAATGTGTTTCTTCTTCCACAGAATAAATAACGCCATTAAGTTCTATATAGCCACAGCCAAATTTATTAAGCAGGCGTTCTAAGTCTGCCTTAGCATTGTTGTAACGCAAAAGCTGCTTCTGCATTTTCTTTTCAAACTCCTGAATTTCTCTATCCATATCTTTTGTTATCGCATCATATCTTGCCTCGAGTTCTATAATGCTAAACTCGCTATTTTCATCATCAACCTCTTTATCACTGTAATCCGCATATTTTCCAATCGAAATACTTAGTTCCTTTTCGATGTTCTTCATATTATTTTCTTTTATGCGTAATTCCTTTTCATCATTTTGGCATTTTTCAACTTTTTCCTGCATTAGTTTCTTTTGATTTTCTCTTTTTTGTAACTCATCATTT
>CAMHLZ010000015.1 GCA_946186125.1 uncultured Lachnospira sp. | reverse complement strand
CACCTACACCGGTGGCACCTACACCGGTGGCGCCTACACCGGTAGCGTCTACACCGGTGGCACCTACACCGGTAGCGCCTACACCAGTGGCACCTACACCGGTAGCGCCTACACCAGTGGCACCTACACCGGCAGCGCCTACACCAGTGGCACCTACACCGGCAGCGCCTACACCAGTGGCACCTACACCGGCAGCACCACAGCCGCTTACAAATGAAGTGCCTCCTGCACCAGCGCCTAAGCCGGAGAAAAAATCGGGTGGATTCTTCAAATCGACATTTAAGAAGGTTGTAAAACTGAAATTAGGCAGAGTCAGATTTGAAGATGACATTGTAGAATTGAATGTAGAACATAATGATGTTGGTAGTATTCAGCCATTGAGAGAATGTTTACAGCTTCAAAAACTTATTTTAAGTAATAACATGGTTGATGATTTGTCACCGCTTGTTGATTGTAAACAGTTAAATTATCTGGCGTTAAGAAATACGAGGGTTGAGGATTTGATGCCTTTAGCAGGACTTACAAATCTTACTTATCTTGATTTGTGGGGTACGCGTGTTAAGACACTTGAACCGTTATATCCTCTCAAGTCATTGAAATATTTGAATGTAAAAAATACGGATATAACCAAGAGTCAGATTGATGACTTTAAGGTGGTTGTTCCGGGATGTGAAGTTGAAAGTTAGTTTATTAAAGAATACCGGAGGTCAGATGCTTCCGGTATTTTTGTTAATTTCACCCTATACAGGAAGTGAGAGGTGCAAGTCACATGACAGATAAAATAAAAGTATTATTAATAAAAAAACATGCGTTAAGTATCATTGTATTGCTGATAATAGGTAGTACAGGCCTCTTTATGAATAGAAATGAAATATTATATTATACAAGAGGAGTTGAACAATATAAAAATCAGGATTTTAAAACATTACAGGGGAAATATGTAGAATATGATTTACAGGATATAAAATTAGTAGAATGCTTTATGATGCGTACACAAAAAAGATTGTTATCAAAAGAGAAGAACTATTATTATTATCTGGCTGGTGTTAAAAAGAAATACGATATACATTTTTTTATAATGATGATTCCTGAAGATGATAAAGAAGTATTTGATAATTATGTTGAAGCGTTTAGTAAAAATAAAACAGGTGATTCATATAAACTCGTAGCAAAATGTGTGGAACAGGATGAATATTTAAGCAATAAATTATCATACGAAACTGATATGTTTGAATACAACAGATACGGAGAGGTGTGTAAGGAGAAATATTATTTAGTTAAGACAGAACCGCCGGTTTTCATGATACCATTATTGATTATATATATAATATGCATTGTGTATGCATTAATAAGATTGTTTATAATAAAGTTTAGTTCAGTGTGCGGTGGAGAGCAGATGCAGCACATGAATAATGATTATGAATATTCCAGATTTTTTACAGACAGGATACGAATAGGGGACGCATATATGTATTTTTTTCAGAAAAATGGTAATGTTGTTTTAAAAAACTCAAATATTATGTGGATGTATGAATGTTCAGTCAGAAAAGAAGAAAATGGTATTAAGAGCGGACATTTTTATAATGGTATAGAAATATGGGATGACGAATTTAATTCATATCAGATTGAAAATATAAAAAAACAAACTATAGATGATATTCTAAACTATGTAGTAAATAATTTTCCATTTATTCTGGTTGGATATAGTGAAAAGCTGGATAACATGTACATTTATCAGAATGAACAGTTTAAGGATATAGTTTATAACACAAATAATATCAGAGAGGGGGAATATCATGAATTATAGAGAAATGATTGAAGATATTCAAAAAGAAATAGGAAAAGTAATATCAGGAAAAGACGATATTATAAAATACATTTTTACAGCGATTATTGCTAAGGGACATATTCTGCTTGAAGATGTTCCGGGAGTGGGAAAAACAACATTGGCTGTGGCATTTTCAAGAACACTTAACCTATCTTACAGAAGAATGCAATTTACACCGGATGTACTGCCTTCAGATGTTATAGGTTTTTCTATGTATAACAAGAAAATTAATGATTTTGAGTATAAACCAGGGGTGTCAATGTGTAACCTCCTGCTTGCTGACGAAATAAACAGAACATCACCAAAGACGCAATCGGCTTTATTGGAAGTAATGGAAGAAAAAAGAGTTACAGTTGAGGGAGAAACAAGGATGCTGCCAAATCCCTTTATTGTTATTGCTACACAAAATCCTACAGGATATGTAGGTACTCAGAAATTGCCCGAATCACAGTTAGACAGATTTATGATTAAGCTGTCAATGGGATACCCGGAATTTGATGATGAGATTAACGTATATAAAGGTAAAAGCTATGATGCTTTGTCTGACGTAAATCAGATTATATCAGGAAATGATATAATTGAGTTGCAGAATAAGGCAGCGGATATATATGTAGAAGAAAGCATTTACGAATATCTTACCCGATTAGTAAGAGTTACAAGAGAAGATGATAATATAAGTCTTGGAGTAAGTCCCAGAGGAGGTATTGCTCTTTTAGCTATGGCTAAGGCAACCGCATTGTTATCTGAACGGGATTATGTAGTTCCGGAGGATATTGTTGGAAATATTGAGTGTGTTTGTACTCACAGGATTGTACCAAGCTCGAAAGCAAAAGCTTCAGGAATAAATGAAGAAAAAATAATAAAATCAATAAAAAATAAAATTGACATGCCTTTGGGAAACAGAAAAAAAGGATGATGATGTATGGTGGCAAATCTGATAAACTATCTGTTATTAATAGCACTCGTCACGACCGGTCTGTTATTTTATAATGATTATATACTTGCAATACTATTAGCTGCTCTTATTATAATGCCGGTTATATCAATTGTTTTATTTTATAAGACATATAAAAATATTAAAATAAAAATAACAGATTTTCCGGTAACTGCCGGAAGAAACAATGATATAAAATTTAAAATCCTTGTTAAGAATGAATCTTTTTATCCGATGGGAGATATGAAGATAAGACTGCATGTTGAAAATATTTTTTATGGTAATGAAAAGGAATATATACTCAATGTTGCTAATGTTCCATTTAAGTCAAATGAAATAACATGGAAGTTCAAATCTTTATATTGCGGATGTATTAAAGTTGACATTACAGAAGTTGAAGTCAGGGATTTTCTGGGAATTGTAAGAAAAAAGTACGCATATAAAGAAAATAAAACTATGGTGATAATGCCTGTTCCGAAAATTGCTGAATTTGATATGCAGGCATTATCATCAGGGGATGGAGACGAATCAGAGGTTCAATACAAAAAAGGTACAGACGTATCGGATATATCTCAAATACGTCCATATGAGCCGGGAGACAGCCTGCAGTCCGTACATTGGAAATTAACTGCAAGATACGATGAATGGATGGTAAAAGAGTATTCAATGCCATATACAAACAGATTATGTCTGATTCTTGAACTGTATAACAATTCAGATATGCCGGATGAGATGGATTCGGTAATTGAAGCGTATATTGGATATGCCTTGTTTATGATTAATAACGGTCGTGAATTCTATATGGTGTGGTATAACAGTGAAAGTCATAATAATATCATAAGGGAAATTCAAACAGAAAATGATGTTATGCTGGCATTGAATGATATTATGTATGTTAAGCCTTCTAATAATTGCATGGATGCGTATTATGCTTATAAAAATGAATATGGAAATTCAGATTTTACCGGTCTGTATGTTACGAATGCATCAAATATGTTAAATCTAAAAGAAGACAAACTTGGGATATATAGTGGAAAGGCTGTGATATATGGTCTATGATAAGAAAGAATAATAAGAAAAAAGAAACTGAGAGAATAGAAAATCAAAAGTCGGGTATTGTTTTTGAACAGGTTCCGGAGATGGACAGAAAATATTATAACGCATGCCATTTATGTCTGAATGCCGGACTAAATGCAACAATACTTATATCATCAATTATAAGTATAATGTCAGCATTTGATATAGTTTATAATAAAATCGTATTAATATTGACGGTTACGTTAATGTGTATAATGTTTTCTTCATTTTATCTGAAAGTCTGGTGGAAACTGATAGGTTATATAGCAATACTTATCGGCTTTATATATGGTGTAACAAATTATGCATATGTCATAAGAGGCGGTTTCGGTATAATCGCAAACAAATTTATGGAAGTGCTTGAGGTAAGGCTGGATTTACCTATTGAGAGAAGATATGATGAGTACGTAAATAATAAAGTGTATGCAGTAACATTATGTCTTATTTTTATAGCATGTTCTTTGGGTTTGCTGCTTAACATTGCAATTAATGAAACAAAAGGATTTATAATTGCTTTTTTTTCAACGTTTCCTTTTGTGCAAATTGGAATGTATCTTGGAAAACGGATGGATATAATGTCGTCTGTGCTGTATTTTTCAGCTCTTATCTGTCTTATTATTTTGAGAAATTCCAGATATTATAAGATTGAAACTAAGAGACATAAAGGTTACAGCGCTAAAAAGAAAAAAAATATTGTAACATATGATTATGTGACAGATCCACGTAATAGTTTTTCAATAACGATTATTATTATTGTGGTTATCATGGTGTGTTCAGGTGTTATTGCACTTATATTTCCACGTGCAGCATTCAGGATGGATGAAAAATATTCTGCGTGGAAAGACAGCACTTTAGATACTGCAAAGAGAATTGCAATAGTCGGTTTCTGGGGGATGTTAAATCCGAATGGAAGCGGTGTAGGAGGAATCAGTAGAAATGAACTTGGTAACGTCGACAGAATTACACTTGGGTATGAAAAACAGCTTGGAGTTACTACAATGGTGATTCCGGAAGAAGAATATATATATTTAAGAGCATATACCGGCACGTATTATGAGGATAACAGATGGAAATATATTTCAGAATCTGAGAATAGGAAAAAACATAATCTTGAAAACTATACTTTGATTAACAGACCATGGTCACCGGCTCTCAACAGCAAGGATGTTGAGGATTTAACAAATGAAATATTAAAAATTGATTTTGAAAAAGGCAGGAACCTGACAGATGCAAAAAAAAGCATCTGGGTTGAAAATGTATTTGCAAATATCAATTATACGTATTTACCGTACAACGTATCTCAGCTCGGATTGTATTGTAAACTTGTAAATGATGATGAATACGATGCAAGTTTATTTTATGAAAGTGAATTTAAATGTTTATATTATCATCTCAAAGAGGAGAATATTGTAAAAACCGGTAACTGTGCATTAAACAATTATCTGCAGAATAAGGAAGAAGAAGTATTTGATGTCGAGAGTGCATATAGAAAATATGTGTATGATACTTATCTTGATGTTCCTGAAAAAAACAGAACCGTAATTATGAATATTTTGCAAAAACATGATATTTACAGCGAAGATGGATTATATGCGATTGATAAGATAAAAAATATGTTTGAAAATGAATATGAATACACGCTTATGCCCGGAAAAACCCCATCGAAAAAGGATTTTGTTAATTACTTTCTGATGGATAGTAAAAAAGGGTATTGTACTTATTTTGCATCGTCTGCAGTGCTTATGTTCCGTTCGTTGGGAATACCTGCGAGATATGTAGGAGGCTACATGTTTTACACCACGGATAATGATACGAGAAGAGAAGCATATTATCGATTGGATGATTTGAAAGCTGACGGTGTATTGAGTGAAGGTACCCCTTATATAATTGATGTTACAGATGCAGACGCTCACGCATGGGTCGAAGTATATATTGATTATCTTGGATGGGTAAGAGTGGAAGTTACCCCCGGGGCTTTAGAAGAGAACGGTGAAGATGATTCAGGAGTAAATCAATTGCTGACGGATGCATTATTTAACAGACAGACGTATGAAAGAATAAAAAAATCAACTATTGTAATAATTTTGCTTACAGTATTGCTGGCGATGCTTACAGTTGTTATGTATATTTTTATTGCTGCAATCCTACGATACAGAAGAAAAAGACGTTATGATCCGGATAAAGATTTTGGATATCTGTTATCAGTATGCAGAGTATATAAGCTTGGATGGAATAGCAGTATGACCTATGAAGAACTCGCTGAATTGTTATGTGGTGAAGACTTATGTTCTGAAAAAAATACAAAGCGTCTTGCTTTTCTTGTAGAAAAATCGAAATATAGTAGGAATGAGTTATCTGATGACGAAAAAAAAGAGATTCATGTGATAGTCACGGATATATCGGTTTTGATAAAAAAAAGGATATCAGTTTTCAAAATTGTTAGATATTTATACTTGTTTTAGCGAGTTTTTGTACTAAAAGTATTGACAAAAGATACCAATCAATTTATACTTTGAAAGTCAAAAAAAATATTTTTATAATTATAATGAAAGAAAGAGGAAGAGAAATGTTAGAAAAGATTAAGGAAATAGTAGTAGAGCAGTTAAATGTTAATGAGGATGAATTAAGTGCAGACACAAAGTTCAAGGATGATTTAGATGCAGATTCTTTGGATTTGTTTGAAATTGTAATGGCAATTGAAGATGAGTATGATGTTGAAATACCATCAGAAGATTTAGAAAATATTTTATCTTTGGGAGATGTTGTTAAATATTTAAAAGACAAGGGTGTTGAATAATATATGAAAACCAGAATAACAGAATTATTAAACATAAAGTATCCTGTTATACAGGGTGGAATGGCATGGGTTGCCGAGCATAATCTTGCAGGTGCCGTGTCTAAGGCCGGTGGTCTTGGCATTATTGCCGGAGCGAATGCTCCGGCAGAAGTTATAAGAGAAGAAATCAGAATGACCAGAGAGATTACAGATAAGCCTTTTGGTGTGAATGTAATGCTTTTGAGTCCGTATGCTGAAGAAGTTGCACATTTGGTTGCTGAGGAAAAGATTCCCGTAGTAACTACAGGTGCAGGTTCTCCGGAAAAATATGTATCTTTGTGGAACGAGGCCAATGTAAAATTTATTCCGGTTGTTGCTTCTGTAGCTTTGGCGAGAAGAATGGAGCGATGTGGTGCATGTGCTGTTGTTGCTGAAGGATGTGAATCAGGTGGTCACATTGGAAGCACTACCACGATGGCATTGGTTCCACAGGTAGTTGATGCAGTGAACGTTCCTGTTATAGCAGCAGGAGGTATTGCTGACGGAAGAGGAGTTGCAGCAGCATTTATGCTGGGTGCTTCAGCGGTACAGATTGGTACAAGATTTATTGTTGCGGACGAATGTATTGTTCATGACAATTATAAGGATAAAGTCATTAAAGCGAAAGATATTGATTCTGAGGTAACAGGTCTTAGTCACGGACATCCTGTGAGACAACTTCGTAATAAGATGACCAGAGAGTATTTAAAGCTTGAAAAATCAGGGTCTACGTTTGAAGAATTAGAGCATCTGACACTTGGAGCTTTAAGAAAAGCTGTTATTGATGGAAATGTTGATGATGGAACTCTTATGGCAGGTCAGATTGCCGGTTTAGTAAAGAAAAAACAAAGCTGTGAGGAAATCATACAGGAGATTATGAGCGAAGCAGTTGGATTGTTGGGCGATAGAGATTTTTAACTTGAAAGGTTTGGTGGATAATGAGTATAGCTATTGTATTTCCGGGACAGGGTGCACAAAAAGTGGGCATGGCTAAGGATTTTTATGACAATTCAGAAGTTAGCAAAAAGATTTTTGATGTAGCTGATGAAAATCTTGACTTAAATATTAAGGAAATATGCTTTGAAGAAAATGAAGATATTAACATAACTGAGTATACTCAGGCTGCTATGCTGACTGCGTGTGTGGCAATGTATGAAGAAGTTAAGAGACAGGGGCTTACGGCAGATGTTTATGCAGGACTCAGCCTTGGCGAATATGCAGCACTTGTGGCTTCAGATGTGATTAGCTTTTCTGATGCCGTAAAGGCAGTAAGAAAAAGAGGAATTCTCATGCAGAAAGCTGTTCCTGTAGGTGTAGGTGCCATGGCAGCTGTTTTAGGTCTTGAGAATAAGACTGTTGAAGATGTATGTGCTGAAATAGATGGTGTTGTAGTTGCTAATTATAACTGTCCTGGTCAGGTTGTTATATCAGGAATTGAAGAATCTATTAAAAAAGCAGGCGAAAAGTTGTGCGATGCTGGAGCAAAGAGAGTTATATATCTTAATGTAAGCGGACCTTTTCATTCATTTATGCTTGAGGAGGCTGGAAATGAGCTTGAAAGTTATCTTGAAAACTTTGAGATGAAAAATCCGGCAGTGCCATATGTTACTAACGTAACTGCCGGTTACATAACTGATAATTCACAAATACGAAGTCTTCTTGGAAAACAGGTATACTCTTCTGTTAAATGGCAGCAGAGTGTTGAAAATATGATTGATGCAGGTGTTGATACTTTTATAGAGATTGGACCGGGAAAGACACTTACGGGATTTATCAAAAAGATTAACAAGGATGTTAAATCGTACAATATTCAGAAGTTTGAAGATGTTGAGGCCGTAGTTAAGGCAGTGAAAGGAGAGCAGTAATGCAGAATGGAAAGATTGCTTTAGTTACGGGAGCTGCAAAAGGAATAGGAAAATGTATTGCTCTCAAACTTGCAGAAGCGGGATACACAGTTATTGTTAACTATAACGGTTCAAAAGAAGCAGCAGAGAAAACTGTTGAGGAGATTACTGAAAATGGTGGAATAGCACAGATACTTCAATGCAATGTATCTGATTATGCGGCTACCGAAGAAATGATAAAGAGTATTGTCGAAAAATATGGCAGATTAGACGTTCTTGTTAATAATGCCGGTGTAACAGCTGATAATCTTCTTGTGAGAATGACTGAGGAAGAGTTTGATAAGGTTATTAACACGAATTTAAAAGGAGCTTTTAATACTATTAAGCATATAAACAGACAGATGATAAAGCAGAAATCAGGCAGAATTATCAATATTTCAAGCGTGGTTGGTGTTACAGGAAATGCCGGACAGGCTAATTATGCTGCATCAAAGGCAGGAATTATCGGACTTACAAAGTCTGTTGCTAAGGAAGTTGCAAGTAGAAATATTACTGTAAATGCAATTGCTCCGGGATTTATTATGACTGATATGACAGATCGCCTTCCGGATAGTGTAAAAGAAAAGATGTTATCAGATATTCCGGCAAAAAAATTTGGTAATGTAGAAGATATTGCAAATACCGTGCTGTTTTTGGCATCTGAAGGTGCTTCTTATATTACAGGACAGGTAATAGAGGTAAATGGCGGAATGAATATGTAATATTCAGAATATATGAAAGGCATGGTTTGTTTATGAGACGAGTGGTTGTGACAGGAATGGGTGCAGTTACACCTATTGGAAATAATGTTGAGGATTTTTTTAAATCGATAAAAGAAGGAAAAGTCGGAATTGATAAGATTTCAAAATTCGATACTTCAGAATTTAAAGTTAAACTTGCAGCAGAAGTTAAAGATTTCAATGCCAAGGATTATATGGATTTTAAGGCTGCAAAAAGAATGGAATTGTTTAGTCAGTATGCTGTAGTAGCTGCATTTGAAGCATTAAAAAATGCAGGAATTGATATGGAAAAGGTAGACCCTTACAGAGTTGGTGTTTCTATTGGCAGTGGTGTTGGAAGTCTCCAACAGGTTGAAAAAGAAGTAACAACTATGAATAGCAGAGGTCCGGGAAGGGTTAATCCTTTGTTTGTACCTATGATGATTACAAATATGGCTGCAGGAAATGTTTCTATTCAGACAGGTGCTAAGGGAAAATCAATTAATGTTGTAACTGCATGTGCAACAGGAACCAATTCTATTGGAGAGGCATTCAGAACAATTCAATATGGTGATGCTGATGTGATGATAGCAGGTGGTACGGAAGCTTCCGTAACTGAACTTGGAATTGCCGGTTTTACATCATTAAAGGCATTGTCTTTATCAGAAGACAGATTAAGAGCATCTATACCTTTTGATAAGGATAGAGGCGGTTTTGTTATGGGTGAGGGTTCCGGAATTGTTATTCTTGAGGAATTAGAACATGCGAAGACAAGAGGAGCTCAGATTCTTGCAGAGGTTGTCGGATATGGAAATACTTCAGATGCGTTTCATATTACATCACCTGCAGAAGATGGTTCAGGAGCTGCAAAAGCTATGGAAGCAGCTATTAATGATGCAGGAATTAATAAAGAAGATGTTGAATATATTAATGCACATGGAACAGGAACTCATTTAAATGATCTTTTTGAGACGAGAGCAATTAAACTTGCCTTTGGAGAGCATGCGTATAAGATGAAGATTAATTCTACTAAATCTATGATTGGTCATATGTTGGGAGCAGCCGGCGCAATTGAGTTTATCACTTGTGTAAAAGAGTTGATGGAAGGATATATTCATCAGACAGTTGGTCTTAATGAGACTGAGGAGGAATTAGATCTCGATTATGTGAAGGATACAGGAGTTAATCAGGATTTCAAATATGCACTGAGTAATTCATTGGGATTTGGTGGACATAATTCAAGCCTCCTGATAAAGAAATATTGTGAGTAGTTATGACGGAAAAAAATGGAGGTTGTAATGGAATTTAATCAGGTTATAGATATTATAAATGCTGTGTCGGAATCTAAACTGTCAGGTTTTGAGTTCCGACAGGATGATACATATATTAAGATTAAAAAAAAGTGTGAAAAAGTTGTTACTAAGGAATTACCGTTACAGTATGTTGAAAATGTAGAGGTAATAAATCGTGATGCAGATAAAGAGGAGAAGATTGAGGGTACGGTAGTTAAATCTCCTATTGTCGGAACTTTTTATGTTGCATCGTCTCCTGATGCAGAACCATTTGTAAAAGTTGGAGACAGTGTTCATAAGGGACAGGTTATTGGAATTATCGAAGCAATGAAACTTATGAATGAAATTGAAAGTGAATACGACGGAACGATACAGAAAATACTGGTAAATAACAAAGATATGGTTGAGTATGGTCAGCCTTTGTTTGTGATAAAGGAGAATTAGTATGTTAGATGTTAAGGAAATAGAGAAGATTATACCTCACAGACATCCGTTTTTACTGGTTGACAGAATAGACGAAATAGAACCGGGAAAAAAAGCGGTTGGATGTAAATGCTTTACATATGATGAATGGTTTTTTAAAGGGCATTTTCCGGAACAGCCGGTTGTTCCCGGTGTACTTGTTATTGAAGCTTTAGCACAGGTTGGAGCGGTGGCAATGTTAAGTCTTGATGACAACAAAGGAAAGATTCCGTTTTTTGGAGGAATTTCAAAAGCCAGATTTAAACAGAAAATCGTTCCCGGTGACAGTGTTGTTCTTGAATGTGAGATAATAAAGCATAAAGGAAGCGTTGGAATTGGTCAGGGAACCGCATATGTAAACGGAAAAGTTGCGGTGACGGCAGAAATTACATTTGCAATCAATTAAGATAGAGAGGGCAGTTATGTTTCAGAAAGTATTAATTGCAAACAGAGGTGAAATTGCGGTCAGGATTGTACGTGCGTTAAGAGAGATGGGAATCAAATCAGTTGCTGTTTATTCAGAAGTTGATAAGGATTCACTTCATGTTCAGCTTGCAGATGAAGCAATATGTATAGGACCTGCTGATTTGTCAGAGAGTTATCTGAACATGGAAAGAATTATCAGTGCAACGATTGCTGGAGGAGCTGAAGCAATCCATCCCGGATTCGGCTTTTTATCCGAGAATGCCAAGTTTGTAGAAATGTGTGAAAGATGTAATATTAAAGTTATTGGACCTTCCTCAGTTGTAATCAGCAATATGGGCAATAAATCTGAAGCAAGGAACACAATGGTAAAGGCCGGAGTTCCTGTAATTCCGGGCACGGATCATATTATTACCGATGTAGAAGAGGGAAAGAAATTTGCTGATGAGGCAGGATATCCTGTTATAATAAAAGCTACGCTTGGTGGTGGAGGAAAAGGAATGCGTATAGCATGGAGTGCTGATGAATTTAATGAGAAATTTGAAACAGCACAAATGGAAAGTCAGAATGCATTTGGGGATAATGGAATGTATATAGAAAAATATATTCAAAATCCACGTCATATTGAATTTCAGATAATAGCAGATAAATATGGTAATGTAGTTCATTTAGGAGAGAGAGATTGTACTATACAGCGTAATCATCAGAAGATGATTGAAGAATCTCCATCAATGGCTATTGGTGAAGATTTAAGAGAAAAAATGGGAAATACAGCTGTGCTTGCTGCAAAAGCTGCCGGATATGAAAATGCAGGTACCATAGAGTTTTTGCTTGATAAAGATAATCAGTTTTATTTTATGGAAATGAATACAAGGATTCAGGTTGAACATCCGGTTACTGAGATGGTTACTGGTATAGACCTGATAAAGGAGCAGATACTTATTGCCGATGGACAGGAATTGTCTGTTACCCAATCAGATATTGTAATTAATGGACATGCAATCGAGTGCAGGATAAATGCAGAAGATCCACAAAAAGGATTCAGACCGTGTCCCGGAAAAATTGATTATCTGCATATTCCTGGAGGAAATGATATCAGAGTTGATACTGCTATTTACGAAGGTTATCAGATTCCGCCAAACTATGATTCTATGATATTGAAATTGATTGTACATGATAAAAACAGATTTTCTGCAATTCATAAAATGCAGAGTGCACTTGGTGAGTTGGTAATAAACGGTGTAAATACTAATATTGATTTTTTATTCTCGATTTTTTCAGACAGTACATTTAAAAATGGAGAGATAACGACAGATTATATAGAGAATTTTATGAAGAAAAGAAGTGATAGCTAATGTTTAATGGTGTATTTAAAAAAACTTCATATATTGCGATTGACAGAGAAGACAATAATGTTAGCAAAGAGCCTTCTGTACCTGATGGATTATGGGAAAAATGTCCTATATGTAAAAAAGCTGTATATACAGATGATTTACGGAATAATTATAAGACTTGTACCAAATGTGGACACCATTTCAGATTGACGTCAAAAGAGCGTATAGAAATGATTGCTGATGAGGGCACTTTTGAAGAATGGAATCAAAAGATGCCTGATGTAAATCCTTTGGATTTTGAGGGTTACATTGAAAAAGTAAATAATATGCAGATTAAGACAGGTGAAGAAGAAGCTGTTATTACCGGAAAATGTACAATTAACGGGCATATTTGTGCTGTTGCTGTGTGCGATTCCAACTTTATGATGGGAAGTATGGGATATGTTGTCGGAGAGAAGATAACCAGAATGGTAGAAAAGGCAACGGATGAGCATTTACCGGTTATTATATTTACATGTTCCGGTGGTGCAAGAATGCAGGAAGGCATGGTTTCTCTTATGCAGATGGCGAAAACTTCCCAGGCACTAAAAAAGCACAGTGATGCCGGTTTGCTATATATTACTGTTTTGACAGACCCGACTACAGGTGGTGTTACTGCAAGTTTTGCAATGCTTGGAGATGTTATTCTGGCTGAACCGGGGGCTCTTGTCGGATTTGCAGGACCAAGGGTTATTGAACAGACAATCGGCCAAAAGTTACCTGAAGGTTTTCAAAGAGCTGAATTTTTATTAAAAAAAGGTTTTGTCGATTTGATAGTTGAACGTAATGAGATGAAATCAGTAATATCAGATATCCTGAAATTACATTCTGATGGTAAAGTGACGTTAAAGTCTGCTGATTACTATCATGGAAGAAATGCTGTTTTTGATGTAAGAAATAAAAATACAAAAGAAAAGACGCCTTGGGACAGAGTAAAGATTTCAAGGGACTCCAAACGTAGTACCGGATTTGATTATATCAAATATATTTTTAAAGATTTTATCGAGTTTCATGGTGACAGATATTTTGGTGATGATGGAGCAGTTATAGGTGGCATTGCATCTATTGCAGGCAAAAATGTTACAGTTATTGCGCAGCAAAAAGGTAAGAATCTTAAGGAAAACCAATATAGAAATTTTGGTATGCCAAATCCGGAAGGATATAGAAAAGCATTGCGGCTCATGAAACAGGCAGAAAAATTTAACCGTCCTATAATATGTTTTGTAGATACTCCGGGTGCTTTTTGTGGTATAGAAGCTGAAGAAAGAGGTCAGGGTCAGGCAATTGCCAATAATCTTTATGAGATGTCAACATTGCGTGTGCCGATTGTAACTATAATGATTGGTGAAGGCGGCAGTGGAGGAGCACTTGCCCTTGCAGTTGCAAATGAGGTATGGATGCTAGAAAATGCTACATACTCTATTTTGTCTCCGGAAGGTTTTGCTTCTATCCTTTGGAAAGACAGCAGGAGAGCAGAAGAAGCTGCGAAAGTTATGAAGATTACGGCAAAAGATTTGCATCAGTTAAAGATAATTGATAAAATTATTCCTGAATACAAACCTTCTACAGATGACAATATACAGCAGATAGCAGGATATATTAAAAATAATTTAAAAGAATTTTTAGCAAAATATGAAAATGTAGATGAAGCTACAATAGTAAATAACAGGTATAACCGCTTTAGAAATTATTAATTCATTTGGTTTCGACCTTGAAATAATAGCATAAATATGCTATTATTTCACAAGGAAGATTTAGTACGGAAAGTATGCCTTATGGCATATTTTTCGTGCGGCTGTTTGTGTTACAGGCGCCACAAATTAGCAGTATATATCACTGGGCAGAATTAACGGGCCAGGGACAAAGCGTCTGTCAAACAGATGATTAATATGAAAGGAGCGGATTTTGTTATGTTTGACGATAAAGAGGAAAATAATATGACAAATGACAATAGTACAAGCAATACTCCATTTTCAACAGGAACTTCAAATGGTTATGGAGGACAACCTTTAGGATATGGAAGCAGTGCATATAGTAATAATGCATATTTAGAAAGTATGTATGGTAATTCATCAGCTGGAAACGTTAATAATGTGGAAAGTACAGATAATGACGATGATGATATTGTTTTTATATCAAATGATGAACCGGATGTAAGCGATGAGGCAAGAAATATATTAGATGGATTTGACAATAATAATGATACGAAAAATTCAGATGTCAATGATATTTTAAAGAATTTGGATTTTCCGGAAGAAAAGATTTCATATACAAATAATACGGAAAATATTATACCACAGCCGCAGCTGCAGCCACAGCAGGCATCATATAACAGTGAAATAAAAGCAGATGAGCCGTATATGGCACAGCCGCAGCCACAGCAGACATCATATAACGGCGGAATAAAAGCAGATGAGCCGTACATGGCACAGCCACAGCAGGCATCATATAACAGCGGAATAAAAGCAGATGAGCCGTACATGGCACAGCCACAGCAGGCATCATATAACAGCGGAATAAAAGTAGATGAGCCGTACATGGCACAGCCACAGCAGGCATCATATAACAGCGGAATAAAAGTAGATGAGCCGTACATGGCACAGCCACAGCAGGCATCATATAACAGCGGAATAAAAGTAGATGAGCCATACATGGCACAGCCACAGCAGCCGCAAAGTCAAAGTACTAATAATTCGAGAATAGTGGTTAACGCTCCTTATGGAGGTACTTCTAACGTTAATTACGAAGTAAGTGAAGTATCAAAATACAGCAGTACAAGTGGAACTATGTATGAATCAGGTTCGAGTGAGAGCGGAAATGGTACAGCAGCGTACAGTGCACCATTTAAAAGAGATAATTCATTTAACAGTGGTGATCTGGGGGGAATGAATATTGGTGGCGATGCTGTAGATATGACAGCACCAAATTATGGAAGCAGAAACAATTCATTTGGTTCAGGTAATTATAATACAGTAAATTCCGGAGGACATTCAGGTTCGGTTATAACAAAAATTACGGGATTCCTTGTTATAATGGCAATGATAGGACTGGTTGGATTCTTTTTATACCTTTATAAACTTGGCTCTTTTGATATTATGGCATATAAGAGTACATATGCGATTGCCGGAGGAGTTTTTGATGGTATAATGCTTTTAGATGGACTTGTAATGGCAATAAGCAATGGAGATGTAACACTTGTTATTTTTGCACTCATACTCCCGGTATTTTACCCGGTTAAAAGGTGTTATACAACATATGGAAGGAAGAACCTTCATTGGTTATGGCTTTTATTAGTTTTTGTTTTGGGAGGATTTGTTTTTACAAATATTTATCCTCAGGTAAGGCAGGAAGTTCTCCTTGTGAAAAATAGTGCTGATGTATACAGTTCAGATTGTGATGATGCAGTAAGATATTTAAAGAGCATTAAAGTAAATTCTGATCAGGCTCTCAGGGCAGGTATTAAGTCAGACAAAGACAAGATGATTGTTGAAATTGTAAGAGAAGTTTATAATGATTATACATTTGATGCAAAAAAACTGTCATCGAATACATATCAGATTACAGTTAAAGGTGATACAAAAGTTGAGTTAAAGGCCGAAAAAGTTTCAGCCTACCAGCTTATGAAAGATAATACCGTGATTACGTTTACGGTATCTTGTAATGCAGAAGGCAGTTATGTGTTGAGTAACAATATCAAAGTAGCTATTGTAACAAATGGTGGAACAAGAGAGTTTGCCGTTTCTGCATTTAATGAAATATGTCAGTCAGATGACAAATAAAAATATAATAAAAAAAGAAGAAATTAGAGAAAAGAAAACGTAGATTACAACGTAGCATTTCTCGAAAATATGAAAAATAAAATGAAAGGAATATACTGCAAAACTAAAAATGTAATCAAAAAGGAAAAACTTTTATTAAAAGTAAATCACAGACTTACAAATATTCGTCATGATTATTTACATAAAACAACATCTGAAATAATAAAGTGAAAAACAAGTTTTATATGTATTGAAGATTTGAATGTAAGTGAAATGATGAAGATGAGACATTTATCCGGAGTTATAGGAAATCAGGGCTTTTGTGAATTTAAGCTTCAGATTGAATTCAAATCTGAGCAGCTCTTAATTTTAAGTACATGGAGAGAATGTTATAATCAAAATTCAGTAGCTTAAATTTTTAAGTTTAATGTGGATATGTACTGATACGTTAGTCAGGAATTTACGCCTGTGGAGTGTACAATAATTTGTGAATAGGTATTGTAGAAATACAAATCGAAAGCATATACGTTGAAATAGGAATGGAACATTAAAGTTTAGAATTTTTTATAAGTTTTCAGTAACGGTAATGATGAGTCAGAAAATCAGAACAAGATATGCTCCAAGTCCGACTGGAAAAATGCATGTTGGTAATTTAAGAACAGCTTTATATGAATATCTTATAGCAAAACATGAAGGCGGGGATTTCATATTAAGAATTGAAGATACTGACCAGGAAAGATTCGTGGAAGGTGCACTTGAGATAATTTATAGAACAATGGAAAAAGCCGGACTTCATCATGATGAGGGTCCTGACAGAGATGGTGGATATGGACCATATGTGCAGAGCGAAAGACAGGAAAGCGGATTATATCTTGAGTATGCAAAAAAACTGATAGATAAAGGCGAAGCATATTACTGCTTTTGTGATAAAGAGAGATTGGAATCTTTAAAACAGGTTGTAGCCGGAAAAGAGATAATGATATATGATAAACATTGTCTGCATCTTTCAAAAGAAGAAGTTCAAAAGAAACTTGATGAAGGAGTGCCATATGTCATAAGACAGAACAATCCAAAGGAAGGCACAACGACATTCAATGATGAAATATATGGTGAAATTACGGTAAATAATGAAGAACTCGATGATATGGTATTGATAAAATCAGACGGGTATCCTACATATAATTTTGCAAATGTAATAGATGATCATTTAATGAATATCACACATGTTGTCAGGGGAAATGAGTATATATCGTCATCTCCGAAATATCAGAGATTGTATGATGCGTTTGGATGGGAGCCTCCAAAGTATGTACATTTGCCGCTTATTACAGATGAGACACATAAAAAACTCAGTAAGAGATGCGGACATTCTTCATTTGAAGATTTACTGGAGCAGGGATTTATTCCGGAGGCAATAGTAAATTTCATAGCATTATTAGGCTGGAGTCCGGAGGACAACACAGAAATATTCAGTCTTGAAGAACTTACAAAAATGTTTGATTATAGACATATTAATAAGTCACCTGCCGTATTTGATATGGTTAAGTTAAAATGGATGAATGGTGAATATATCAAAAAAATGGACAATGACAAATACTATAAAATGGCAATGCCATATTATAAAGATGTCATCAAAAAAAATCTTGATGAGAAAAAGATACTTGATCTTGTAAAAACAAGAATAGAAGTATTTCCGGATATAGAGCCTCTTATAGATTTCTTTGAGGAATTGCCTGATTACAGTATAGAAATGTATACTCATAAGAAAATGAAGACCAATAGTGAAAATTCATTGGAAGTATTAAATGAATTATTGCCAATATTAGAAAAACATGATGATTATTCCATAGATTCTCTTCATGATTTGATTATGAATTATGTAGCAGAAAAGGGAATAAAGAATGGTCAGGCATTGTGGCCGGTAAGAACGGCTGTTTCCGGAAAACAGATGACACCGGGCGGTGCTTTTGAAATCATGGAGATATTAGGCAAAGAGGAAAGTCTTAGAAGAATAAGAATCGGAATTGATAAACTTAGTAAATAAGTGAGGTTTTTCATGGAGAATGAATTTACAGTGGCACAAAAAAGTGCTATCACTCATAAAAACGGACCTGCGTTAATACTGGCAGGTCCGGGTAGTGGAAAGACACTTGTAATCACAGAACGAACGAAATACCTTATAGAAGAATGTGCTGTCAGCCCTGGTAATGTTTTGGTTATTACATTTACCAGGGCTGCTGCACTTGAAATGAAAGAACGTTTTCTAAAACTGAGCGGTGGAATAAAAGGTGTTAATTTTGGAACATTTCATGCAATATACTTTAAGATATTAAGATATGCTTATAATTATAATTCTGAGAATATTATAGCTGAAGATGTTAAATATCAGTACATCAAAGAAATAATAAGTAATTTGAATCTGGAAATAGATGATGAAGATGAATTCTGTTCAGGGATAATTAATGAGATAAGCAATGTTAAGGGCGATATGATTCAGCTTGAATACTATTATTCTAAAAACTGTCCTGATGACGTATTCAATAAAATATACATGTCTTATGATGAAAAACTTAGAATGGCAAATAAAATAGATTTTGATGATATGCTCATCATGTGTTATGAATTATTGAAACAAAGACAGGATATTCTTAAAATATGGCAGAACAAGTACAAATATATACTGGTAGATGAATTTCAGGATATTAATCGTATTCAATATGAGATACTAAAAATGCTGGCACTTCCTGAAAACAACTTGTTTATTGTAGGTGATGATGACCAGTCGATTTACAGATTCCGAGGGGCAAGACCGGAAATCATGCTGAGTTTTTCAAAAGATTATCCTAAGTGCAGACAGATTTTGCTTGATAAGAATTTCAGATCAGGAAAAAGAATCGTAGATGCATCAAAAAAACTTATAAAAAATAATATAAAACGTTTTGAAAAAAATATAAATGCATTTAATGAATATAACGGTGATATAGAGTATATTGAATTTGATAATCCGCATTCTGAGAATAAACACATAGTTGATGAAATAATCAAATATAGGAAAGATAATATTCCTTATGGAAACATTGCCATACTATTCAGAACAAACAGACAACCGATTTTTTTAGTCGACAAACTTATGGAGTACAATATTCCGTTTTATATGAAGGATAATATTAATAACATCTATGAGCATTGGATAGCTAAAAATATTTATTCATACATCAATCTTGCACTAGGCGGTAGGCAGAGAAGTGATTTGTACCAGATTATGAACAGACCCAAGCGTTATATATCAAGAAATGCTGTCAGGGACAGGAAATTTGACTTCAGTGAGTTGTATGAATTTTATATAGATAAAGAGTACATGTATGATATTTTGGCAAAATTTGAATATGATCTGAAAATGATTGGCAAAATGAATCCTTATGCTGCAATAAGTTACATACGTCAGGTTGTAGGATACGATGATTATCTCAGAGAATATGCTGACTACAGGAGAATGAAAGCTGAGGAGTTGCTGGAAATTGCTGATGAAATAATGGAGGCTTCAAAGGCGTTTAAGACATTCAGAGAGTGGAATGAACATATCATTGAATATTCAAATGAGTTAAAAAAACAGGCAAAACAAGATGATGATAAAAAAGAAAAAATATGTCTTTCAACTATGCATAGTTCTAAGGGACTTGAATATGATGTAGTATTCATTATTGATGCGAATGAAGGAATTACACCTCATGAAAAATCAGTATTAGACGAAGATATCGAGGAAGAAAGAAGAATGTTTTATGTTGCTGTCACAAGGGCAAGACACAGACTACATGTTTTTTCGATTAAGGAGCGGTTTAATAAGCAGCTTGAAGTATCCAGGTTTGTAGGAGAAATGTTGTATGACTTAGATGAATTTAAAGACGGAGTAAACGTCATACATAATAGATATGGAAATGGAACCATAAGAAAAGCTGCTGGGAATAAATTGATTATTTATTTTGAAAGTTTAAAGAAAGAATTGGTTTTCGATAGAAAATTTGCCGTGACAAACAGGATAATAAAAAGACAGGATGAGATTTGAGTCATCCTGTCATCCTGCCAATTAAAGTTCTTCTTCATCAATAATTTCGTCGTATTCATCTTCAGAGAATAACAATTCATTAAACACTTCAGAAGCAGCATTAAATTCTGATTCATCTTCAATATCAGATATCTCAGGTTCGTCGTTTTCATTTTCTGTATATCTGTACAGATATACATTGCCTTCATCAGCATCAGGACCGCTGGTAGGGAGCAATGCAACATAGCTCTTCTCATCGACAGGGAATATTGCAAGGACGTCACACTCAACTTCTGTATCATCTTCTAAAACCAAAGTCACAGTTTCGTCTTCTAATTCTTCGATTTGATCTTTATCAAAACTCATAAATAAACCACCTTTCATTTTCGTATATGAAAAACTCTAACACAAAGATTATAAAAAAGCAATTGACTTTATAAATTTTTATTATAAAATATTACTATAGGAAATATGGAAGGAGAACATTTGTGGCAACAGGTAATAGCGGTGAGAACCGTTTTAAGGAACAGGGGAATTTTAAAGGAAAACGTACAGGGAGAGAATATGGCGGAAAAAATTCGTCAGGTAACGCAAGACAGGGATTTAGAAAGGATGACAGAGGCAGCTCGGGTCGTGGTAGTAAGCCGGGAGATAAAAACACTTCGTACAAAGGTGATAACAGAGGCTTTAAAAAGAACCGACAAGGCGGCGGAATGGGATATTCTCCTTACGCAGATAAGGATGAAGATATCAAGAGGGAATCACGTCCTAAGACATCCCAGTCGCGAGATTCAAAAACAAAAGAATCCCAGCCGGATAAAATGGATATAATTAACAGAATCGAAAAAGAAAAAAAAGCTGTTCAGAAAAAGCAGGCTGAAAGAAAGAATAATAAGAATAATGCCAGACAACAGGTTAAAGCAAAGCCTAAGAGAATGGGTAATATTGACTGGACAAAAGCATATGAGAATGACAGCTATGATGATGATGATTTCGATATATATTTATAAAGATTTTAAAGCTTTCTTCATTAAGGAGAAAGCTTTGTGTATGTTTAAGCAAAGGTAAAAAGAGGAAAAATGGATAAATATGATATTAATATTAAAAAGGTAATAGTACACATTTTGGAGTCGTCAGCCGGAATTCCTGTTTTGTCTGATGAAGAAATGGACTATGGTTCAGAATTTGGAGAATTCTTAAGAGAACATATTTATAAAATTGATACAAGTGATGAAGTAAAAAAATGCAGTTTTTATGAAAATGAATCTGAGGTTTATCAGATCCTTCAGGAATTTAGTGATGAAACATTTTCGGAAATCAGCAGAAAAATTGCGACACATTTATATGGCATAATGAATAGCAATATTGAAATACCGCCCGCAGATTTAATAGTAGTGTATTATGTCGTAAACAGAGCAAATTACCTGGCAATACTAAAGATGAATTATAAGTCTTTGTATACTCACATGACATGCTGTGATGAATATGGGACGAATATTAATGAGGTGATTATGCACAAAGCACTTCTTCCGGGCGGAAGTTCGAAACTGACAGAAGCAGCTTTGATTTCACTTGATGATTTGACTTTAAAGATAGTTGAAAAAAAGTATGAAGTAAATGGTGTGAAAGAGAATTATTTTTCAAAAAGATTTTTACAATGCAGCAGTTCGCTATCAGTAAAATCAAAACTTAGTATTATAACAAAAGCAGTTGATCAGATACAGGAAAAGTTTATAGAGGAAGATAACGAGCAGTGTGAGGCAAAGATGAAGGCTAAATCCATTATTAATTCAGAATTTGAAAATCAGGGAATGTTAAATGTCGCTGAGATGTCTGAAAAAATATTTGAGGAACAGCCTGAAATGAAGGCTGAATTTGAAGAAAAAATCAGTAAATACAAATTATTACAGGATGAGATTGAAGTCAATAACTCTATTACATCAAAAAAATTTACTAATCAACACTTAAAAACTGATAGCGGCATTGAAATAAAAATACCTATGGAACAATATAAAAATCCTGAAAGTGTTGAGTTTATTACTAATCAGGATGGTACTATATCAGTGCTGATAAAGAATGTAAGTCATTTATATTCAAAATAGAAATTGTGATAAAAGTATGAAAAAAGAAAAAAGATAGTTGTTAATTATTTCGAAAAGTGTTATAATCACAAGCGGTTTCAAATTTTAGAAATAAGGAAAGGATATGAATATGAGAAAAAGAGTATTATTAAGCAAAGTTGTAGTAGCTATGCTTAGCGTTTCCATGGTATTGGGAATGGCAGGATGTGGAAATTCAGGTTCAGCATCAAAGGCTGCTAAAGATTATGTTAAATTAGGTGACTATAAGGGATTAGAGGTTGATTTAACAGTAAAGACAGTTACAGATGAAGATGTTGAAGAGGAGATTCAGAGCCAGTTAGAGCAGAACTCATCATATGAGGAAATTGCTGACCGTACTACTGTAGCTGAAGGTGATATAGTTAATATTAACACTACAGCAAAAGTGGATGATGCGGATTATGAAGATGGCACATATGAAGATTATGATTATACTTTAGGTGATGCAGAGTTTGGTGAAGAATTCGACAAAGCATTAGTTGGAAAAAATAAAGGTGATTCATTTGATCTTTCAGTTACATTACCGGATGATTACTTTGATGAGGAATATGCAGGTAAAACAGTTCAGTTTAATATTACTGTTAATAAGATTGAAAAAGAAGTAGTTCCTGCATTAGATGATGCATTTGTAGCTACGGTATCTGATGAGTGTAAGACAGTCGCAGAATATCGAGATTATGTTAAGAAGGATTTGCAGGAAAGTGCCGATTCAGATAATGAAAGTTCGGCTAAAGAGGATTTAATGTCACAGGCTGTTGCAAATGCTGATGTAAAGGGTACAGATGATAAGGTGTACAACCTTTACTATAATCAGATGAAGAATGATTATACAAACTATGCACAGCAGTGGAATATGGAATTTGATGATTTTCTTTCACAGTTTATGGGAATGGATGAAGACGGATTCAAGGATTATGTGCTTGATGAAGTATATGATATTCAGGTAGCCATGGCTATAGCAGAAAAAGAAAAGTTAACAGTATCTGATAAGGAATACAAGGATTCTCTTAGTGAGTATGCAGAAAAATACGGATGGGATACTACAGACGAATTAGAGCAGGCGTATTCAAAAGATTATTTAATCAATAATATGACAAGAGACAAGGTATTAGACTTCCTTTTTGAAAATGCAAAGGTTACAGAAGTTCCTGAAGAGCAGTCAGAAGCTGAGGAAGATGACTTCGAAGATGTAGATGATGTTGAGGAAGATGAAGAAGAAGCTGATGATGAAGAAGCTGATGAAGAAGAAGCTGATGAAGAAGAAGCTGATGAAGAAGAAGCTGATGAAGATGCAGAGTAGTTATGTATCTGTATAACATACAAAAGATAAAATTTTAAATTGATTCACTTAAGACAAATGTCCATTACTATATGTAGTGGACATTTGTTGTTTTGCATTTAGGAAATTTTTTCATGTATAAAGGGTAACCATTTAGTAAATCATTTTTAGTGTAACATGATAATAAATGGAGGAAATAAAAATGGCTCTTTATAAAGTTGAAATTTGTGGTGTAAACACAGCAAAGCTTCCATTACTAAAAAACGAGGAGAAAGAGTTACTGTGGGATAGAATGGAACATGGTGACAGATTAGCCAGAGATACATTTATTAAAGGTAACTTAAGGTTAGTTCTAAGTATTATACAAAGATTTTCAAATACAAATGAAAATGTCGATGATTTATTTCAAATTGGCTGCATCGGACTTATGAAAGCTATTGATAATTTTGACAGAAGCCTTAATGTTAAATTTTCAACCTATGCGGTGCCGATGATTATAGGTGAAATCAGAAGATATTTAAGAGATAATAATTCTATTCGTGTAAGCCGCTCAATAAGAGATATTGCATATAAAGCAATATATGCAAAAGAAAAGCTAGTGAAGGAACATCAGAAGGAGCCAACAGTAAATGAAATAGCCACAGAAATAGGTATTCCCAAAGAAGAAATAGTATACGCACTTGATGCAATACAGAGTCCGATGTCTCTGTATGAACCGGTATATTCTGAGGGTGGAGATACACTTTATGTTATGGACCAGATAAGTGATAAGAAAAATAAAGAGGAGAACTGGATTCAGAATCTTTCATTGTTAGATGCCATGGGTAAATTACCGGAAAGAGAAAAAAATATAATTGAACTTAGATTTTATAGTGGAAAAACACAGATGGAAGTAGCTGATGAAATTGGTATTTCACAGGCACAGGTCAGCAGGCTTGAAAAAAATGCATTGAAAACAATGAGAATGTATTTGTCATCTTAATCATATAATTAAAAAAAGAAGTCTAGTGTGAAAAAACATATTGGTATATGATTTTTCACACGCCAATTTCTGTCGAAGACGCCACAAATAGCAATTATCGCAGAGCTTAATCAGACATTTAGCTCGCGATTCCTCCGACGCGATGCGTCTGCGGAATGGAGATTAGTATGCGAATTTATGATTTAAAACAGAAAGAAGTAATAAATGAGTGTGACTGTAAAAGGCTTGGATTTGTATCAGATATTATCTTCGACGTTTGTTCAGGTTGTATTGAAGCAATAATTGTGCCGGGAGCTCCAAAATTATGCGGATTATTTGGAAGAGATTCTGAGTATATCATCCCGTATAAGTGTATTTGTCAGATTGGCGATGATATTATACTTGTTAAGGTTGATGCCGAAGAGGTCTTGAAAAAATGCAAGTATTAGCTTGACCAAACTATAATTTCAAATTATAATCGTTCTATAAAATTATAGATATGGAGGAAGCATAATGAAATGCCCATTTTGCGGTCAGCAGGATACCAAAGTAATTGATTCAAGGCCGGCGGAGGATCATTGCTCAATAAGAAGAAGACGCCAATGTGTAAAATGTAAAAAAAGATTTACCACTTATGAAAAAGTTGAAACTATTCCACTGGTTGTAATAAAAAAAGATGAAACACGTGAACCATATGACAGAGCCAAGATTGAGGCAGGAATATTCCGTTCATGTCACAAGAGACCGGTTTCAGTTGATTCTATCAATAAGTTAATAGACGAAATTGAAAACGAAATATTTAACAGTGAAGAGAAAGAAATAAAGAGCTCTACAATCGGCGAAATTGTTATGGATAAACTTAAAACATTTGAAGCTGTTGCGTATGTAAGATTTGCATCTGTATACAGAGAATTTAAAGATGTGAATACTTTTATGCAGGAATTGAAAAAACTATTAGAATAATACGTTACAGGAGAAAAACTATGTCGATATTTTCAAATTTATATCCGGATGAATATAGGGATTCTGTTTATACATTGGATTTTAAGGAGTATTATCGTATGGGGTACAGAGGAATATTATTTGATATAGATAATACTCTTGTGCCACATGGTGCTCCTTCAACGGATAAAGCGGTTAAGTTATTTGAAATGCTAAGACAGCTGGGATTTCACACCTGTCTCATTTCAAATAACAAAGAACCAAGAGTAAAACCGTTCGCTGATGATGTGAAATCTGAGTATGTATATAATGCGCATAAGCCTATGAAGAAGAATTATCTTGAAGCTGTTAAGATAATTGGAACAGAGGTAAGTAATACGATGTTTATTGGAGATCAGATTTTTACGGATGTTTATGGTGCGAAGAGAGCGGGATTATATTCTGTTCTTCTAAAACCAATTAATCCCAAGGAAGAAATCCAGATTGTTCTTAAGAGATATTTAGAAAAACCAATTATTAATGCATATTTAAAAAAAGAAAACAAAAAAAAATAACAAAAAAAATAATTACTTGTGTAATTATACATATTTGTGTATAATTTAAATTGTATGGTTGTGTATTTTACATGAAAATATTAAGGAGGAATTTAAAATGAACAAAAAAAGGTTAATGGCTTTAATTATGGCTGTTCTTATGGTATTTGTTTCAGTACCGTTAGACAGTATTAACGTTAAAGCCTCACTTGTTGCTGATGAATTCAGCATGGACGGGTCTAAGATAACCGGCTATACCGGTGATACGACAAAGACCAGACTTGTAATAGGCAAGGACGTGACAGGAATTGCATCCGGCGTATTTACAAGTACAAAATTTACTGCTTTAAAAGAAGTGGTAATCTTAAATGACACAATTACTATTGATGATGGAGCATTTGATACATCATTAATAACACGTGAAGGATTTAAGGTATGGTGTAATTCAGGAAGTAATGCTGATACATACATGAAGGTAAACGGTGGAAGCGAGCATATCGGTTATCTTAACGTTAAAGAACTTAAGATGTATTCACAGGGTAATACTGTTGTTGCAAAACATGATTTCTGGTCTGGTTGTGAGTCTTTCCAGTTATGTGTGACAATTAATGCAAAGGATGAGCAGTCTGCTTGTGAAGATATTATATGGAGTTCAACAAATTCTGATGTTTTATGGCTTCAGGATAATAAAGGTAATAAAGTTGAAGAAACTTCCGGAACAATTACAAAGGTAGCAGGTACAAATGGTGTATATGTATCTTCTGTTAATGTATATGTTTGCAATACGGATTATTTTTCAGGTAAAGATTTTTTAAATACTACAGCAAGTATTAATGTAAATTCGAGAAGCCTTGTTGCTGATGCAGAAGAAGAATTTATTGTACATAAAGCTACAAAAAATATCAAGGCAGTTGTGAGAAACTATAAGCCAAGAACATATTTTGATGAAGAAAAAAATAAGGAATTCACATGTTTTGATGAAAGAGGAAGAGTGATTGTTGATGAAGTTCTTTTAGATGAAGATTATCCATATTTCAAAAATAATACTTTATATGTTGATAAGGGATATTGCGTAGCGATCGAATGCGTTATAGATGATGATTGTGAAGATGATATTCTGCTTTCTCAAAAATTCAAGTGTGTAGAGTATTTAAATGAACATAAGTTTAATGCAACGATTGTAGGAGACGAGGAAAGTACTAAAGAAGTTACTGCAAACGGAATGGTTGACGGAGATGGAAATATAATTTACGGTAAATTATTATATGCAAATGCTAAAGTTAGTGGAGAACCGTTTTCTTTAACCAGTTCAAATGCTGTTTTAAAGAATGATTATACAGTTAATATTTCTGTTCCGGCAGAAGATTTTTCTATGAAAGTAGGATCTACAAGTGTTGAAAATGGTGGAGGAATTGTAAAATTAAATCAGTCAAGCTCACAGCTTACATGCACACTTAAACCAATTGAATCTACAGATACGGTTACATGGTCGAGTGCCGATGAGGCAGTTGCCCAGATTACAGATGGAAATATTTTAAAACTCAATACTACAGGTGATACATTAATAACGTGTACAATTAATAAAGCAAATGGTGGTCCGAGAAATCTGAAAAAAACTTTCAGAATATATTCTGTAAAAAAGGTTCCTTATAATCAGATCGTATTTTTGGATCAGAATGATGAAACTAAGATTGTAAACAGTATTAATCTTGCTACAAGTAGTTCAGATGATAATAAAGAAAAATATGAGATAACTTTAGGTGATGCTAAGGACGACGTCCTTTATACACCTCCTGCAGGTGAGCAGGCGGCTAACGAGCCGGTTGGTTATACTATTGCTGATGATTCGATTGTTAAAATGAAGGAATTTGATCCTGAAACCGGTAAAGGTATTTTAGTACCACAGGCAAAAACAGGAACTACAACATTGAAGATTATTTCTGAAAGTGGAAAGGAAGCATCTCTTACAGTAAATGTATATTCAAAAGTAGAGAATATCAGCATTAAACCTTCAGCTACTGTACCGGCCGGACAGACAAGATGTTTTGGGTATGCAGTTGTACCTAGTGATGCTAATGAGAGTATTGAATGGAAGTCTGCTGATGAGTCAATCGCAGTTGCAGAGGATTATGTAGATGATGCAGGAAATAGGTTTGTTGTTATAACCGGTAAAAAAGTTGGAAGTGTCATGCTTACAGGTACATCTTCAGTATCGAAGATAAATACAACGGTGAATGCAATTATTGCAAAACCTATTAATACTGATACATTTGCTGTAGATACTATAAATGGTATTCAGACAACTGATGAAAATGGAAATATAGTATATAATGTTGAAAAAGGTAAGAAGTTTACACTTAACATTGATATGAAGAATAATTCAGGTGCAACTCCAAATGATTTAACTTCATGGGTTATAAATAATGGTGTGGAAGTAAAGGACTTTGTATTTGAAGAATCTGAAAAGAGTATTAACATTACCGGAAATAAAGTTGGAAAAGTAAAGGTAGATTATGTTGCAAAAGGAATTAATGGTGAAACCGGAGAAAAGGTTGAAAAACAGTATTCGTTCTATATAAATATTTATGTACCCGCAACAGGTATTCAAATAAGTGTAACTACTGCTAGTAATGGTATTCTTTCTTTGATGAATACTACAGAGTTAACTGCTACACTTACCCCTGGAGATAGTACAGATGATATTGACTGGACTGTTGAAGGTGATTGTGTAACTTTAAGTAAGAATACTACAAAGTCTGGCGAGAAGTTAATATTGACGGCTAAAAAGGTAGGAACAGCAATAATTACAGCAAAGGCAACATCAGGAGTGTACGTTCAGCTTCCAATGAAAATTGTTATCCCTGCAACAGACATAAAATTCGTTCAATACGGAGCAGAGACATCAAGAGTATATGTTGCGGCTGATGCTGAATCAACAGTATCATTAAAAGTTATCGGAGATAATACAACAGACAAGACATTTACATGGGCAACAAGCTCAGATTATGCAAGAGTTATACCAAATGAAGACGGTACATCAGCAACAATAAAAGGTATTGCCCCAGGAACAACAAATATTACGGTAACTGCAGATTCGGGTGTAACAAGAACAATACCTGTATCAATTGTAGTACCATCAACAGATCTTAAGTTAAACAATACAGAATTTACAATTGATAAAGGTGATGCACCTATAAGTATATTTGCTACTTTAGCACCATCTAATACAACAGACGTTGTAAGATGGACAGTTGATAAAGAAGGAATAGTATCAATAACAGAGAATACATCTTCATCAACAGCTAATGAAAAATACATCAATGTTGCAGGTGTTGAAGCAGGAGAAGTTAATATTACTGCTACGACAGTAAGCGGGCTTACTGCAACAGTTAAAGTAATCGTAAAATCAAAAGATATTACAAAGATTACAACATCTGATATCGCAGACATGACATATACAGGAGCAGAACTTACTCCTATATGTACAGTTAGGTTTGGTGATGCTGTGTTAAGACAAAATATTGACTTTAATTTTACGTATTCAAATAATATAAACGTAGGTACTGCAACGGTTACGATTACAGGAATGGGTAACTATGCGGGAACAAAAACAGTTAACTTTAATATCGTAGCAAGAGAAATCAATACTATTCAGAATTCTGCAGTTACACCATTAGTATATAATGGCTCTGCACAGACTCAGGAAATTAAATTGACAAGCAATGCTACAGGATCAGTAGTTGATTTGGTTGAAGGAACAGATTATACATTAAAATTTGAAGATAACCAGAACGTTGGAAATGCTAAGGCTATATTTACCGGTAAAGGAAATTATACTGGTGAGAAAATAGTTAATTTTGCAATTACAGCTAAGAATTTTACATCTGATGATATTAAAATTCAGAGTATATCTGATATGAAATATACAGGTGATGCACTTGTGCCTGAAGTAGTAGTTAAAGATGGTGCAAAGACGCTTGTTAAGGATACAGATTACGTAGTATCTTATACTAATAACGTACAGGTTGGAACAGCTACTGTTACAGTAACAGGACGTGGAAACTATTCAGGAAATAAGACTACAACATTTAAGATTGGAACAGCTTCCATCAGTGGTGCAAAATTTACTGATATAGCTAATCAGGTATACAACGGTCAGAATATCACTCCGGGATTTACAGCTACCATAGGTACAAAAAATCTTGCTTTAAATAATGATTATACAGTCACATATAAGAATAACAAAAACCCTGGTAAGGCTACTATTACACTTACAGGAAAAGGCAATTATGTAGGAACAGTAAGTAAATCATTTATCATATTACCGTTGGCTCCTACAAATCCGTCAATGTCAAAGGCTACAACAAGTACAGTTACATTGAAATGGACAAAATCAGTTGGTGCTACAGGATACGTGATTTATGTATTAAATACTGCAAATAACACTTATAAGAAGGTAGGTACTTCTACAAAGAATACATTTACTGCTAAGAAATTAAAGGCAGGAAGTAATTATACATATCAGATTTATTCATATGTAAAAGTAGGAGGTAAGACATACAAGAGTAATGCAGCAGTACAATGTGTTGCAGGTACACAGCCGAGTAAGACAGCAATAAAGAAAATTACATCAGTTAATGGTTCAGCAACACTTATATTAAAGACGTCAAAAGGTGCAGAAGGTTATGAGATTTATACATCATCTTCTAAAAAAGGTAAATTTAAACTTGCAACAAGCACAAGTAGTACACAGGCAGCTGTTTCAGGACTTAAAGTTAAGAAGACAACATACTTCAAAGTAAGAGCGTACAGAACTGTAGCCGGCGTTAGAGTATATGGTGCATATACATCAGTTAAGGCAGCAAAAATAAAATAATGTAAATTAAAAGGTCACAGCCATGTGCTGTGACCTTTTTTTAATATTTGTGCTTATGAAAAATACTTTTCTTTTATTAATTCTACCGGCATTTCCTTTCCGGTCCATATTTTAAAAGCTTCGGCTCCCTGATAAAGAAGCATATATAAACCGTTAAAAGTAGGACAGCCATGAGATTTTGCTATTTTTAAAAGTTTAGTTTCTCTAGGATTGTAAATCACGTCTGAAACAATTAAGTCTTTTCTGAAAATATCTTCATTATCTATAATACAATTGTCAGTGTTCGGAGCCATACCGACCGGTGTTCCATTAGTAAGGATATCAGATGAATCGATAGAATCATATAAAGCCTTTTTATCTGCCATATCAATTAAAGAGGCTTTACAATTAGTATTAATGTTGATTTTATCTATAAGCTTTTGAGCTCTTTCATAAAACTGATCTTTAATACTAAATACATTTATTTCGCTGACACCGTCTATGGCTGCCTGGGTACAAACTGCACTGGCGGCACCTCCTGCACCTAAAAGTGTCATTTTTTTGCCAATTATATCATGACCGGCATCTTTTACAGCTCTCATATATCCGATTCCGTCGGTATTATATCCAATAAATTTTCCATTATCATTTAATACGGTATTAACAGCACCAATGATATTTGCAGCTTTATTTGCCTCATCAACCAGTTCGAACATTTTGTTTTTAACCGGCATAGTGCAGTTAAATCCAAGAACATTTAGAAGTTTCAGACCGGCTACAGCAGCTTCTAAATGCTCTGTATCTACATCGAAACATAAATAAACATAATCAAGTCCAAGTTGTCTGAAAGCTTCGTTATGCATCATAGGTGAGATGCTGTGTGAAACCGGAGAGCCCAGAAGACCAGTTAGCCCTGTGTGACCAGTAATAGTGTAGTCCATAATTATTTCATCCTTTCTTTTTGGTATAAATAATATTAATTCAAAAAAAAAGAGAAGTCAACACAATTTAATTTGCGTATCGACTTCTCTTATGGTAAAATAATATTATTATACGTAAATATGTCTGAAGGAGGTTGGTTTATGATGAATGCCGTCATAGTCAGAGATATGGCAATTGGAAAAGGACAGCCAAAGATTTGCGTTTCTGTTACAGGTCGTAATAGAGTAGAGATCTTAAACCAGTTGCAGGGACTTGGTTCTTCACCGTTTGACATTATTGAGTGGAGAGTTGATTTTTTTGAAGAATTGTCAGATATGATAGCAATTAAACAGATTCTGTTAGAAATGAACAGCATTTATGTGAATAAGCCTATATTATTTACATTCAGATCTTCGTTGGAAGGAGGACAAAAATGGGTTCCATCTGACCAGTACAGAGATTTAATATATACGGCTCTAAGTTCAGGTGTAGTTGATATTATAGATGTTGAATTATTCTTAGGCGATAAATTTGTTGAAAATCTAATATCGCAAATACATCGTATGGGCGGTAAGGCTTTGGTTTCAAATCATGATTTCATGAAGACACCCGGCAAAGAAAAGATTGTTGACAGACTAAAAAATATGGAATATCTTGGAGCTGATATTGCAAAGATTGCAGTTATGCCAAAGTCAAAAAAAGATGTATTGGAGCTTATTGCAGCTTCAATTGAAGTCGAAACCAGAATGGAGATTCCGGTTGTGACCATGGCTATGGGAGAAATTGGTATGATTACAAGAGTTTCCGGAGAAATATTTAATTCTGCGATTACATTTGGTGCAGGAATGGTTGCTACAGCTCCGGGACAAATGCCGTTGCAGGATTTAAATAATGTTCTATCCATATTGCATAAAAACATGGGGGGATTTAACTATGGATTATAATATTATGTTAATAGGTTTTATGGGAACAGGTAAATCTACCGTGTCTAAAGCAATTTCTTTAATGATGAAGATAGAAGAGACGGATATGGATACATATATTGTTGAACGTGCCGGTATGTCTATCAATGATATATTCAGTAAGTACGGTGAGGAAAGGTTTCGTGATATAGAAGCTGAGTGTGTTAAAGAGATTTGCAGTGAAAGCGGAAAAATTGTTTCATGTGGTGGTGGTGCAGTATTAAGAGATGAGAACGTTGAATGTATGAAAAAAAATGGATTAATTGTTCTCCTGACTGCAGAAGCCGGTACCGTGTATGACAGGGTAAAGAATAGTACAGACAGACCTGTGTTGAATGGTAATATGAATGTAGAATATATAGCACAATTAATGGAAAAAAGAAAAGACAGATATCATGAGGTTGCAGATATTATTATTGCAACAGACGATAAGACACCGGAAGATATTGCAAGTGAGATACTTGTAGAAATACAAAAATATAAAAAATAGTTGAAAAAAAGTTTATATTATTATAAACTATTGTAGGTGATAGGAATCAGAAAGAATTTAAGGAGGACAAATGAATGATTTCAGCAGGTGATTTTAGAAATGGAATTACAATAGAATTAGATAGTAACATATATCAGATTATAGAATTCCAGCATGTTAAACCAGGTAAAGGTGCAGCATTTGTTAGAACAAAACTTAAAAACATTAAAGATGGTGGAGTGGTTGAAAAAACTTTCAGACCTACAGAAAAATGTCCACAGGCAAGAATTGACAGAAATGAGATGCAGTATTTGTACAATGATGGAGACTTATATTACTTCATGGACAATACAACATATGAGCAGATAGCTCTTGGCGCTGAGCAGATTGGTGATTCATTAAAGTTTGTAAAAGAAAATGAGATGGTTAAGATGTGTTCTCATAACGGAAATGTTTTCGCTATTGAACCACCGATTACAGTAGAGTTACAGATTACAGAGACTGAACCGGGATTTAAGGGAGATACAGCAACAGGTGCTACAAAACCTGCAATAGTTGAGACTGGAGCAAAAGTAAATGTTCCGCTTTTCGTTGAACAGGGTGAGACGATTAAGATTGATACAAGAACTGGTGAATATTTATCACGTGTATAGTTTTATAATATAAGATTTTTTTCAGTGCATATTATCTGTAGTGCGTAGCATTTTCGATGATATGCACTTATATAGTCGTTTTTAAATACCCCCACTTAATATTTGGCTATGATTTTATCTGCGGCGTTATCGTTAATCGACGCAGTCACCGCTGCGACATCATATCCTAAATATAAAGAAGAGCTAATTTAAAACGACTATACTTGTTTCTAAGATGTATGCATCCGTAGCTCAGTGGATAGAGCACTGGCCTCCGGAGCCAGGTGCGTGAGTTCGATTCTCACCGGATGCATTTTTTACATTATAATCTCATTATTATTTCTTTTATAAATATATACGTGGTCTGATAGAACTTCACAGTTTTCCACTTCGTTAGTGTTAACTTCAACAACCATTTGATTTAGTTCCTCAATAGTCATTTCTTTTGATACAGGTATAAGTATTACTTCGTGAATACTGCTAGGCAGTATGTATATATCTGTTTTGAATTTATCAGAAAAATCTTTCAGAATATTTTCATAGAATATACATGCAGCTCCATACTGCTTCTGAGAATTTGTCAGAACAAACATTTCTAAAGAATATTCTTTTTTCGCAGATTCCATAGCATGTCTCAGATCATCTTCTATAGGAAGATCAAGAGGTAATATACCATCCATCTGCTGTCTTTGAAGATCATCTTTAAACATTTCAAAAATTAAATCATTCATGTCCTGAATCATAGGTTTTAATAATACCGGTGTATTTTTGGTAGCTGCAGAAATAAGTTCTTCAACGGATATTCCCCAAAGTTCAAGATGGTTATAATGAATAATAGATGTTGCACTTCCAAGATAATCATTGTTAATCATACAATAGAAAACGATAGCTAAATCAAGTTTCCTGATATGAGGACAATCTTCCAGCAGAACAGTATTCTTTTCTGCATTTATTACTCTGAATGCAACCTTTTTCCTGGCTTTTTCAAAATTCGTAAATATCTCAGTATCTATTTCAATATTTTTTGCATGCTCTTCATAAAAAGCATAAATTTCGTTGACTATTTCTCCTAAAGGTTTGTTGTTTTGATAATCAATATAAAATTGATTAAGATATATCGTGGGTGAAACATTATAATTGTTATCCGTGATTGTTAATGCGTCGTACGAGACATTATTAGTTTTTAAAACTTTTAAAACTTTTACTTTTTTCTCCTTTCCAATAATTTGACTCATACTTGATTGGATATAATCCAAAAACTCCTTGTACTCCATATAGTTCCCCTTTCAATAAATAAAAAATGAAATATGATCGAAATGATCTTAGAATATTGTGTAATGATTACACAATAGATACATTGCAACTCTATCATAATCAAATAAAGATGTCAACAAAAAAAACGATATTGCAATTTACTTATTATTTTGATAGAATGATGTATGTCGAAAAATGTACAGAAACGAGGAAGAATATGAGTACAAAGAAAAGTAAAAATAAAAAAAATAAAAGAGAGAATAATATAAAATCAAGGGAAGAAAGATTAAAAGATATTGCAAGAGAAGACAGAGAACTTGATGAAATCGAAAAGCTGATTGCCGATAATGAATCAGAATATGAGCCTGATGATAAAAAGGAGATTAAGCCGATTGCCACAGAGGATAACAGTAAAAAAGAACAGACAAAAAAAGATAATGCCGCTGATGAAGATATAGAAGATGATTTTTTTGCTAAACTGGATAAAGAAGATATTAAGACATTCAAAGTAAGAAAGTCTGAAAAAAAGAAAAAAAATGTGCAGTCAGACGGAATAATTTCGTTTATTGCAGAATATACTAAAGGAAATACCAGATATGCAATATGGGGCAGTGTCCTTGCGGTATTAGTTATTTCACTTATTATTGCTTTAGCAGTAGATGCGTCAAATAAGGATAAAGATTACGGAAAAAAGAAGATTGCGGTTAACACATCAGGTGAATTGATTCCGAGTCAGGACAAGGAGATAGTGGAATTAGTAAAGCATTATTATAAAGCAGTGAATAAATGCGATACTATAACATTGGAGAATATTCTTGATTCATCTGATGGTATAGATATTGAAAGATTAAAGAGTCAGAGTCAGTACATTGAAGGATATAATAATATAAAATGTTATGTAAAGAATGGACTTAAGGATGATGAGTACATTGTATATGTGTATTATGAGATTAAAATTCTGGATATTGCAACGCAGGCACCGGGAGCCGAAGTATTATATGTTGTAAAATCTTCAGATGGCTCATACAAGATATGTAATAATATTCAGGACAATGCTGATGTAAAAAAACTTATAGATAAGCTTTCTAAAAGTAAAGACGTAGAGAAATTTAACAGTGATGTAGATAAAAAAATGACAGAAGCATGTGAAAAAGATGAAGATTTAAAGAAGTTTTATGATGCACTTATGTCGGCATCAGCAAAATAATAAAATCGGACAGGAATAAATACTATTTCTGTCCGATTTTATTATTCATGGTATCTTGACAACTTTATATACTATAATATATAATACTTCCGTGAGGCAAAAATAGGTATTGATACATAGTGAAATGTATTTAGCCACGAAAGTTAAGGAGGAAAAAATTATGTCTTATGTAGACGAAGTTATTGATTTAGTAGTAAAGCAGAATCCTGCAGAGCCTGAATTCCATCAGGCAGTTAAGGAAGTTCTTGAGTCATTGAGAGCTGTAGTTGAGGCAAATGAAGAGCAGTATCGTAAGGAAGCTATCCTTGAAAGAATAGTTAATCCTGAGAGACAGATTAAGTTCAGAGTACCTTGGGTAGATGACAAAGGAAATGTACAGGTTAATACAGGATACAGAGTTCAGTTCAATAGTGCAATTGGACCATACAAGGGAGGTTTAAGACTTCACCCTTCAGTAAATCTTGGTATTATTAAGTTCCTTGGTTTTGAGCAGATCTTCAAGAACTCACTTACAGGTCTTCCAATCGGTGGAGGAAAAGGTGGTTCTGACTTTGATCCTAAGGGAAAATCAGATAGAGAAATTATGGCTTTCTGTCAGAGTTTCATGACAGAGCTTTGCAAATATATCGGAGCTGATACAGACGTTCCTGCCGGAGATATCGGTACAGGTGCAAGAGAAATCGGATATATGTTCGGACAGTACAAGAGAATCCGTGGCGTATATGAAGGAGTTCTTACAGGTAAAGGATTATCTTACGGTGGTTCTTTGGCACGTACAGAAGCTACAGGATATGGATTACTTTACTTGACAGAGGAAATGTTAAAGTGTAATGGTAAAGATATCAAGGGTGCTACAGTATGTGTATCAGGTGCAGGAAATGTTGCTATTTATGCAACTCAGAAGGCACAGGAATTAGGAGCAAAAGTTGTTACAGTTTCTGATTCTACAGGATGGATTTATGATTCAGAAGGTATCGATGTAGCTCTTCTTAAAGAAGTTAAAGAAGTTAAGAGAGCAAGATTAACTGAATATGCAGCAGCAAGACCAAGTGCTGAATATCATGATGGTCGCGGCGTATGGTCAATTAAGTGTGACGTTGCATTACCATGTGCTACACAGAATGAGTTAAATCTTGAAGATGCTAAGCAGTTAGTAGCTAACGGATGCTATGCTGTAGCTGAAGGAGCTAATATGCCAACTACTATGGAGGCTACAGAATACTTACAGAAGAATGGTGTATTATTTGCACCTGGTAAAGCTGCTAATGCCGGTGGTGTTGCTACATCTGCTCTTGAGATGTCACAGAACAGCGAGAGATTAAGCTGGACATTTGAAGAAGTTGATTCTAAGTTAAAGAATATTATGGTAAATATTTTCCATAATCTTGATGATGCAGCTAAGAGATATAACGCAGAAGGAAACTATGTAGTAGGTGCAAATATTGCCGGATTTGAAAAAGTAGTAGATGCTATGCTTGCACAGGGTGTTTGCTAATAATATTTTTGTTTTTTTCAATAGAATAGCAAGGGCGTTTTGAATTTAGAGCCATACTGTGGTCATACACAGTATGGCTTTTTTTTTATGTGTTACATTATCTTCATTGCAGATATTTGGAGAATGTTGTATAATGATATTATAAATACACGTAAAAGAGGAAGAATATGAAAAAGAAAGGTTTGTTTACTGAAGTTATTTTGTTTGTAACAATTCCGGTATTTATTGTATCGGTTTTGATTGTTGTGCTAAGCTATAATAAATTCAGACAAACTATGTATAAACAGAATCAAATTGAATTAAAAAATATTGCAACTACGGTTATGAATACATATGATATGGTATATCCCGGAGATTATACATTAAGCAAAAAAGGTGGCAAGCTCCATGTATATAAAGGAGATTCTGAGATTACGGGTAATTATCAATATGTGGATTCGATTAAGGAAGATACAGGAATTGATATAACAATATTTTATTATAATACCAGAGTTGTTACATCATTGTATATGAATAATAAGAGAATGGTAGGAACGTATTGTAGTAAAATTGTTGAAAAAGATGTCTTAAACGGTTTAAAATCACAGTTTTATGATTCTGTAAAGATTAAAGACGAAAAGTTTTTTGCATATTACCGACCAATTTATAATTCAGATGGAACGTGTGTTGGAATGATGTTTGCGGGCAAACCCACAACGCAGGTAGATATCGAGATAAATAAAGCTATAATACCAACGGTTATAATATCTATTATAGGCATATGTGTAATGATTTTTGTTGCATGTTGTTTTATGCGTGTATTGATAGGATATGTAGTAAAACTAAAAGAATTTATGAATTCGATAGCCAATGGGGATTTGAACGTAGATATGGACAGGAATATTGTAAGCAGATCAGATGAGATAGGTGTTATTGGTAATGCTGCTGTTAAAATGCAAAAAGCAATAAAAGACGTTGTAGAGCATGATGTGCTGACAAGGATTAATAACAGAAGAAAAGGAGAACAGCTTCTGAACCAGATTATTTTGGATTCGAGAGTTAAAGGGATTAAATATGCTGTTGCCATGGGAGATATTGATTTTTTTAAGAATGTAAATGATACATATGGACATGAATGTGGAGATGTTGTTTTGTGTGAAGTAGCAAGAATAATGAGTAACGATATTGTTGGTAAAGGATATGTTTCAAGATGGGGTGGGGAAGAATTTTTATTAATATTTGAAAATCGTACAAAAGATGATGCAGTTGTTGTATTAAATACTATTTTGAATCATATAAGAGAAAAAGAAATAATATATAAAGATTTAAATGTAGGTGTTACTATGACTTTTGGCGTGATAGAAGGTGATAATAGTAAGAGTAGTAAGGAAATTGTAAAAGATGCAGATGACAAATTATATATAGGAAAAAAAGCCGGTCGAAACAGGATTGTAGATTAGAACCTATAAAAGGAGGGATTATTTATGATTAGATTCTTAGTTGCAGGCATTGTACAGATGGAAACTATTGTAAAAGTAGATAAACTTCCAATCAGCTATCAATCACTTAACAGCAAACCGGATACTATATACAGCGGGGTAGGTGGAGATGCTTATAATATGGCTAATGCTTTAAAGTGGTTGGGAAATGATGTCGATTTAATGAGTATGGTCAGTAGAAAAGTTACACCTGAAATTGTAAATCTTACATTAAAAAATGCAAGATTAGGCACCGATTATGTACTTCCGGCTCTTAATCAGATGCCGTCGGCAGTTAATCTGTATGATTGTGATGGAAAACAGCAGATATTTGAAGATACAAAAGATCTTGGACAAACCGTATACAATCCGGAATTAATGGAAATTGCTGTCGATCATTGTGATGTACTTGTTACTTCAAATGTATCTTTTTGTAAACCGCTTATAGAACTTGCAAAGGAAAGACAGATTCCGATAGTCGTAAATATAAGGGATTTCAGGAAGGAAGATTTGTCATTCAATAAAGAATTTCTGGATTCTGCAGATATTATTTATGTAAGTGATGATGATCTTGAAAAAAGTTCGTATGAATTTGTAAAAGAGATTTCAGAAATATACTCTCCGAAGATTGTTATACTTGGATGTGGTGAGCGCGGAGTAATGATGTATTCTGATCAAAATGATAGTATTGTAGAATACAGAAGTGTTAAGACTTTGGAAAAGGTAAATACAGTTGGTGCAGGAAATGCTTTATTATCGTGTTTCTTGCATTATTATTTCAAAACAAATGATCCAATAATTTCTATAAAAAATGCGTTATTGTTTGCTTCATATAAGATAGGTTTTTATGGTACTTCTAATGGATTCATGACAGAAGAGCAGATAGAGCAGTGGAGAAACATTATTTGGAATATAAAATAAGTATAATAAAAGTGGCTGTCGGTTTGTATTTTTTAATACAATATCCCGACAACCACTTTTGGTTAGTATTAGGGGGTTACACAGAAATATCAAGCTTTGAAGTAAGCTTTTTAAATTGTTTCATAAAATCACTCGAATTTGAAAAAAGTGATTTTAAATCATCTTCATCTACAGCATCTAAAAGATCTTTACTGATTTTTAAAGTATTATCAGAATTAATGGTAATGCCGATATCGCTTAGTGCTTCCGCCTGTTTTTTTGTAAGTGAATGAAGTTTTGAGGCGCGTGCTGCAACTTCTACTGAATCTGACTTTTTGGCAGATGTTGTATAATTATTATAAATAGTGACAAATGCATTTATTTTGCTTTTTAAGTTATCGGCTGAATTTGACTGCTCTGAATTATATGAAACCTTTGTAATATCTTTTGCGCATTTTTTAAGAGCCTTGCCGTCATGAGATACAAGAACGTCGTTTGATAAATCAGCTCTTTTTGATGCGGACTTTGCATCACGATTAGGAGAATAATACTTTCCCAAATAAAAAGATGAAGATAATATTGAGTTTTTAGTATCTATACTTGTCGTACTCATAAAAATCACACATTCCTTTCGTTAAAAATTTAATTTGACTATTTATCGACAGCAATAAAAAAAAACATTAGCAATTTCTTGACAATAGAACAACTAAATTGATAAACTATAATAAGTTTATAATAAAGGATGAAAAATATGAATTTTAAAGGCGTTATTTTTGATTTAGACGGTACCCTTATTGATTCAATGGGGGTATGGAGAAAGATAGATGAAGATTTTCTAAAAAAAAGAGGATATGAAGCATCCATGGAGTATACAACTACTATAGCACACATGGGAGTTGATGAGACAGCTTCATATACAAAAAAGTTGTTTAATCTTAAAGAATCAGAGAGTGACATAAAAAAAGAATGGTTTGATATGGCTATAGAAGCATATAGTAATACTATACGATTAAAAAAAGGTGTCTATGAATATCTGAGATATTTAAAAATAAAAAATATTAAAATGGCCATTGCAACAGCATCAGATTCAAGGCTTGTTATTCCGGTTCTTAAGAATAATAAAATACTTGATTTATTTGAAAATATAACTACAATAAAAGAAGTAAAACGTGGGAAGGGAGATCCTGACGTATATCTGAAATGTGCTGAGAAGATGAATCTTAATAGTGATGAATGTATGGTTTTCGAAGATATTTTAGAGGGGATTAAAGGTGCAAAAAAAGGCGGATTTTATACTGTTGCAGTATATGATTACTGGGCAGAAAAAAATCGCAAAGAGATAATAAAAAAAGCAGACAGATATATTAATGACTTTACAGAGTTGATATAAGAGGAGATAATTATGCCAAAAAAAAGCGTAATACATGAATATAAATCAGATGAAAAGATAAGAATTAATAAGTATCTGAGTGATTCCGGCATATGTTCCAGAAGAGAAGCAGACAGACTGATTGAAGCGGGAAAAGTCACAGTTGACGGAAAGAAAGCTGAAATGGGCATGAGAGTTCTGCCACATCAAAAAGTATGTGTAAATGGTAAAAAGGCCATATATGAAGATGAACTTGTTCTGATAGCCGTAAATAAGCCGGTAGGAATCGAATGTACATCAGATAAGAACAACCCGGATAATATAGTTGATTTTGTCAATTATCCTACAAGAATTTATACGATAGGAAGGCTTGACAAGAATTCTGACGGTTTGATTTTAATGACCAATGATGGAAATATTGTAAATAAAATATCAAAATCGGTAAATGCACATGAAAAAGAATATGTAGTTAAGGTGAATAAAAAGATTACGGATGAATTCATAACGAATATGTCAGATGGAGTTGAGATTCTTGGAAAAATGACCAATCCATGTACAGTTATAAGAGAGAGCAATGATGAATTCAGAATTATATTGACGCAGGGAATGAACAGACAAATCAGAAGAATGTGTGAGACACAGGGGTATAAAGTTATATCACTTACAAGAGTTCGCATTATGAATATACGGCTTGGAAAACTTAAGTCTGGAACTTATAGAAAGATTACGCATGAAGAACTGGACGAATTATTAAGAAGGTTAAAAGATTCTGTGAATTGATTTGAAAGGATTAACTAAGATGGATGAGAAAAATAGTCGTATAAAAGAGCTTGTAAATATTCTGAATAAAGCATCAAAGGCATATTATCAGGAAAGTACGGAAATAATGAGCAACTATGAATATGACAGATTGTATGATGAATTATCTGCGTTAGAAAAAGAAACCGGAATAATATTATCAAATAGTCCGACTGTTAACGTTGGATATGAAGTGCTAAGCCGACTTCCGAAAGAGACACATGAAAGTCCGATGTTGTCACTTGATAAGACAAAAGAAGTGTCTGCATTGCAGGAGTTTCTAGGAAATAAAAAAGGTATCATTTCATGGAAACTTGACGGACTTACAGTAGTATTGACATATAATGACGGAGAATTGAAAAAGGCAGTAACAAGAGGAAATGGTATAGTAGGTGAGGTTATTACCAACAATGCAAAGGTATTTAAAAATATACCATTAAAAATAGCATATAAAGGAGAGTTAATTATTAGAGGAGAGGCGGTAATTAATTATTCAGATTTTAAAAAAATAAATGATGAGATAACAGAGATTGAATCTAAGTATAAGAATCCGAGAAATTTATGTTCGGGTTCTGTCAGACAGCTTAATAATGAAATAACATCAAAAAGAAATGTACATTTTTATGCATTTGCTTTAATAAAAGCTGAAAATGTTGATTTTAAGAATTCAATTGACTGTCAGTTTCAATGGCTCAGACAGCAGGGGTTTGATGTTGTAGAACATTATATAACGGATACACATAGTATTGAGGAGAGGGTTCGGTTTTTTGAAGATAAGATAAGAACTTTCGAGCTTCCATCGGATGGTCTTGTTATAATGTATGATGATATTGAATATGGCAATTCATTAGGTACTACATCAAAGTTTCCAAGAAACGGAATCGCATTTAAATGGCAGGATGAGACGGCCATAACAAAGCTTATTCGTATAGAATGGAGTCCATCACGTACTGGATTAATAAATCCTGTTGCAGTTTTTGAACCTGTTGAGCTTGAAGGAACTACAGTTTCAAGGGCAAGTGTTCATAATATAAGTATAATGGAAGAACTTAAGCTTGGTATAGGTGATGAGATAGAAGTATACAAAGCAAATATGATTATTCCACAGATAGCTGCAAATAAAACGGAAAGCGGTAATATACAAATACCTGAAAAATGTCCCGTATGCGGTGGAAAAACACAAATACAGAATATAAATGATGCCAAAACTCTGTATTGTACAAATACTGAATGTCAGGCGAAAAAAATAAAACTTTACACACATTTTGTAAGCAGGGATGCCATGAATATTGACGGGCTTTCGGAAGAGACACTTGAAAAATTTATAGATAGTGGGTATATCCACGAATTTGCAGATATATATAAGCTTGACAGATATGAAGATGAGATAGTGAACGCAAAAGGATTTGGAAGAAAATCATATGATAATCTTCTGGAATCAGTTGAAAAGTCCAGAAATACGAATGTTGTACGACTTTTATATAGTCTTGGTATATTAAATGTGGGGCTTGCAAATGCAAAACTTATATGCAAATATTTTAATTATGATATAATAAAAATCAGAACTGCTTCAATGGAAGAACTGACAGATATAGAGGGAGTGGGTGAAGTAATTGCAAAAACATTTATTGATTATTTTAAATCAGATAAAAACAATCAGACATTTGATAACCTTTTAAAAGAATTGAACCTTGAAAAAATGAATGCACATACTGAAGATGCCGTTTTGGATGGAAAAGTATTTGTAATTACCGGAAAAGTAAGTCATTTTGCTAACAGAAATGCATTAAAAGAAAAAATAGAAGAATTAGGGGGTAAAGTAACAGGTTCAGTATCAGCAAATACTGATTATCTGATTAACAATGATGCAGCATCCAATTCTACAAAGAATAAAAAAGCAAAAGAACTGGGAGTAAATATAATAACTGAAGAAGGATTTTTAGAAATTATAAGTTAAACATAAAGGAGGCCATAAAAATGCCTATTAAAGTTCATGGAGATTTACCTGCAAAAGCGGTAATTGAAAGCGAAAATATATTTATAATGGATGAAAACAGAGCAATCAGACAGGATATCCGTCCTTTAAAAATAGGTATCTTAAATCTGATGCCGTTAAAACATGAAACAGAGATACAGTTGCTTCGTGTTCTGTCTAATACACCATTACAGGTTGATGTTACCTTTGTATTTGTTGAGAATCATATATCAAAGAATACGCCGGCCAGCCATCTGAATCAATTTTATACTACATTTAAAGAAATAAAGAATCAGAAGTTTGATGGCTTTATTATTACGGGGGCTCCACTTGAAATGATGGAGTATGAAGAGGTAGAATACTGGAGAGAAATTCAGGAAATAATGGACTGGACAGTAACAAACGTAACTTCAACACTTCACATATGCTGGGGTGCGCAGGCAGGTTTGTATCATCATTTTGGAATACCTAAGCATATACTTGATAAGAAAGTATTTGGTATATATGAACATAAGGTGTTACATAGGAAAGTTCCTCTGATGAGAGGATTTGATGATGTGTTCCTTGCACCACACTCAAGACATACAGAAGTTAAAACAGAAGATATCAAAAACGAAAAGAGATTAACAGTTCTTGCGGAATCAGATATGGTAGGAGTTCTTGTCGCAATTGCTGAAGAAGGAAAACAGATTTTTTTAATGGGACATCCTGAGTATGACAGAGTCACTCTTGATTCTGAATATAAAAGAGATAAAGAAAAGGGCATGGATATACAGATTCCATATAATTATTATAAAGATGATAATCCTGATAATCCGCCACTGCTTACATGGAGAGCACATGCGAGTGCACTTTATACCAATTGGCTTAATTATTACGTATATCAGATTACACCATATGATATTGATGATATCGGGGTAAAAGTTACTAAATAATTGACTTATATGGATTTTGAGGATATAATGACTTTTAGTGTTGGTTGAAACATAGGAGGATTTTATAAAATGGGCAAAATAATATTAACCGGTGACAGACCTACAGGAAGATTACATGTAGGACATTATGTCGGTTCACTTAAAAGAAGAGTAGAATTACAAAATTCAGGCGAATTTGAAAAAATATTTATTATGATTGCAGATGCACAGGCTTTAACTGATAATGCTGATAATCCTGAAAAAGTAAGACAGAATATTATAGAGGTGGCACTTGATTATTTATCATGTGGTCTGGATCCTGAAAAATCAAATATATTAATACAATCACAGATTTCAGAGTTGTGTGAGTTATCATTTTATTATATGAATCTTGTTACTGTATCAAGGTTACAAAGGAATCCTACTGTAAAATCTGAGATTCAAATGAGAAATTTTGAGGCAAGCATTCCGGTTGGATTTTTTACATATCCAATTAGTCAGGCTGCAGATATAACAGCATTTAAGGCGACTACTGTTCCGGTAGGTGATGATCAGCTTCCGATGATTGAACAGACAAGGGAAATAGTACGTAAATTCAATACTATTTATGGTGAAGCATTGGTTGAACCAGAGGCATTGTTACCGAATAATAAAGCATGTATGAGACTTCCGGGTACTGACGGTAAGGCTAAGATGAGTAAATCATTAGGAAATTGTATATACCTTTCTGATACTGCTGATGATGTTAAGAAGAAAGTTATGAGCATGTATACAGATCCTAATCATATTCAGGTCAGCGATCCTGGACAGATAGAGGGAAATTCTGTATTTACATATCTGGATGCGTTCTGTAAAGATGAACATTTTGAAAGATATTGTCCTGACTATTCATGTCTTCAGGAAATGAAAGACCATTATTCAAGAGGCGGACTTGGTGACGTTAAAGTTAAGAAGTTCCTGAATAATGTTATACAGGAAGAACTTGAGCCGATTCGTATGAGAAGAAAAGAACTCGAAAAAGATATACCGGCAGTATATGAGATTCTTAAAAAAGGAACTGAGACAGCAAGAGAGGAAGCAGCAAAGACATTGGCAGAAGTTAAAGAGAATATGAAAATTAATTATTTTGACGATGTTGATTTAATGAATGAACAGTCGAAAAAATATAGCAATCAATAATCAAGGGCTCTCTGAGAAATCAGAGAGCTTTTTTTGAAAATACAAGAAGTAATAAAATATAAATTAATCCTGCTACAGAACACCGGGCCATTAAAGTAGCCGTAGAATAAGCGGAGTCAGGCAGCAGTGAAGATATTTTTAATGCGAGAATTGTAGAAATCATTGGAAAAATTATATTTTTAAAAAATTGTATTTTTGCACTGGTGTATCCTTTAATCTTTGAATATTCCAAAAATGTAAGAAACGCATAACTTACAAGTAATCCTGACATATATGCGGATATTCCGCAGATAGGCACGACAAAAACCGTGAAAAAAATTCGTATTGAAATACTGATAATATTAAATATAAAAGTCATGGTGGTGTGTTTTAATCCGTTTAAAATACTTGATAGTGTTGTGCTAAGATACATAAAAGTACATAACCATGAAAGTATAAAAAGGTAATAACCTGATGTGGTATTATGAAATAAAACTTTTCCTGTTTCGCAGCCATATTTAAAAAAAATACCTGTACAAAATATACCGAGATAAATGCTAAGACATATTGATTTTTCAGTAACACGCTTTATACCGTTGATGTTATGGGTTGAATTACATTCTGATATCGCCGGGAGTAAAAGAGTGGAAAGTGAGTTTGTAATTGTTGCAGGAAACATAATAAATGGTATAGCCATACCGGTTAATATTCCATAAATACTCAGAGCATCTACTGTACTGTGACCATGTATTTTTAACATAAGAGGAATGAGGATTGCCTCAGCACTCTGAAATATACTGAGCATCATTCGGTTTGCGGTTAACGGAATAGATGAAAGTGCTATTTTTTTGATATAACCAATATTAAAAAAAGAAATTTTTTTAATATTAAGTGAAAGCAGACAAAAGGCCGAAGAAGCCAATTCGCCAATTATAGCACCGATAACTGCATTTGCAGGAGTAAATACCCCTGTATTTTCTGTGACTGTGAGATATATAAGATATGTTGCAAATACTCGTACTAATTGTTCGATTAATTGAGAAATGCCGGGAATAGCAGCCTTTTTTATACCGTAATAATATCCGCATATGCATGTATGTATAGATGCAAAAGGAATTGAAAAAGCAATGTATTTTAAAGCTGAGGTGCATCTGGGTTCTGATAAAATATACATGGCTATTTTGTCTGAAAATAAGTATAAAAAACTGCTGGAAAAAACTGATAAAATTAATGAAATAAATAACGCATTTTTTAATATTGTACGTGAGTGTGTTTTATCAGCAGCGCTCATCGAAGAAATAACTGTCTGAATACCCATTGAACATAAAGAGCATAAAAAAAGCTGTACGGGAAATACCAGCTGGAATATTCCCATACCGTCTGCGCCCAGCCCCTGAACTAGAAAAATTCTAAAAAAGAAACCTATTATGCGTGTAAGCAGACCGGTTATTATCAATATCAGTGTTCCTTTTATGAGAGGATTTTTTTTGAACATATTTGGCTCCAAATATATATTTTTATCATATTATATTCTTAAGAATGTATTATATTCTTGATTATAATTGTATTGGGAGGAATGATGATGGATAAGCTGGTATATTTTGATAATGCTGCAACAACAAGGATATATTCAGAAGTATTAAAAGAAATGCTGCCTTTTTTTTCTGTAATGTATGGCAATCCATCCGGTATATATGAATTTTCAGATAAGGCTAAGGCTGCAGTTGAAATATCAAAAGAAAGAATTAGCAGACTTATAAACGCTTTTCCTGAAGAAATATATTTTACTTCCGGAGGAACCGAATCAGATAATTGGGCATTAAAGTCAATTGCATTTATGAAAAGAAACAGAGGCAGACACATAATAACAAGTAAAATTGAACATCCGGCGGTATTAAATACATGCAGGTACCTATCGAATATAGGATATAAAGTATCATATCTTGATGTTGATAAATATGGTATGATAGATTTAAATCAGCTTGTGGAAATGATTAGAAGAGATACAATATTGATTTCAATAATGTATGCGAATAATGAAGTTGGTACTGTTGAACCTATAGAGAGAATCGGTAAGATTGCCAGACTGAATGGAATTGTATTTCATACTGATGCAGTGCAGGCCTTTGGTCAGATACCGATTGATGTAAAAAAAATGAATATTGATTTACTAAGTGCGAGTGCACACAAATTACACGGACCCAAAGGGTGCGGATGCCTGTACGTTAATAAGGATATTGGACTGCCACCTATTATACATGGTGGTTCACAGCAAAATAAAATGCGAGCTGGGACTCTTAATGTGCCGGGGATTGCAGGCATGGGTAAAGCAGCTCAAATTGCTGCAAATAATATGGATATAAATATAAAAAAGAAAATTAAGATGAGAGACTATATTATTAGCGAAATACGGAAAGAAATATCTGACAGTATATTAAATGGACATGAGACAGAGAGATTGCCGGGAAATATAAATTTTTCATTTAAAAATGTCGAAGGTGAGGCATTAGTTATACTTTTGGATTCTATGGGAATTTGTGTTTCAAGTGCTTCTGCATGCAGTGCCGGATTAAAAACTCCAAGTCATGTTCTTACTGCGATGGGAAAGAATAACGAGGAAGCATATGAATCATTAAGGATAACATTATCTTCTGAGAATACAAGAGCTGAAATAATGTATTTGCTTAATTGTGTAAAGTCTGCTGTAGAGAATATTAGAAAAATGTCATATTGAAAATTGACAAAAAAGTCCAATTTGATATAATTAACTCATTAATGAGTATAGAGGAAGAATTATGAGCAAGCTAAAGTTAAAAATAAAACAAATACTAAAAAAAATAAATATGGAAATACTGTTTTTGCTTATCATTATAGTGGTGATATCTTTGTCGTATAAAATGTATAAGTCGCAAATAGAAAAAACCGTTAATCATAATACAACATTATTGTTGCAGGAGATTATAGACGAAAGTATTGATGATATTAGTATTAAGATTAACGATACATTTATAAAAATGGAAGCAATGTCATCGTTTATAGGACAATATGACGACATCCAATGTGAAGAAGTTATTGACGCATTACAAAAACATGATGAACAGGACTTAAAGATGTTCAGCGGAATTATTAAACAGGACGGACTTGGATTAACAGCAGAGAAAACAGAATTCCAGGCTGATTTTGAAGATTGGTATTTTGAAGAGGCATTAAGTGGAGAAAGAAGTATATCAGGTGTGCTGTCATCTGACAAGTATGATGGCGAATACATTATTCTTGCTGTGCCTGTAGTTCATGATGATGAGATTTGCGGAGTGCTTCAATGTGCTTATGATATCCAAATGTTTACCGGATTGATCGGAGAGACATCTATAGGAAAAAAAGGAACGACCTTTATTGCGCAAAATGATGGTAAGCTTGTTTCGAGACCGGAATCTGTGGGCAGTTACGATAATTTGTTTGAATTATTAGATAGTTTCAGCAATAATCAGACTACAATTGGGAAATTAAAAAAGCAGATAAAGAACAGGGAGTCAGGCATTCTTACGTTAAATACAGGTAAATACAAAAGATATGTCTGTTATTCAACTATTCCTGAGACGGACTGGTATGCAGTTTCTATTGTGTCATCAGGAGCATTAGAGGACGTTACAGACAGGATTACGAATTACGCCTTAATGCTCAGTGTTGGAATTACGGTTGTCTTTTCGTTGTATATTTTATATTGGTTTGTTGTGCATTATATAAATGTTACACGTATGCATATGAAGGAGCAGAGATATCATATTGTAGCAAATCAGTCTGACAGTATCGTGTTTGAATATAATGTACGTGACAAAACGGCATATCATACACACAAATGGAAGGAAAAGTTTGGATATCCTCCCGTTGAAGAAGATTATATTGAAAATATGATTAAAGATGACATTGTATATTCTGAGGATGCACAAATATTTAGAAACATTTACGATAAACTTGAAAAAGAAAACTCTGACTATGAGGAGGCATTTGTACGTATCAATGATGCACAGAAAAATCCTATTCAATGTAAAATAAGAGCATCTGCGATAAGAAATAAAAGAAATCATCTGGTAAGGGTTGTTGGTAAAATTATTGAAATAAAATATAGAGAAGAGAATAATCTGAAAAACGGTAAAATCTAATTATATTGTGCACGTAAAAAAGCTCCCTGACAGCAGATGAAATGAAAAAAACTTACTGTCAGGGGGCTTTTTTTTATAGCTTTATAAATTCAGGTTTTCTGTTTTTAAAAACACAGTAGTATTTAAATCCACATTCAGAGAGGACATTTTGTGCCTTATCAAAAGAATCACCAATCCTTATAGCTTTATGTGCATCTGAGCCTGCGGTTATTATCTCACCGCCGAGTTCACGGTAACGTTTAATGATATCAGGACATGGATTCGGGTAAGAAAGCCCTGCGTTATATCCGCCTGTGTTTAGTTCAATTCCTTTGCCCAAATCTATAAGTTTTGAAAGTATTGAATCTATAATATCTGAAAAGTCGCGGTATTGGAATGTGTCATCCTTGTAGGGCGTATATCTTACAATGTAATCAATGTGACCGTACACATCAAAATTTGTACATGTTTCCAAACATGCCAGGATTGATTCAAAATACTCCATATATGCTTCTTTGTTAGTCCTTCCTTCAAAATACGAAGGATAGTAGGGATCCATACGGTTTACCAGATGTGATGAACCTATAATGAAATCAAAATCCTTCATTCGGATTTTTTCATCCAGTCTTTTACTTAATTGCGGTTCTAATCCTGTCTCCATACCAATCCTGATATCAATTTTATTCTTGAAAGTTTCCTTAAGATAAGATATTTCTTCATAGTATTTTTCAATATCAAGATCAAAGCAGCAGTCGTCATAAGGATAATCCAAATCAAGATGATCTGTGAAACATAAATGTTTCATACCTTTAGAAACAGCCGTTTTTACAATGTTTTCCGGTGTTTCATCAGAATCCCCTGAATAATAGCAATGTAAATGATAATCAGATAACATGGCTTCACCTCAAAATATGTTTTTTTATTTTTATAATAGATTAAGCTGCTGCATCTGTCAAATATTTTGTAAATATAAGCTGTTATGGTAAAAGTGTACTAAAAAAAACACTGCAAAAAGAAAAATTCAGTAAAAATGTTCTTGATATTTTTGGAATAATTAGGTAGAATATTTGATAGGTTGAGTTTGCGTAGAGATACAATAAACTATGTCAAATAATTAACAATCTTACAAATTACATTTATATTTTAGGAGGAATTATAATCATGGCAGTAAGAGTAGCAATTAATGGTTTTGGTCGTATCGGCCGTCTTGCATTCAGACAGATGTTTGGTGCTGAAGGATATGAAGTAGTAGCAATCAATGACTTAACAAGTCCTAAGATGTTAGCACACTTGTTAAAGTATGATTCATCACAGGGTAAGTATGAGCATGCTGATGAAGTTACTTCAAGTGAAGATTCTATCACAGTATGTGGAAAAGAAATTAAGATTTATGCATTTCCGGATGCAAACAACTGTCCTTGGGGTGATTTAAAAGTTGACGTTGTATTAGAGTGTTCAGGATTCTATACATCAAAAGAAAAAGCACAGGCTCATATTAATGCAGGTGCAAGAAAGGTTGTTATTTCAGCTCCAGCAGGAAATGATCTTCCTACAATTGTTTACAATACAAACCATGAGACATTAAAGGCTGAAGATACAATCATCTCTGCAGCTTCTTGTACAACAAACTGTTTAGCACCTATGGCTGATGCATTAAATAAATTTGCACCAATTCAGTCAGGTATCATGGTAACAATCCATGCTTACACAGGTGATCAGATGACTCTTGATGGACCACAGAGAAAAGGTGATTTAAGAAGATCAAGAGCAGCAGCAGTAAATATCGTTCCTAACTCAACAGGTGCAGCTAAAGCTATCGGCTTAGTTATCCCAGAGTTAAACGGAAAGTTAATCGGATCTGCTCAGCGTGTTCCTACACCAACAGGTTCTACAACTATCTTAACAGCTGTAGTTAAGAAGGCAGGCGTTACAGTTGATGCTATCAATGCAGCTATGAAGGCAGCAGCTAATGAGTCATTCGGATACAATGAAGATGAAATCGTTTCAAGCGATATCGTAGGGATGAGATATGGTTCATTATTTGATGCTACTCAGACAATGGTAAATCAGGTTTCTGATGATCAGTATGAGGTTCAGGTTGTTTCTTGGTATGATAACGAGAACAGTTATACAAGTCAGATGGTTAGAACAATCAAATATTTCTCAGAGTTAGCATAATTCGGAAGAAACACGATTCTGACTATTTCGAAACGAAATATGATTATGAATTCAGGTCCGGCCTTGTTGGGCCGGGCTTGTTTTGTTTTAGCTTTTGAAAGCAGAAGGAGGCAGACATGTTAAATAAAAAATCAGTAGATGATATTAATGTAAAAGGCCAGAGAGTTCTGGTACGTTGTGATTTCAATGTTCCATTAGATGAGAATTTAAATATTACAGATGAGAACCGTCTTGTAGCAGCACTTCCAACTATTAAGAAGTTAATTGCAGATGGAGGAAAGGTAATTCTTTGCTCACACTTAGGAAAGCCAAAGGGAGAGCCAAAGCCTGAATTATCTTTAGCGCCTGTTGCAAAGAGACTTGCTGAGTTATTAGGTCAGGAAGTTAAGTTTGCAGCTGATAATGAAGTAGTTGGAGCAAATGCTAAGGCTGCAGTTGAAGCTATGAACGACGGAGATGTTGTATTACTTGAGAATACACGTTACAGAGCAGAAGAGACAAAGAATGGCGAGCAGTTCAGCAAAGATCTTGCATCTATCTGTGATGTTTTCGTAAATGATGCATTTGGTACAGCTCACAGAGCTCATTGCTCAAATGTTGGTGTTACACAGTTTGTTGATACAGCTGTAGTTGGATATTTAATGCAGAAGGAAATCGATTTCTTAGGAAATGCAGTAAATAATCCTGTAAGACCATTCGTAGCTATTCTTGGTGGAGCTAAGGTTTCTTCAAAGATTCCTGTAATCGAGAACTTACTTGACAAAGTTGATACGCTTATTATCGGTGGTGGTATGGCATATACATTTATGGCAGCTCACGGTGAAGAAGTTGGAAAGTCTCTTCTTGAAGAAGATTATAAGCAGTATGCACTTGAGATGGAAAAGAAGGCTGCTGATAAGGGGGTTAAGTTATTGATTCCTATCGATACAGTAGTAGCTGATGACTTCTCAAATGATGCAAACTATAAAGAAGTTGGTCGTGGAGATATTCCTGCAGACATGGAAGGTCTTGATATCGGACCAAAGACAAGAGAATTATTTGCAGATGCTATCGCAGGTGCAAAGACAGTTGTATGGAACGGACCTATGGGATGTTTCGAGATGCCTAATTTTGCAAAAGGTACAATTGCAATAGCTGAAGCTTTGGCAAAATTAGAAGATGCTACAACTATTATCGGTGGTGGTGATTCAGCAGCAGCTGTTAACAACCTCGGTTTCGGTGATAAGATGACTCACATTTCTACAGGTGGTGGAGCTTCATTAGAATTCCTTGAAGGTAAGGAACTTCCTGGTGTAGCTGCAGCAAATGATAAATAATTTTTTTAAAGGAGATTGTATCTATGCGTAAGAAGATTATAGCAGGCAACTGGAAAATGAATAAGACTCCAAGTGAAGCAGTTGCATTAGTTAATGAATTAAAGCCATTGGTTGCAAATGATGACGTAGATGTTGTATTTTGTGTTCCTGCAATCGATATTATTCCTGTAATGGAAGCTACTAAAGGTACTAACATTCAGGTAGGTGCTGAAAATATGTATTTTGAAGAAAGTGGAGCATATACAGGTGAGGTTTCACCGGCTATGCTTACTGATGTCGGAGTAAAATATGTTATCATCGGTCACTCAGAGAGAAGAGAATACTTTGCTGAGACAGATGAGACTGTTAATAAAAAAGTATTAAAGGCTTTTGAGCATGGTATTACACCAATCATCTGCTGTGGAGAGTCTTTGACACAGAGAGAGCAGGGAATCACAATAGATTGGATTCGTCAGCAGATTAAAGTTGCATTTTTAAATGTAACAGCTGATCAGGCAAAGAATGCAGTTATAGCTTATGAGCCAATCTGGGCAATTGGTACAGGTAAAACAGCTACTTCTGATCAGGCTGAGGAGGTATGTAAAGCCATCCGTGACTGTATCGCTGAAATATATGATGATGCTACAGCAGCTGAAATCCGTATTCAGTATGGTGGTTCTGTAGGTGCTGCAAATGCAGCTGAATTATTTGCAAAACCTGATATTGATGGAGGTCTTGTAGGTGGAGCTTCGTTAAAAGCTGATTTTGGTAAGATTGTAAATTATAAGTAGTTTATTTAATCCCCCGATGACCTGCAAAAAGGTCTGACGGGGATTTTTATTTGTTAAAGAAAAAAGGAGAAAAAAGAATGAGTAAAAAACCCGTAGTTTTGATGGTTCTTGATGGATATGGATTAAATGATAAGACTGAGGGAAATGCTATAGCTATGGCTAAAACTCCGGTTATGGATGAATTAATGAAAACATGTCCTTTTGTAAAGGGAAATGCTTCAGGATTGGCAGTGGGTCTTCCTGACGGACAGATGGGTAATTCAGAAGTAGGTCATATGAATATTGGTGCCGGAAGAATTATTTATCAGGATTTAACTTTGATTACAAAAGCTATTGAAGATGGCAGCTTCTTTGAGAATAAAGTATTATTAACCGCAATTGAGAATTGTAAAAAGAATAATTCAGATTTACATTTATGGGGATTATTATCTGACGGTGGTGTTCACAGCCACAATACACATTTGTACGGTTTGTTAGAAATGTGTAAAAAAGAGGGATTGGAAAATGTATACGTACATCCATTCCTTGACGGAAGAGATACTCCTCCTGCATCAGGAAAAGACTTTGTGGCAGATTTAGTAAATAAGATGAATGAAATCGGTGTAGGTAAGGTTGCTTCTATTTCCGGACGTTATTATGCAATGGACAGAGATAATAACTGGGACAGAGTGGAAAAGGCATATGCTGCCATGGTATACGGAGAAGGCGTAAAAGCTGATGATCCTGTAAAAGCAGTAGCTGATTCATATGCAAATGATGTAACGGATGAATTTGTTTTACCTACAGTTATTGAAGAAGGTGGAAAGCCTGTTGCAACTGTTAAGGAAAATGATTCAGTAATATTCTTTAATTTCAGACCTGACAGGGCAAGAGAAATCACAAGAGCATTTTGTGATGATGCTTTCACCGGATTTGAAAGAAAAACAGGTTTGATTCCTTTGACGTATGTATGCTTTAAGGATTATGATGAGTCAATACCAAATAAGATAATTGCATTTGAAAAACAGTCACTTGAGAATACATTTGGTGAGTATCTTGCAAAGAAAGGCTTAAAACAGTTGCGTCTGGCTGAAACTGAGAAATATGCACATGTAACTTTCTTCTTTAACGGTGGTGTAGAAGAGCCGAATAAAGATGAAGAAAGAATACTTGTAAAATCTCCGTCGGTTGCAACATATGATTTACAGCCAGAGATGAGTGCTCCGGAAGTAAGTGAAAAGTTAAATGCTGCGATTGGTTCAGGTGAATATGATGTAATTATAATTAACTTCGCTAATCCGGATATGGTTGGACATACAGGTGTTATTCCGGCAGCTGTAGCAGCTGTTGAGAGAGTTGATGCTTGTGTTGGAAGTGCGATAGAAGCTGTTAAAAAAGCTGATGGATTACTTTTCATATGTGCAGACCATGGAAACGCTGAAAAAATGATTGATTATGAAACAGGTGAGCCACATACGGCTCATACAACAAATCCTGTTCCATTCATACTTGTAAATGCTGATGATTCAATAAAATTAAGAGAAGGCGGGGCATTATGTGATATTGCACCAACACTTCTTGAATTAATGGGATTAGAACAGCCTGAAGAAATGACAGGAAAATCATTAATAGTTAAATAATTTGAAGATGAAAACTTCGCTCAGTGTAAACTGTGCGAAGTTTTTTTATAGGAATTTACAAAAGTGCTTGCAAAGTGCATAAATATGTGTTACACTTTAGTGGTTTAAAGGGACAAAGAAAAACCGAAAGGAATGAAAGAAATGGAACGCAAAGGTGATTTATTAACAGTAAGGGAAGATGTACGAGTTTTAGATGCTACTATCAGAGATGGTGGCCTTGTAAATGATTTTTATTTTTCTGATGAATTTGTAAAGGCATTATATGAGATGAATGTAAAAGCCGGAATAGATTATATGGAATTTGGATATAAAGCAGATAAAGAGCAGTTTGATGTAAATAAATTTGGAAAATGGAAATTCTGTAATGATGACGATGTACGTGCAATTGTAGGCGATAATGATACAAAGCTTAAGTTATCATTGATGGCAGATGTTGGAAGATGTAACTACAAAGAAGATATTCATGAAAGATCAGACAGTCCGTTTGATATGATAAGAGTAGCAACATATATTAACACAATGCCTCAGGCAATAGCTATGATTGAAGATGCACATAATAAGGGATATGAGACAACATGTAACATTATGGCAATTTCAAACGCTCAGGAAGCAGATGTAAAGACTGCATTAGATATGTTAGCAAAATCTCCTGTAAATTGTATATACATAGTAGACAGCTATGGCTCACTTTATCCTGAACAGATTAGAAGAATCAGTGACTTGTACTTAAAAGCAGTAGAAGAAACAGGCAAAAAGATTGGTATTCATGCTCATAATAATCAGCAGTGCGCATTTGCAAATACAATAGAATCATTATCTATCGGAGTAAGTTATCTTGATGCTACTGTATGCGGAATGGGACGTGGAGCCGGAAATTGTGCCTTAGAGGCAATAGTCGGATTCCTTAAAAATCCTGATTACAAGTTAGACCCTATTCTTAAATTCATGGAAAAATACATGGTAGACATGAAAAAGAATGCTGTATGGGGATATGATATACCATACTTGCTTACAGGTCTTACTGACCAGCACCCAAGAACAGCAATAGCTGCTGTAAAAGAACAGGATACAAAGTACCTTGATTTCTACAATATGTTATTAGACAGAGATTAATCATTTCAGATAATATATAACCGGAAGGAATTGAAGTGAAGTGGAAGAGTTAAACGCCCTTTTAAATGAGATAATAAATGACGATTTTATTGATGCGGTAATCAGTAATAAACGTGATAAAAACAGCAATAAAAGTAAAGTTCAATTAAGAAATATCGAATTAAAAGGAAAAAGATACATCCAGATTACAGAGTATGTTGCAAATAAAGTAATTCACCAGAATTTTACATATGAAAAAGCGAAGCAATATATAGTAGAAGTTTTGCAAGATGAATTTAAACAATGTGAGATACACCACAAAAATAAAAATATCAACGTTTTGATAAGTAAAAAAGGAAAGGTTACAATAAAATCAAAGACTAATACAGAATGTAATAATACATCGCTGTCGCACAACAGGACAAAGAAGTATTTAATCCCAGAAGGAAAACCGGTTGATTTTTTAATAGAACTTGGTGTTATGAACAAGGACGGATACATTATAAAAGCTAAATATGATAAGTTCAGACAAATCAACAGGTTTCTTGAGTATATTGATGACATTGCCTGTAAACTTCCTTCTAAACGTCGGATAAACATTATAGACTTCGGATGTGGGAGTTCATACCTTACATTTGCAATGTACTACTTCCTGAAGGAAACAAAAGGGCTTGATGTAAGCATAACCGGACTTGATTTAAAAGAAGACTTAATCATCAAGTGTAACAAACTCGCACAAAAGCTTTCATATGATAATCTTAAATTTGAGAATGGCGATATAGCAGATTATACCGGGTGTGACAGTGTAGATATGGTAGTTACACTTCATGCATGCGATGTGGCTACTGACTATGCTTTGGCAAAAGCAATACATTGGAATGCAAGGGTTATTCTATCTGTACCGTGTTGCCAGCATGAAATTAACCGTCAGATTAAAAACGATTTATTACAGCCTGTTTTACGGTATGGTATTCTAAAAGAAAGAATATCTGCTTTAATTACCGATGGTATAAGAGCTGAATTATTAAACAAATGTGGATATGATACACAGATACTCGAATTTATCGATATGGAACATACTCCTAAGAATATTTTGATACGTGCAGTGAAAAAACACATTACGTTAAAAAATTATGAACAACAGGGAGATGTATTTAAGTAAATGGAAGAAATGCATTTAGAACCTAAATTGAAAAAATTGCTTGATATGTAAATGAAATTATGATAAAATAAAGGTCGTTGAATTTTGAAAACCAAAATTAGGAGGTGGCATTTTGATAAAGACGATATTAACTATAGTATTTCTTATAATAGGTTTGATATTAACTGTTATAGTATTGATGCAGGAGAGTAAATCAGCAGGACTTTCAGGTTCAATCAGTGGTGCAGCAGATACATACTGGGGAAGAAATAAAGGACGTTCCATGGAGGGTGCTCTTGAAAAGGGAACTAAGATTCTTGCAGTATTATTCTTGTTATTAGCAGTTGCACTGAATAGCAGTATTTTTAAATAGGATTGAAAACTATCATCGATAAGATGATAGTTTTTTTTTAATGATAAAATGCACTAACAATAATAAAATTAATAGATAATTGCGTGACAATATGGTAAAATATAGGTAAATTATCAAAAAGGAACGTATAAATTAACCGTAAAAGCAAAAGGTAATGATAATTATCTTGGAATAAAAAAAATATTTAAGATAATTGTAAAATAATTAAAAAAAGTGTTTCCCAAAAACCGATAATCCTTTATAATAATATTATACGGGTGGTTTGTGAATGGAGTGATTATTTGAAAAGTATAATGACAAAAATAAACCTTTTAATGGGTGCTGGTATCAGTTTTGTACTTTCATTGGCAGGAATACTGTTAAGCAGACATTTTTCATTAACCGGCTGGGCAGTTTCGTTTGGGATTTGATTTATACTCCGGCCATTACCGTAGTCATGGTTTTTATGATGGTTGAAAAGGCAAAGAAAAGTATACAGGTAGCAGGTGTTTCTGTCTTGTTTTGCAACCGTTATTTATAGCTGTTTTAACAAAGAAACAAAAACAAAAATAAAAATGTATGGAGGAGATTATATTGCAAAAGAGCAAAAATCAATTAAAAAAAAGATTATCAAAAGTTTTAGCAGGATGTTTAATGGTGTCATGCATATCTGGCGTATGTGCAAATGATTTTAAGGCATTAGCAAATGGGCAGGATACAGAGATTAAGAATATTATTTACATGATACCTGATGGAGGAGGTTATCCTTCATATGACATAGCAAAAAGTGTTAAAGAATCAGGCGGAATTACATATAGAAAAGGGACAGACAGCACTGCCATAACATCTACAAAAATGTACCTGGATGATTATCTGGTTGCATCATGTACTACAAAATCAAACGATAATTCGACTACAGATTCGGCTGCTGCCGGATCAGCGCTTGCATGTGGTCATAAAACTAACAACGGATATGTAGGTATAGATACAAAAGAAAGGCCTATGGCTAACTTATTAGAATTTTGCCAGACTGAAGGAATGGCTACAGGTATTGTTGTCACTTCATATGATTGTGATGCGACTCCGGCAGCATTTTCAGGTCATGCAATTAATAGAAAATGCTATAATTCACTTACTCAGCAGCAGATATATCAGGATATAAATGTTTTTATGGGTGGAGGAGTTGATTACAAGTATTCATCATCATATTCAAATGAAACTACATCAACATCTAATTCGAAAACAATTAAAAATATTGGCTATACTGTAGTTGCAAATGAAAGTGAAATGAATCAGGCTTCACAAAAAAGTTATACGGAAGCCTCTGAAAACTTAAAAGTATGGGGGGCATTTAATGCGGGAGAACATCATATGGTATATGATATCGGACTTGGTGACAGCTATGAAAATATAATCGGAAAGGGAGTTCCTACACTTGCAGAAATGACAGATGCTTCAATAAAAATGTTGTCGCAGGATAAAGACGGATTCTTCCTTATGGTAGAAGGAAGTAAAATAGATTATGGTAATCATCATCGCATGATGACGGAATCAGCCGGAGATTGGATTGCATTTGATGAAGCATTTAAGATTGCGTTGGATTTCGCAAAAAAGGATGGACATACAGCTATAGCCGTGCTTCCGGATCACAATACAGGACTTAACTCTACACCGAATGACAGTAATATGAAAGCTGTCGTAAAATTGGTTCAGGAAGGCAAGAGTACAAAAGACAGAAGTGACTTGCTTGATTTTTCTGCATATAAGGGTAGTTCTGACAGTGAGCATACAGGAATGGATGTCGGAATGTGGTTGTATTTACCGGATGGTGCTAAAAGAATGGACGGCATATCGGCTACAGGTTTAAGCAAATCTGAAAGAGGAAAATATGTTGTGGATAATTCAGACATTACTCCTTATCTGGCATCGTTGGTTAACAGTAATAAGACTATGTCAGATGTTACAAATGAATTATATGTTGATGTTACGTCATATGGAAGTTGTAGTAATGGACAATTTACATTTGACAAGACAAAGAAAAAGGGCTCCGTGACTATAAATACTGATATAGCAAAAATTGATGGTGTTACAGTTGATTTAGAAGGAAAAGTATGTATTCAAATTAATAATTCGGTATATGCACCAAAAGCATTACTTGAAATGTTACAGGATGGCGAAGTTGTAATTAAAAAGGATTTTGAAGGTGAAGGTACGATCGATAATCCTTATCTGATACAGGATGAAAATGATTTAATGACATTTACGTCTAAAATGGCTTCAGGTGAAAAATATTCAAATGTATATTTTAATCAGACAGAAGATATAGACATGTCAAAGAAGGCCGGCTATGCAGGTATCGGCTCAAACGGTGAATTTGCAGGAGTTTATAACGGACAGGGACATACTATTAATTTGAAGATATCTTCAAGTGAAACAAATGGTATAGCTGTATTTCCATATATTACAGGAACAATTAAGAATTTAGGAACTACAGGTTCTATACAAAATAGTGCAACTGACAGCGGATGTGCCGGTATTGCACGTTCAATAAGACAGGGTGGAAAAATCTATAACTGTTGGTCTACGGTTGATTTAACATCTAAAAAAGATGTCGGCGGGATATCATGGACAGTAAAAGAAAAAGGATATATGAGTGGATGTTATTACAAGGGGAAAATATCAACAAAAAATAATTACGGTGTTGCGCATACTGCAGATACGGCGATAGTATCTTCAAATTATTACATTTTAGAATCTGGCAGTACAGCAATTGCATCAAAAAATGTTGGTGGAGAATCTGCCACTGAATTAAAGGCGGCTACTTTAAATTCTTATAAAGAAGATGTAAAGAAAAAAGTAGGACTTTATTCTACAGACGAAATATGTAATTATGTGGATGTTCAGGGTGAAGATTTTGCGTTTGAAGGAAGCGTAGCGAAATTGTCAAAACTATATTTTACATATACTTGTAAAGATGGAAGCAAAAAAACAGAAGAAGTAGAAAATTTTGCCGGAGATGTAACAGGATATCAGGCAAGTATCGGAGATGAAATGGATCCTTCAAAGGAAATCGTATTATCTGGTGATGCTTTAGAAGGTTATGGAATTATTTCAATGAAAAACACATCAGCTGTTTTAGATACAAAAGGATGTGGAGAAGGTGATCTGATTGTTACTTCGAGTGCGAAAACATCATATTATAATACTGTAACATCAACAAGATACAGTATATTATTCAGTGGACCTGCTAATATTGAAATACCAGAAACAACAACGCAGTCGGAGACTACAACGCAAAAAGAGACTACGACAAAGAAAGAAGAAACGACACAGCCAGAGACAACACAGCCAGAGACAACAACACAGTCAGAGACAACAACACAGTCAGAGACAA
>CAMHLZ010000014.1 GCA_946186125.1 uncultured Lachnospira sp. | reverse complement strand
ATCACTAATATTCATCTCCCTTTTCTTTCCTCTTAAGAGCAGTTAGCATTGTATGCACCGTTTCTAAATCTTCAGGCTTTGCTGTCCTTGCTGCATCAAATAAAAGGCTCAGTTCCTTGTTTTCATATATTTCCTGAGCGATTTTTTTAGTATCTTCATTGAGGTAGTAGCTATCTGGAATTATTTCTGTGGTTGGTTTTTTACCAAGCAAATAATTCATATCAACATTGAAAGTGTCGGCTATCAGTTCTAGAGTCTCAAAGTTAGGTTCTCGTTCACCTTTTTCATACATTCCTACAGCACTTCGAGAAATTCCTAACTTATCAGCTAATTGTTGTTGAGTTAATCCGCTCTGCTCTCTTATCTTCCTAAAAATATATGGAAAACCGCTCATCTGAATCAACTCCTTTCATTCTTTATATCATATATAATAACACGTATTGTGGAAAAAAATCAAGAAAAAAATCCACAAAACGTGTTGACACGTTACGTGACATGTAGTATATTATAAGAAAGTCACAATACGTGACAAGAAAGGAGTGATAATTTGTATTCTAATAAAATAGGTATTAGGCTAATCAAGTTACGTGGCGAAAAATCTCAAACAGAAGTAGCTAAGGCATTAGGAATAAGTGATTCGGCTCTATCAATGTATGAGCGCGGAGCAAGAATTCCCAGGGATTCAGTTAAGGTTAAAATAGCCAAATACTATGGCAAGACGGTTCAATCTATTTTTTTTGATTAGTAATGACACGATATGTGACATAAAGTGAGCAGGAGGTGAACCACATGCAGGAAGTAAAAAAAGAAAACAGACTATCAGTGGCACAGGCAGCAGTCCTGATGGGAGCATCTGAGCAGTTTATCAGAGTGGGATTGCAACAAAAGGTGTTACCAATCGGATTTGCTGTAAAAACATCAGGTCGATGGACATATGTAATTACTAAGCAAAAGTTTGAGGAAGCTACAGGAATCAAAATAAGAGAAGAGGTGAAACAATAATGCAGAAGCATGAATTTGAAGAACTTATAGGAGAAACGATCACTGATAACCAGTATCAAATAATCGAGGAAGTGTACATGTGGCATCCATCTATCAAGAACACATCCGGAAAGGAAGAGGTTGCCGAACTCTATAAGAGTTTTGGAATGACAATCTTCCGTGACATGCATAAGAGGGCTTGTAGAATCAGGGCACTTGAAGAAAGTATTCATGTAAGAGAAAGAGAAGTAAGAGCCATACAGCGGGAGATAGAAGAACTGAAATCCACAGAATAAAAAGAGGAGGCAAAATGAAGAAAGAAACCTACATGTCAATTATGTCCTGCATTTTTGTAGGCATTAGCATAATGATAGCAATATACCTGACGGTGACGGAGACAGAACCGGAACGGTTATCAAAAGAAGTCCGTCAGGAAATGCAAATCGAGTATGAAGCAAGAAGCAGACCGACAGAACCGGAAGTTGTACCGGTGCAACTTCCGGAGGAGATAGAGAGTGAGACTATCTACATACCGGAGGAGACAACGCAGTATGAAGAGTCAGGAACGCTTATAGAGATGACCGCTGAAGATATCATATTCATTGAAAAATGTGTTGAAGCCGAAGCCGGCAACCAGCCACTAGAAGGAAGAATCATGGTAACAGACGTTATTCTGAACAGGGTAAATGATAAAGATTTCCCTGATACAATCTATGAGGTCATCACACAGCCATATAGATTCACATCATACTGGAACGGACATCTAAATGCGGCAGAAGTATCCGAACTGACACGTCAGGCGGTAGAGCATGAGTTAGAAGAAGTAAGTTATCCCGGATTATATTTCTTTGATGATGAAAAATACAATCCATACGGAACACCTTGGAAAAGAGTAGGCGACCTGTATTTTTCGACAAAATAAATCAGGACAACAGTCAAAAAAACTGTTGTCCTGACAAAAGAAAAATAAGACATTCTCATTTTATCATGAGTTTACACATGTGTCAACAAGCCTGTTTTTAGGCTCTTAAACACAATATTAATATATTAAACTTATGACCATGAGAGTGAATGCTGGAGGAAATATGTATATTGATGACAGATTCATATTGAGAGACACAATCGAACACGAAATAAAGTTTGCCGGAAGGTATGGAGCAGCAGGAGAAAAAAGAGCCCGAAAAGAAAAGCCAACATCTGACGAACAAAAAATGATAAATCTGAAAAAGAAAGAAAAACTGATTAGAAGAATAATCAATCTAAATTTCGCTCCGGATGATCTTTGGATAACGTTGAGATATCAATCAGGGTTCCGTCAGAAGGATTTGACAAAAGTAAAAAATGACTTGAAGAATTTTTTGCGAAGGTTGAAAAGAAGATATCAGAAGTATGACAGCATTTTGAAGTACGTATACAGAATTGAAGTAGGACAAAGAGGCGGAGTTCATGTTCACCTGCTTGTCAATCGCATCCCGGATGCAGATCTATGGTTGAAAAAATGTTGGAATGTTGAAAAGTCAGCAGGTGTGTGGATGACACACATCTACGAGGAAGGCAGTTATAAAAAATTAGCAGAATATATTGTGAAGATTCCGGAAGAGGATGAAGTAAAAGGTCAGCTAAGTCTGTTCGACTTGGAAGACCAAAAGACACTTGTAAAATATTCATGCAGCAGAAATTTGATCAGGCCTGTTCCAGACAGGAAGACATACACAAGAAGGACATTGAGAAAAATATTAGTTGATGGGATTATCACACCAACTAAAGGTTATGTGGTAGATAAGTCATCAATCTATCAAGGCATCAATCGATTTACAGGAATGTCTTATCTGTATTATACAGAAATAAAAATCAAATCACCGCCCGGAAAGGAGAGTGATTCAGGGTGATGAAAGTAGACATATATGTCACAGTTACAAAGAAAGAAGAAAAAAGTGAGTGCACTGCAATATTGTTCTGCAAAGGAAACACAAGAGAAGTACATACAATAGAGGAAACTCATAATTTAGCCGCGTTGGCCGGAATTAACAGGGCACTAAAAAAACTGATAAAACCTTGCGAAGTTCACATATATATTGACAATATGTATATCAAGTCAGCGGTAAAAAATTGCTGGCCACTAAAATGGCGATATAACGAATGGAAAAAAGCTGACGGCAAAGAGCCGGAATATGTAGACGAATGGAAAAAGCTATTAACCATGATAGAACTGCATCAGATTACATTCGAGAAAGGAACCAGAAATGAAGACGAATGGAAAAAACTATTAACCATGATAGAACTACATCAGATTACATTTGAGAAAGGAATCAAAAATGAAGAAAAGTAAACAGATAGTAACAGACAGCGACAGATATTGCATCTTTTGCGGTAAATCTACAGAAGCCGAACACCACCTGCTATTTGGGAATAAAAGAGCATTGGCCGAAAAGGATGGATTAAAAGTCCCCATTTGTAACAACTGCCACAACACAGGTCCCGTACTGTCAAGAATACATGATAACCCAATGGCAGAAATACTATCAAAGATGCTGGGACAAGCAATATATGAGGCGAAAATAGGCACGAGGGAGGATTTCCGTAGACGCTACGGAAAAAGCTACCTATGAAGACAGAAGCACAGTCAATCGCAGAAGAAGAATGGGCAAGAAAAGAAGCCCGCTACACAGCAGTAAAAAATCTGTTAGGAATAACAAATTATCTATCTGACAAAGAAGTAAATCAATTAAATGACATGTATCAGAGATGCATGGAACGTTACCAAAAGGCAGCAAAAAAAGGAGGATTACTAATATGTTCAAAAAATTCGGAGAATTGACCCTCGAAGAATTAAACCAGACGGCAGCAGGATTCAAGGACGAGGGCGACATAAAGAGCTTGAATCTAAAAATAAAGGCTACAAGCTCATGCCGTATACAGTCATAAAAGATATGGTTATGTCTGACATTGCAAAAATAGCAGACAATATCCTGATTAAAAATCGTCGTATGGAAGACATCTACAAAGCAATGGAAAAGGAAATGGCACAGAGCAACGGATGTATCTGCGGAACAGACGCACAGTTAAAAAAGATAATTGAGGAATATTACCTCAAAGGTAAGGTAAACATTAAAAAGATACTGGGGGGAGGCGAATGAAAGTATTCAAAGCATTCAACATGGACCTTTCCGCAAGACTCGGCCGAGGCAGGTACCAGTATAACATAGGCAAATGGCACGAAGAACCGCAAGCTAATTGCGTAAGGAATGGATTTCATGCATGTGAATATTTATTTGATTGCTATAAATATTACAACATAGCCTATTCCAGACTGTTCGAGTGCGAGGCAGCAGGCGACATTGATGAAGACGGAAACGACAGTAAAATATCATGCACGAAGATACAGCTGATAAAGGAATTGAACATATATGAGATGGCGGTCGAAGCATGCGTTTATATTATAAACCATCCGAACAGAGACGTATTTATAAAATACAAACAAATCCATGTCGCGAAAGAAACAGCAATCGCAGATGACATTGCCATAGCAATCGGAACGGATCCACACGTAATGACCTATCATTCCGGAGTGGCCGCATGTATCAAGATGGGAGCATCAGGAGGAATAGACGACGTAACAATCTCCAAAACAATGGCAGGAAAAACATACAGTTTTGCTACATTGAAAGCAGAAAGGCAACCTTATATCAATGCACCATTGAAGGTAGAGAGGTATTGCCATGCGTAAGAAAAAGATTGAAGCAGTACCAGTCAAGGTACCGGAAAGGTTTGGATATAAAGCATGTGCTCAAATCTTTGAAGATACATTGATTATAGACTGCTATAAAGACAAAACATATCTTGCAAGATATGCAATAACAACATCAGGCGAATACGCTTCTAAAATCGGAGGCACGTGGACTAAAAAAGGCATTCAGAGAGCATATGGTTTCGAAAATTATTGGGAATATTATAATTTCGTAGGAGAAGTGCAATTTGACACTGAAAAGGATGAAAAAACTGCACAGTATTTTTTGCCACACTACATAAAAGTAAGCAGCACTATAAGAGCAATAACCTATCTTGAAAGCTCAGCAAACGAGAAAAAAAGATTAGATGCAAGAGTACGTAAATGTGACAAAATCAATAATATAATGGCAGAAGTACCGGAGCTGCCTGAAGACTATGAGGCATGGCTTGACAGTATAGCATTTAACCGTTCAACCTATTGGTTCTACGACAAAGAAAAAGATGAATATATTTGTACGGCATGTGCCAAAAGACATAAATATAAATCAGGAAAACACAATATGAAAGTCATGTGTAAACGAAAGCAGAAAGAATGCATCATAAAAAAACGACAAAAGCAAGTAAAAGAAGAAACTAGAAGCGGCATCATACAAAAGATGCCCTCAGGCAGGAGAGTGATACGATATTTCAGAATGAAAAAGTTATCACACAACACGGGGCGTGTAGAATTTGATTTCTGCGAAGACGTAAGAATAACATTCAATGATTACACAGAGATAAACAAAAAGCCTGAACCGCTGAAAATATGGTACGGGCAGTACCAGGGTGCCGGTCCGTACAACCAAACATTTTGGGATACAAACCCCGCAAATATGCATATGGAATCATGCTATATGTATCCTTACATAGACGACGCGTTAAAAGATACAAGATACGAATATCTCGGCTTACAAGAAATGGCACATAAAGGATGGAAGCTTGATTACAACAGAGTAATGCGGAGCGAATGGCGGACGTTTGAATACATTACAAGGGCGAATATGAAGAGAATGGCTAAGGATATAGCAGAGCATGTAAGCCTGTGGTATGGAAAGATATATGACTACACAGGTATATATGCAGACGGAATGACGCTTCAGGAAATATTCGACATAGACGGTCAGTCACTGAACAGGCTTAAGCAACAGGATGGTGGCTTAACAACGCTGGCATGGCTTCAATATCAGATTCTTATAGGCAAAAAAATTAAGGATGAAGTAATAAGCTGGTACGAGCAAAGTAAGATTACACATGATATGTTAGAAGATTTAACAAAATATATGTCGCCTGAAAAAATAAAAAATCATTTAAGCAAGCAAAAAGGCAATCCAAAAGTAATATTAGGTCTATGGCTCGACTACATGAATATGGCCAAAAAGAGAGGATACAACATTAATGATGAAATCGTATATAAGCCGAAAGACATCCGCCTGAGGCATGATGAGCTGGTAGATATGATGAACCGTGAAAATATCGAGAACACGGCAAAAGAGTATGAAGACAAATTTATAAATATCAAAAACATACTGCCGGCCATCAAGTCGCTGTATGAATATGAAAATGACAGCTACGTATTTGTGATGCCGAACAGCATTGCAGATATCATAGTCGAAGGTAGCAATCTGCACACTTGTGTAGCAACATCTGACAGATATCTGGAACGTATTGACAGCGAAGAGACTTATATCGGATTCGTAAGGCATAAAGAATCCCCACATATATCGTACTACACGATAGAATTTGAACCAAACGGAACGGTCAGGCAAAAGCGTTCCGAGTATAACCGTCAGCCAAATATAGATGATATAAAAAAATTCTTAAAAGAATGGCAGAAAGCCATAAAAAAACGTCTTCCGAAGTCGCAGGAAGACAAGCAGAGGAAATCATTACAGTTACGGCTTGAAGGAATGGCAGAACTAATGAAGACGTCACCGGATTTTGCCAAAAAACTTGAGGCGGATTTAATGGCGGTATAGAAAGGAGAAAAGATGGAGGCCACGGAAATAGCAAAAAATAATACGTATGCAGAGTTCAAAGAGGCATTAGACACAGAATTTAACAGTGCAGCAGAATCATTTAACAGAATCGGCTATCTGCTTAAGATAGCCAGGGACACAGAGATATTAGCAGAGTCGGGATATGCTACTGTAGCAGAATTTGCCGCAGCAGAATATGGACTTCGTAAAGATGATGTATCAAGATTCATAGCAATTAATGACCGTTACAGCAAAAATGGATACTCTGAAGAACTTGACGACAGATGGAAAGGATATGGACGAGCAAAGCTTCAGGAAATGCTCTCTCTTCCGCAGGAAATCGTAGAAGCAATTCCTCTCGAGACGACTAAAGCACAGATACAGGAAATAAAAAAAGAATACAAGGAAGAACAGGACATAACAGACATAGAGGTAATGCTTGAAAACAAAAACGAGCAGCAGGAGATTATGGATAACAATCTGACGAAGATTCTGCACCAGCTCCTGCACGACAACAAAGATATGTTCAAACAGATTATAAAAATAAGAGATTCCATTGAATTGCCATTCCCGGAACTGGATGCAATCTATGAGGCAATAGCACCGACAGGAATAGCAACTCACATAGTTAGAATTGCCGGGGCAGGACGATACATGCTGACAATAACAGACATAAAAGACATAGTCGCAACGCTGAACATGAGGACGAACGAACGGGAAGAATATACCTTTAAAGACGTAGGCGAATCCCTAAGATACATCCTCGAAGGCACAGGGAAAAACGTCAGCAGGGCATATGAATCTATTTATAACGAACTATATGAAGAAAAAGAGAAAGTTGCACCGGTTCAACAGAAAAAATCGACTGTAAAAACTGATACAGCTAATGAGCAAACAATATCAGCTGATATATCGGAGAGGAAACCGGAAACGGAAACACAGGACAACACAGACGAAAGTACAGAAAAAGGGGTGCAAAAAACAGCCGAAAACCTATCAACTGATATATCTGACGGGATTTCAGATAATGAGATTAAAAAAGAGCCTGAAATGGCTGTAGCAATATCAGATGATATTACTCCGGGAGTTTCCGAAGTGGAAAAAATACCGGAGGAAGATACACAGGTGGATACATCAGAGGCAGAAATAAGAATCAGCTATATCATAGAGGACATAAAAAAGGCAGCAGAAAGAAGAGATTACACAGAAACAATATGGCATGCACAGCATTTAATAAGCAAATGCATGGAGATAACAGGAGGTAACGAGGATGGATAGACAGATGACAGACGAAGAGATGCTTAGAAAATATAATGAAGCCAAAGGAGCGCGTGAGCAGAAAGAACAGATTAAGATTATTGCAGAATTAAACAGTGCTACAGAGAAAGAAATCAAAGAAATCCTGTTCAATATGGGTGCACCTGTTCCTTCAGAAACTAAAAAGAAAACAACACCGAAGACACAGATAGAGAAGATTAAGGAAAAGAATAAAAGAGTATTACCTGAAGTAGTGAAAAAAGCACTTACAGAAATCCTCATGATAAAAACGGATGAATATGAAAAGGTCAGAACCAAGCAGCAGGCACTGGAAAAGGAGATAGAGGCAATTAGAAAGTATATGGAGGAATCAGAATAATGTTGATAAATCGGATAAAGCTAAGCGATATCGCAGGCGGAGAAACCACACCGATTGATTTAAGAAAGGAAGGATTAAGATGATTAAGGAAGCATTAGAGTACATTGTAAATATGAGTGAGAGAGAACAGCAAACATGCATAAATGGGAATGTGTATTCCAATAAAGAACATTACTTCATTGATAAGTTCAACGAAATAGAACCAATGGGATTATACACTTTAACTTCGCTCGTGGAATATATTAAGGCACGTGAGAATGGGATTCCGGAAAAGATGTTTATCAATATAGTGTCACCGGATAAGGTTGTTTTGTTAGGACATCTTACGGAAGATAACAAAAGAGAAAAGATTATTGAGGTTAAAGCGTTGCTCCCGGAAATCGCATACGGTACGTTTGTGGATCAGGAAAGATGCAATATTGCATTGCAATCCAATTTCATTCATGTAGAAGATTGGAAACTTGTATTGAAAGTAATAGGAAATGTTGAAGTAGGAACAGTAGCCAATTACAGTGATGATGGAATGACACAGAGAGCAACACTGAAGTCTGGAATTACGACAAAGCAGGAAGTAATAGTACCAAATCCGGTAACATTAAGACCGTATAGAACATTTCTTGAAGTAACACAGCCGGCATCACAATTCATATTCAGAATCAGGCAAAACGAAAAGTCAGGAGCTATCGAAGCCGCAGTATTTGAGGCAGATGGTGGAGCTTGGAAGCTGGAAGCCATTAAGCATATAAAAGATTACCTCGAAACACAGCTTAGAGAATTTGACAATATTCAGATACTGGCATGAGAAAGATATATATAAAAATATCAAAGGATAAATACAGATTACCGCTGGCTGTGGCAGATACAGCCAGTGAATTAGCAAGGATATGTGGAGTGAAGACATCAACAGTAAGCAGGATGATAAAAAAAGGAAAAGAAGGTGCAAACACGTCATATATCGTAGTGGAGGTAGAAGATGGAGAACTTGATTAACAGAAAGAAATATAAGGAAATAAAAGCCTTTGACAGGAATACAATGGAAAAATTCCTAGAAGACATATATGGAGCAGGATATGAGAACGGCATGAACAAGGCAATGGAGACTTTGGCAGAGAAAAAAGTACATACTTACCAGGAGCTGAGAGAAAAGCTCCTGAAGATTAAAGGCATAGGAGAGAGAAAAGTAGACGATATCCTCGAAATAATAATGAAGGAGGAGCTGTATGAAAATGATTAAGTATTGCGTCATATGTGGCGAGCCGTTCAGTTCCGGCAGGCGCAACAAGATGACGTGTTCGCCAAAATGTAGTGAAGCACACAGAAAAACGTTAGAAAAGATGAATCGCGAGGCAAAAAGAAGCAAGCGGAAATCAGGCAGCAGGACAACAATTGCAGAAATCAATGAGATAGCAAGGAACAATCACATGACATATGGCCAATACGTCGGATGGCTGTATAGCAAAAGATTTATCAGAAAATCAGAGATGGAGGGAAAACACTAGTGATGATGATAACTATAATATGGAGCGATGGAAAAAAAGAAACGAGATATATTGATAGTTATGAGGTATGTAAAGGTATATTAATATTATATAAGTACATTGGAGAAGATAGAGGAACAACTTATATACCGTTGGAGAAAATCAAAGAATTTAAATCAGAGTAAAGGAGAGCTTTAAATGAATAAAGCAATATTAATAGGCAGACTTGCAAGAGACCCTGACATAAGATACACACAGGGTGAACAGTCAATGGCGATTGCAAGATTCACTCTTGCAGTCAACAGAAGATATACCAAGGGCAATGAGCAGCAGGCAGATTTTATATCATGCGTAGCATTTGGAAAAACAGGTGAGTTTATAGAAAAATATGTACATAAGGGAATGAAGTTGGTTGCAGAAGGAAGAATCCAGACAGGAAGTTATACCAATAAGGATGGTGTGAAAGTCTATACTACAGATGTTGTAGTAGAGAGTTGTGAATTTGCTGAGAGCAAAAAGGCAGCAGGAGACGAAGTTGTACCGGTGCAACCGGCAAATACAAATCCGCAGGATGGATTTATGATGATTCCTGACGGGGTAGAAGATGACGGATTGCCATTCGCATAAAATGAAAGAGGAGATAAGATGATAGACAAGTCGTATTTAATGGAATACAGCAAGATGGCAGAAAGGCTGGAAATTGCAGAAGAACGCTTAAAAATGATAGACCCTGCCGGAATAAGTTCGGGATTAGGAGGAAATGGGAATACATTTGGATATGATAAATTATCATCAAAAGTAGCTGTAGCATTAGACCTTCGCAAAGAGGTAGAAGAATTAAGAAAAACTCTTAAAAAAAAGCGGGATGAAATCGACAGAGCACTAAAAAAACTACCACCAATGGAAAGATATATATTGGAACTTCGATATATAGATAGACAACCATGGAAAGTGATAGTTACTATTATCAGCCATCAAAAAAAACACGATATACAAGAAAACCATATATATAGATTACATAAGAAAGCATTAAGAGATATATGCAAAGCAGGTATATCAAAAAAATGGAAGTAAATTACAGTAAAAGGATAGTAAATGATAGTAAAAAGATAGTAGAAAATAGTGAAAATGTGTGATATTGTTATAATAGCTTGAAAAGGAGATAGCAAATAAATCTTTTCATAAATCCTCCCTAATTTTAATTATGATAAAGATTGTGAAGAAAGACCAACTACGTGGTATGTGGCTGGTCTTTTTTCGTGTGGAAAGGAAGTGAAAATTCATGACTGATAAACAAAAGAAATTTGCAGATGAATACCTTATAGATTGTAATGCGACACAGGCAGCAGTCAGGGCAGGTTATTCAAAGAAAACAGCATATTCAGTTGGGCAGAGAATGTTGAAAAATGTTGAAGTGAAAAAATACATACAGGAACAGCTCGAAAAGATACACAATGAACGAACAGCAGATGCACAGGAAGTCATAGAATACTTAACTTCCGTACTAAGGGGAGAATCACTTGCAGAGGTAATAGTGGTAGAAGGAAGTGGGGAAGGCTGTTCGGAGGCAAGAAAAATAAAAAAGTCACCTGACGAAAAAGAGAGATTGAGGGCAGCAGAATTACTTGGCAAGCGCCTGGGAATGTGGAAAGAAAAAGTTGAAGTATCAGGATTGGAGAAACAAAAGAACCAGCTGGATAATATTATAAAACAGATGCGTGGTGATGGTTAGTGAGTCAGCAGGATTTGTTATTATCAGAAAAATATAAAGCATTTATAAGACATGAAGCAGACTTTGAGGCACTTGAAGGTGTAACGGCAGCAGGAAAGACCACAGTCGGTATATTCAAATTCATGTTAAAAATCGCTGAAAACCCTAAAAAATCGCATATCATAGCGGCGAAGACCACAGGAGTGGCAGAAAAAAACATAATAAACAAAGACTTGGGAATAGTTGATGATTTTGGAGCACTTGTAGAGTATAACGGTAACGGAAATAAAGATGAGAAGCTCCCACATATCCTTTATCATACAAATGCAGGAGACAAGGTCATATATATACTCGGATATGATACTAAGGATAAGTGGAAAAACGCACTTGGCGGACAATATGGATGCTTATATATCGACGAGGTAAACACGGCAGATATCGACTTTGTAAGAGAGGCAACCATGAGAGCTGATTACACCATGGTCACATTGAATCCGGATGCTCCTGATCTGCCGGTATATTCAGAGTACATAAATCATTGCAGACCGTTACCGGAATATGCAGAAGATGCACCAAGAGAAATAAATGAAATGTTAAGTGAAGAACCAAAACAGGGATGGACGCATTGGTTCTTTAATTTTTCAGATAACCTCGGACTGACAGAAGAAAAACGCAACAAAACCATACTAAGTGTGCCTAAGGGAACAAAACTCTATAAGAATAAGATATTAGGCTTAAGAGGAAGAGCAACAGGATTAGTATTCAGCGTATTTGACAGAAAGCACCATGTTGTAACTAAAGAGTGGGCATGCAGATTCCTAAAAAGGAATGTGACTGAAAAAGAGCAGCAGGAGTATTATCAATATTTTACTGCAGGTCTTGATACCTCGTATTCGAGTCAGTCACCGGACACAATAGCAATGTCTTTTGCAGGCATTACCAATAAAGGAAGATACGTGCTTTTAAGTGAAAACGTATATAACAATGCCGACATGGAGACACCGACGGCACCGTCTGACACGGTACTTAACCTGATAAATTTTTTGAATTTCAACAGAGTAGAATGGGAGCTTGCAAGAAATGTATTTATCGATTCGGCAGACCAGGCAACATTAACAGAACTGGCCAAATATAAGAGGCTACACAAAGACTGCATATATCTGTTTAACAATGCATTCAAAAAGGTTCAGATAATAGACAGAATAAATATGCAGCTTGGATGGATGAATTACAATGATGCAGAAGGAATGCAACCGGATTTTTACGTAGTTGATACGTGTACGAATTTCATAACGGAATTAGAGACGTACAGCTGGAAAGAAGATAAAAACAATGAGCCAGAAGACGGACATGACCACATGATAAACAGCACACAATATGGTTGGATTCCATACAGGGATAAGATTGGAATACGATAAAAAGGAGCAAAGGGAAATGAGGTTGATAGAAGCAATGAAACATCACATCAGAACATTTTTAGAGATAGATACTATGCAGCAGAATGAAATATTTCTTGAAAATCTGACAGATTTTGAAACAGAATGCTATAAAAATAAAGTATGGAACTGGGGCGATAAAAATGCGATAGAGCAATTATATAAACAAATCGGCAATAATGCACTTGATTTCTGGTCAGCATCCTCATTAGTAGGGATAGTGAAGAAACATACCGGATTGCCGGGGATAATGGTCAGAATTATAACAGATATCATAATGCGGGATTTAAATGAAATAGAGGTAGAAGATAAAAGAAAACACGAATGGAAAGAAATGAATAAAAAGATACAGCTGGAGACAGTCATTGAGGAGGCTGTAAAAAATGTATTGATATCAGGAGATGGAGCATTCAAGGTCAACATAGACACGAATATAAGCCCATATCCATTGATAGAATTTGTTCCGGGAGAACAGATAGATTACGAATATCAATATGGTCAGATAAGAGAAATAATATTCAAAAGCCCCAAAAGCCATAACCATAAAAGATATATACTCGAAGAAACATATGGATATGGATACATATATTCAAAGCTCTATGATGGAAACAGAGAAGTACCATTAAGTACAATCCCCGGAATATTAACAGAGCCCGTAAGATTTGACAGCAGCTTCATGATGGCGGTTCCGATAATATTCTTTAAATCAAACAGGTACAAAGGAAGAGGCGACAGTATCTATCATGGAAAGCATGACAGTTTCGACAGCTTGGATGAGACATGGAGCCAGTGGGTTGATGCATTGCGAAAAGGAAGAAGCAAACAGTACATTCCTGAATCAATCCTTCCAAGAAATCCCATCACAGGCGAGATAATGAAATCAAATGATTTTGATAATTCGTTTATAGCATTAGAGAGCTCCATGAAGGAGAATGCACAGGACAAAATTGAACTGGTACAACCGAACATACCTCACGAAAGCTATTTAAGCACATATATAACAGCCCTTGATTTGTGCCTTCAGGGCATATTAAGCCCATCAACACTGGGAATAGATACTAAAAAATTAGATAATGCAGATGCACAGAGAGAGAAAGAAAAAACGACGTTATACACACGAAACAAGATAGTTGAGGCATTGCAGAGGCAGATTCCTGAATTAATCAATGTAATATTCAAAACGTACGATACGCTGAACAAAAAGACAAATCTTGAAGACATTGAAGTAAGTGTTCCGTTCGGAGAATATGCGAATCCATCCTTTGAGAGTCAGGTAGAGACGATAACCAAGGCGAAGACAGGACAGATAATGAGCATAGAAGCAGCAGTTGATGAACTGTATGGAGATACAAAGGATGAAGAATGGAAAAAAGAGGAGATAACAAGGCTAAAAGCAGAGCAGGGGATCATAGAAGCGGATGAGCCGTCTGTTTCATCAGAACTTAATGAAGAAGGTGGAATCGATGCGGGTAAAAGTATTAAACAAAATATACAGAATGAATAATAACGAATACAAGGGACTTCTTGGAATTGCATCCGAGCAGGTCCCTTTTGGTATATATGCCATAGAAAAGAAAGGCTACGCAGAACTAATGAATTTGAAATGCAAAAGCATAACACAGTTAAAAAAATATCAGAGGACATACAAGGCACAAGGTTTTAAAGTCTATGCAAACAAGGAGTAGTCATGGAAGAGTATGATATCGGAGAAGCGTTTAAGGCGATAGAAGATGAACTTATAGCGAGTATGATGAGAAATCTTGAGAGACATAAGGCAGAGGAAACAGAGCGTGGATACAAATGGTCAATGTGGCAGGCAGAGCAGTTAAAGAATTTGGAAGCATATCGAAAGTCGAACAATGAAAAATTCTCAGGTGAGTTTAAAAACATTAACAGAAAAATAAAAAGTGTTATAAAAGTAGCCAGAAAAGATGGACAACTCAGTCAGGAGACAGCGATATTGAAAGCCATAAAGAGCGGATATGGAGCTCACAAGGTAACACGTGGAGGCACAGCAGAGTTTTTTAAAGTAAATGACAGAAAACTAAACGTCCTCATAAAAGCAACAGTAAATGATATGAAAAAAGCGGAAATAGCAATACTCAGACGTGCAAATGACCAATATCGAAAGATAATATTCAATGCTCAGGTATACGCAAATATGGGTGCAGGTACATATGAGAAGGCTGTAGATATGGCTACAAAGGACTTCATATCATCAGGAATTAACTGTGTCGAATATAAAAACGGCAGCAGGCATACATTAGCAGAATATGCAGACATGGCAATCAGAACAGCAAGCAAGCGTGCATATCTTCAGGGAGAAGGCGAGAAACGTATGGAGTGGGGGATATCCACGGTGATAATGAATAAACGTGGAAATCCCTGCCCTAAATGCTTACCGTTCGTGGGAAAAGTCATGATAGATGATGTATGGAGTGGGGGAAGCTCATCAGATGGACCATATATGCTCATGAGCACCGCGATAGAAAGAGGCTTGTATCATCCAAGATGCAGGGACAGTCACACTACATTTTTCCCCGGCATCTCGAAAGAAGGACAACCATACACCAAAGAAGAGAAGAAGGAGATAGAAAAACAATACAACGAGGAGCAGAAAGAAAACTATGCAAGGAAGCAGGCAGAGAAGTATGGAAGGCTGGCGGAGTATTCGCTGGATGGGGAGAATAAGAGGATTTATGAGGTAAGAGCCAATGAATGGCAGAAAAGAGAATTCAAGCTCATAGAAGGTCAACAAAACTATCAAAAGGTGGAAAGAATATCGGGAAGTGATATGACAAGAGTGAGAGGAAAAAATGTAATAATTGCTCAAAAACTCAAAAACACTCATAATAATATATATTTGTCTAATAAAATAAAAATAAAACCAAAACAATTGCATGATATAGATATTGGTGTAGAAAAATGTTTAAAAAGTATTGTAAATGATATGACTGATTATGAAAAGCCAACTATTGTAATAGTGGCTTTAGAAGAGTTGTCAACAGAAAAGGTAGTACTTGCATCTTACAATGCAAAAGACAATATCTTATATATAAACAATTTAATGGGGGATGCAGATAAAGTAATTGAATTACAAAAAGATTATGCTGCATCAGATAATAAGCTTAGTACATTTTACCATGAATTATTACATTGGAAAGATGCACAGAGATATATAAAAAAATATGGTGCAATAAAAAAACAAGAAGAATACATAAATCGGATTGTAGCTGATAGTAAAAAAGAACTTGAAGACATATCAAAAGACGGATATAATATTAATAGTATAAGTGAATATGCTTCAAAATGCATTAATAAATATAGATATGATGAAGTCTATACAGAGTATAGGGTGAAGAAATGGAGTGAGAATAAGTGAGAGTAGAATCTACGGATGAAATGAAAGAACTGGAAAAAATGATTGAACCGTATCTAAACTGGGATGACATATTCAATAAACGATTTAAGGATGGTACACCTGATGAAATCATAGAGGCTCAGAAAAAGTTGACAGAATTATCGATTGAACAAACTTTGGAGTTAACTATGTAACAGTAACGGTATAATTTTATATCTAATATTAAAGTGAGCGAGAAAATTAATGGGAGGATGGTGGATATGGAAAATTTGAACAATTTGATTTTGTCAGATGAACAATTGAATGAGGGAAAAGTAGAGTGTTTAAATTGTCATAATGGGACATATAAGCCACTAAATCCAAATTATAAAGTAAATCATAGCTTCGTGTGTGATAATTGTGGGGATAATCTATTGATTGAACCCAAAGTGATAGTAGAATGATACCACCACCTAATGGGAGGAGGTATTTTATATCTAAAAAAAAAGAAACGATAAAAAAGAGAGCCATTACACCCACCCTACGCAGTCAACGACTGTTTCAAGGGGGCGGGGTAAGGCTCTCTTTTAGTTAAGAGGAGCCGGACGCAACCCGAATTAATAATAATTCATGTGGATCACGTAAAGCTCATCTGTAAGATATCTTAAGGATATTATAAGCCATTTTTATAATATTATCAAGAATTAAAAAAATTGTGGTAGAAAGGATAAGCTAATGGAAGAATTTTCAGTAATATACAAAATACTTAAAATATTAAAGGACACCATGGATTATGAGGAATTTGACAATGAATTGCTATCGCCGGAAGCAATAAAGCTATCTGTTCCGAAGTGGTCGAGAATTATGGCATTGATAGTAAAAGAAGGATATGTAACTGGAATTAGTTGTATGTATCCGAGAGTAAAGCTGATAAGACCAGAGATAACGTTAAAAGGATTAGAGTACTTAGAACAAAACAGCCTGATGAAAAAAGCGGCAAATATTGCAAAAAGGTATAAAAGACACAATACCCGGATTATAAAAATAAAAGATAAAGGAATGATAAATATGAGAGATTTCATAGACACAACAATAAAAAATACCCTGCTAAGACTATCATTATCATTTGGGATAATATTAGGAATTACAGCAGGGTATATGATTATCAGATTATTCCGGTAAAATGCATGATGGTATAAGCAGCAACGATTGACAGCATACCGACAAAAAATCCACTGATAAACTGGCTGAAAAAATTTCTGATAAAATCAGAGCGTTTCTGCAGGCAGGTACGTACATATTCAACTCCTTCGTCAGTGACATAGTACATATCAAGTGGATCGCCATAAATATTACGCTTTTCATCAATCAAATGTCTAGACATTAGAGTATTGATGGAAGTAACCGGAGTATTATACTTTGCGATTTCAGCAGAGCACATGGGAGTTTTAAGAAGTTTAACCAAAATATTATAAGTTTTATCAATCAATGTAATCACCACCTTATGATGATTATATCGGTAAAGTTGCACCGGTGCAACAATTAAATAAAGTGATTAATCAGACCATGTTTTTATCATGGTCTTTTTATATGCCCGAAGGCAATTCGAACAATATGTTCGTATAAAACTACGAGGAGACACCTGAGAAAAAAACTGAAACAGTGAGACACACTAAAAACTGAAACAGAGAGACACTCTTATAACTGAAAGGAGCAATAAAATGAGTGAAACATTAAATGAAAAAGAACAGTTACAGGGCACATCCGGAGGCACTAATCCGGCAGGACAGCAGGGCACATCTGGAGGCACTAATCCGGCAGGACAGCAGAGCACACCGGAATTTGATTATGATAAGCTGGCCAATATCATATCAGGCAAACAGACTGTCACAGAAGACACAGTACTTAAAAATTATTTCAGGCAGCAGGGCTTAAGCCAGGAAGAAATGCAGAGTGCAATATCAGCCTTTAAAGCTGAAAAAGCAAAGAACACACCTGATGCAACAGCGCTACAGGCTCAATTAAAAGAATCAAATCAGGCATTACTTGAAAGTAGACTGAATTATCAGGCAACATTCGAGGCTATGACACTGGGGCTTGATCCAAAAACAATACCATATGTTGTAAAACTTGCAGATATGGGAAAGGCAGTGGATGAGCAGGGCAATGTAAATGCTGAAGAGGTCAAGAAAGCATTGACACAGGTTCTTACGGATGTGCCGGCCTTTAAGGGAACAAACACATCAGAAGAACAGAATAAAGAAGGAGGCTTTCAGGTAGGCCAGTCACCACAAAACAATGAAAGTAATCAGGATGATATTCTAAGAAATATCTTCGGAATACGAAAATAGTGAAAGGAAAGGATGAATAATATGGCAATAGTAGAATATGCAACAAAATTCTCTAACGTATTAAGAGAGCTTTACGAACAGGAGCAGACAAGTATAGACCTGTATAATTCAAATCAGGATATACAGGTAGTAAACGGAAAGTATTTAAAAATACCAACCATGTCCGTTACCGGATATAAAGACCATACGAGAGGTGGCGGTTACAATGCAGGTTCCATTACACAAAATTATGAATTAAAGCAGTTAGACCATGACAGAGACATTGAATTTGCAATCGACCCTATGGATGTAGATGAATCGAACATGGTAGTAACAATCGCCAATATTCAGAAAAGATTTGAGACAACACAGGCAATTCCGGAAGCCGATGCATATACATATTCAAAGATTTATACAGAATATGTAAGAGTCGGAGGTACGGTAAAAACAACTGCATTAACAGCGGCGAATGTCCTTGCAGATTTTGACGAAAATCTTCAGCAGATGGAAGATGACGGGGTACCGCTTGACAGAGTTATCCTGTATTGTACGTCAGCATATAAGACATTACTTAAAAATGCAGCAGGAATAACGAGAACATTAAACGTAGGCGGTGGAGAGTCAAATCTTGACAGAAGAGTAAAATCAATTGATGATATCGCTAAGATTCAGACGGTACCATCAGCAAGATTTAAAACAGCGTTTAACTTCACGAACGGCTGGGCAGCAGCCACAGGTGCAAAGCAGATTGATTATATCTTAATAGATCCTGAATCACAGGTATCAAGGGATAAATATTCATATATCAAGGTATTTACACCGGGACATGATTCGAGAACAGCCGATAACTATCTCTACCAGAACAGGAAGTATAACGGAACGTTCGGAATAGATGAATTGCTCGTAAAGGGCTGTATAATTCATACAGAAGCATAGGAGGGATAAATATGCTGGCAAAGAAAGAAAACAAAGAATATACAGTAGATGAAGTATCAAAGCAGACATATTTATCGCAGGGATATGACATTTACAATGACAAAGGTAAACTTGTAGAAAGTGCCAAAACCAGGACGGTGCCATACTCAGAATATGAGAAGGTAGTAAAAGAACTTGAAAAGTTAAAGAAGAACCAGGCTAAAGAAGAGCCGGCAAAGGAGTAGTATCATGTATCAGTCTTATGCAGATGCTGATTATTATGAGGAAACATATGGCGGAAGCGTGATACCGGAAGACAAAATACAAACTGTACTTAAAAATGCATCAAGGCACATCGATATTCTGACGTACAACAGGATTATAGGCAGAGGTTTTGACAATCTGACTGAATATCAGCAGGAGCTCATAAAAGAGATAAATTGTGAGATGGCAGAATTTGAATATGAGAATAAAGACCTGATTAATACAGTGCTAAAGTCATATTCAATTAACGGAGTATCGATGAGTTTTGGAGAGTCCTGGAACATAACCGTAAATAATGGAATTGCCGTAAAGCGGGAATGTTATGCAAAGTTATGTTCCACAGGACTTTGCAGCAGGATAGTGAGGTGATAATGTGAAATATCCATGTCTTGTACTGCCTGTATATTGTCAGACGGACATTGAGATTGTAATGGAGCAGGAAGGTGTAAACGTTTATGGAGAACCGTTAGAAGCGTTCAGATACACAGGAAAATGTAATTTTCAGGATGAAGGAAAAACAGTCCTTACGGCAGAAAAAAAGCTCATCAACATAAGCGGCACGGCATTGTTCTGTGGAGACATATGTCCTGATATGCCTAACATAACCGGCGGAGAGGCTGTTATAAACGGTATGACCAGAACAATCTACAAAGGAAAGAAACACCGGAATCCTGACGGGACAGTCAATTATACGGAGGTGATGTTCATATGATAACAGTCGGGTCAAGAGTGACATTAAACATGCCTGTAATAAAAAGATTAGAGCGGGCAGCAGTCACGGCGCTTGAAAAGACTGCCGAGGCACTTCACACAGAAGTTGAACAGGCACAGGTTATACCCTTCAGGTATGGAAATTTGCAAAATGAGAGCACATTTGTAGATTATTCGGAAAGTAACTCAGGTAAAGTAAGCATCATATCTTCAACTCCGTATGCCAGAAGGCTGTATTATCATCCAGAATATAAATTCAACACAGAAGAAAATCCATACGCAAAAGGCAGGTGGTATGAAGATTGGATAAGCGGAAAGCAGAAAGATTTTTGTAAGAAGGCTTTTGAAAAGTTTGTCAGAGAGGAGGCGAACCTATGATGATGTTACCGTTAGCAGATATAAGAGATTATATAGCCACATTAGGTATAGCAGAACCAAACAACGTATATATGGGCAGGCTGGAAAACAAAAAAAATCACAGCATAGGCATATATGATTCGCGTCGGGAAGGTAATTTGATAATACCGATAGGTGGAATGGAGAACAAAAAGCATGATTCAAGGAGAGTAACCTTCTTAATTCACTGGGATAAGTCATACAGAAACACAGAAGCAGCAGCTCACCAACTGTCAGAGGCATTGATGAGCATACAGAACACAGAGGTAAATGGTAATAGGGTTCTGTTTATCATAGCAACTAATCCTATTCCGGTAGATACAGATGAAGACGGCGTCTATGAAATGGTCATAGATGCTGATTTTTATTATAAAACAACATAGAAAGGAAGATTAAAATGCCACAAACAGGAGTATATCCGGTGTATGAGAATCAGTTTCAGACAGGTTCATCATCATCAAGCTTAAACAATATCGCTGATATGGAATCATTTTCAGTAACATTTGATAATGGAGTAGAGGAATGGACTCCAATGGATCAGGAAGGATGGAAAAGAAGATTATTAACGGCAAAAGCGATATCAATCAGTGTAACAGGAAAAAGAAACGTTGGAGACGCAGGAAATGACTTCATAGCGGGGCTTGCGTTTAAGAACGGTAGAGAGGCAGAGGCAGTATTTCAGTGGACTTTCCCTGACGGAACAGTGGTCGTATTCAATGACGCAGTTATAAATGTCGGGGCGATTGGTTCCGGAGATTCAACTGCGGTAGGACCATTAGAATTTGAGGTACTAAGCAATGGCAAACCGACTATAACAGCACCTTCAGGAACGTAATGGAAAGGAGAAAAAATGGCTAAAATCATAGATATAACCGACAAGCTGGACTTTGAAACAAGTCCGGCTCTTTTAATTAAAGGGAAAAAGTATGAAGTCAATGCAGATGCAGGCACAGTATTGAAACTTATGGGGCTTGCATCAGAGGGAGAAATGACACAACAGGATTTTGCCACACAGTTTGAATTGATTTTCCCGGAAAAAACAGGGAAAGAACTCTTAGAAATAGGATTATCTTTTAAAGATTTGACGGTGGTGGTTGAAGAGGCAATCAATCTCATAACTGAGGGAGACGAAGACGAAGGAGAGAAACAGTGACCCGTATTATGATCTGATAGAGGACTTTGATCTAATCGTATCAAGCTTCCTTTCACAATATGGGTACAGAATATATTCTAACGATTTTAAAACAATGCGTTGGAAGGAGTTTAAAGCACTTATATCCGGTCTGTCATCAGACACACCACTGGGAACAGTGGTGCGGATAAGAGCGGAAGAAGACCGGGAAGTGCTTAAAAATTTCACTCCGGAGCAACACAGGATAAGAAATGAATGGCGAAAGAAAATAGCGGGAACCAAGTCTGAAAATGAATTAAATCAGGCATTGGAGCAGATTTTAAAAGCATTTAAGGAAATGTAGGAAGGAGGTAAAAAATGTCAGATGCAGAAAGCGTAGGGAGAATAGGTTTAGACCTTGTACTTAACAGTGATGCATTTAATCGTCAAATGCAGGGTTTGGCCAAAAAGGCAGGAATAGCATTAGCTGCCGCCTTTTCAGTGAAATCGCTTGTGAATTTTTCTAAGAAATGTCTTGAACTGGGGTCAGACCTTTCAGAAGTACAGAATGTTGTAGATGTCACATTTACAACCATGTCAGACAAGGTAAATGAATTTGCAAAATCATCAGCAAAGAGTTTTGGAATGTCGGAGACAATGGCAAAAAAATATACCGGAACATTTGGAGCAATGGCAAAAGCATTTGGATTTACCGAATCGCAGGCATATGATATGAGTACAGCACTGACCTTATTGGCAGGAGATGTTGCATCATTTTACAATTTGTCGCAGGATGAAGCATATACGAAACTGAAATCTGTATTTACCGGAGAGACTGAAAGCCTGAAAGACTTAGGCGTTGTAATGACGCAAACTGCATTAGATGCATATGCACTTGCAAATGGCTTTGGCAAAACAACTGCGAAGATGTCAGAGCAGGAGAAGGTAGCGCTCAGATACAAATTTGTACAGGATCAATTAAAAGCATCAACAGGAGATTTTATAAGAACACAGGATGGATGGGCGAACCAGACAAGAATACTGTCACTTCAGATAGATTCATTGAAAGCTAACATAGGACAGGGACTTATAAATGTATTATCCCCTGCGATTAAAGCGATAAATAAGTTTGTTGAAAAACTGATATTGGCATCAGATGCGTTCAGAAAGTTCACAGATACACTAATGGGAAAGACAACTTCAGACAGTGGGAACATAACGTCAACACTTGGCAGTGTGACAGATGAAGCGACAGAGGCAGCAGATGCAACGAAATCAATAGGTGATGCAGCAGTTGAGGCTGCAAAAAAAGCAAACCGTTCATTAATGGGATTTGACAAGATTAATAAGATATCATCAGACAGTGGTAGTACATCAACATCCTCTTCGGGTTCCGGTGGCACAGGCAGCAGTACAGATACTGCCATAAAGGAAGGAGACATATCACCGGTTGTTTCGAAGGCATCAGATAAGCTTGATAAATTAAAGTCAAAACTGCAGGAATTAAAAAAGGAATTTGCAGCAGGGTTTAAAATCGGATTAGGAAATACAATTCCGAATCTAAAGAAAATAAGGTCAAATATATCAGGTATAAAAGAATCTTTGCTTGATATTGCAAAAGATAAAAATGTAAAAAACTCAATAAGTGGGTGGCTTAACTCAGAAGCTAAGAAGTTGGGAACGATTGCAGGAAGCGCGGTTAATATCGGAACAGCACTTTCAACTAACATTGTAACCGGCATTAATAATGGATTATCAACGAGAAAAAATGCGTTAAAAGAAAGAATTGCAAAATTATTTGACATTAAAAGTGAAGAAAACGACATTATATCAAATTTGACAGCAAGTATAGCAGATATAGCAAGCAGTGTGCTTACAAGCAGAGAAGCCACCGGAATAACATCATCATTAACAGAAATATTAATTAATGCATTCAGCACTCTGGGTGTGGTAGGTGCAGGATTAACAAGAGATTATATAAAAGTAATTGCAGAACCCGTTATCGAGAACAAAAATAAAATAAAAAAGGCGATAATAGGAACATTAAAACCATATAGCGCGGCAGCAGGGGTTGTTTCAAGAACATTTACAAAAGTCACCAATACAATAATCAAAATATATGAAAACAAAATAAGCCCTGCATTTGAAGATATCAAAGACAGTATTAGTTCCGTCTTATCGACATTCTTAGATGCTTATACAAAGTACATATTACCTGTAATTGAAAAATTAGGTAAAAAGATATCCAGGTTAATAGAAAAAGAGATAGGACCATGTCTTGAAGAAGTATTCAAGTTGATTGGAAATATAATAAGCATAATAGCAAAGTTAATAAAATATGCACTTAGTCCCGTAGTAAATTTCATAATTAAAAGTGTAATGCCGGTGTTAGCAAAGCTGATTGAAATAGGTGGAACACAGCTTATTAAGATAATCAGTAATGTGGTAAAAGAGATTAGATTGAAGCTGGCGATAATTAATGCTTTGTTAGATCACATTGATATAAAAAAGATATTGAAAATCGCAACGAATATGTACCATGCTTTCATAAAACCTTTTAAATCAATTGCAAAATGGTTTAAAACAACATTTAAAAAGGCATGGATAGCTATAAAGGACGTATTCAATACGGGCAACATCAAGACATATTTCAAAAACATACACAGCTCAGTAAAGAATATCTTTGCCGGTATACCAAAATGGTTTAAGGAGAAATTCAAAAAGTCATGGGATAACATAAAAACGGCATTTGATAACACAAAAGATTATTTCTGCAAAGTAAGGGACAGAATCAAAGCACCATTCCTGACAATCCATGCATGGTTTAAGGAGAAATTCTATAGTGTATGGGAAAAAATTCGAAATGCATTTGAGAATACAAAAGATTATTTCTGCAAGGTAAGGGACAGAATTAAAGCCCCATTTCTGACAATCCATGCATGGTTTAAGGAAAAATTCCATAGTGTATGGGAGAAAATCCGAAATGCATTTGCAAATGTGAAAAATTTCTTTTCAAATGTGTCAGACAAAGTTAAGCATCCGTTTGAAGAGATTCATACATGGTTCAGTGAAAAGTTTGATAATGCATGGGGAAAAATCAAGGAGAAATTCTCTATAGAAACAGTAAAGACACATTTTAAGAGTGTTCTTGATGAGATAAAAGCACCTTTTAACGGAATTGCAGATTGGTTCAAGGCAACGTTTGAAGATGCATGGGGAAAGGTAAAAGATGTGTTTTCAACAGGGGGAAAAATCTTTGCAGGAATAAAAGAAGGCATAGAAGATACCTTTAAGACAGTTGTAAATAAGCTGATAGATGGAATTAATATTGTCATATCAAAGCCATTTGAGAAGATAAACGAGATGCTCAATATTATAAGGAATGCACATGTTGCGGGATATGCCCCTTTTCAATCTCTATGGGAGGAAAACCCGCTTACAGTACCAAGGATACCTAAGTTAGCAAACGGAGGATTTGTAAAAGCAAATACCCCACAGTTGGCTGTGATAGGTGATAACAGACATCAGGGTGAAGTGGTAGCACCGGAGAATAAGCTGTTAGAGATGGCCAGACAGGCAGCAGAGATGAGTGGAAATAATGATGAGTTAATTAAGATTCTAAAAAGAATCCTTGAAGCTATTGACAACTTAGAAGTAAATGTGCAGGTGGTAGGAGAGCTGAAAGAATTATTTAAAGCCATTCAGAAAGAATCAGCAGATTATACGAGACGCACAGGTAAAAAAGCATTCACATGATGGAGGTGGTAAGTGTGGCTATATTAAAAATAAACGGATATGATATGCCAAATCCTTTGGCTGAAGAAGGTTATAAGATAACCAAAAACAAGATATGGAGCGAAGATACCGGGAGAACAAAATCAGGAAAGATGGTGGGCACAATTATTGCGATTAAAACACAGCTCACTATACAATTTGAGCCATTGACAGAAGCACAGGTAGCATTGATTGATTCACAGATAAGTGACATTACAAATCCTTATCAGACAGTGGAGTATTGGGATGAGACCGGTGGATACACGACAGCAACGGTATACTGGGATAACCCGACATATAGTGCAACTCCTGACAATGACGGTAAAATATTCAAAAATGTAACAATAACAGGAACTATGCAGTAGGAGGTGTGGGATGGATTACAATTATCTTTATGCCAGGTTAAACGGCACTACAGATTATTATGAGATTGAAAATCTTAAGCTGCAGCACAGCCTGATAGAGAACGGAAATATCAATCTTGGATGCACTCCGTCAGCGGTTGTGACATATGATACATATGTCAATGGACCTCATACCGCAGACGGAGCCGTTGTAGAGATATACAGGGCAAAAAATGTGTCAGGCAGTATGTCATACACACTGATAGGTTTTTTCAAAGTGCAATGTATAGAAAAATGCACAAACACAGGGAAAAAGAGTTGGCAGGGATATGACGCAATGGTCTACAAAATGTCAGACGTATATGAAAGCAATCTGACATATCCTATAAGAACGGAATTGATGCTAAATGAAATTGCGACACTTACGGGGGTATATTATGCAGGAACCGGTGCCGGTCAAGCCGTAATTAATGAAAAGCCGGAAGGATTAAGCTTCAGAACTGTTTTAGGCTATATAGCAGGTCTTAATGGATACCAGTGTATAATTGGAGCAGATAGTTTCAGAAGACTTCCAACGATTGAACTAATAATGCCCAATGTAGCATGGAGTGCAGCTCACCAGCAAATAAGTATTGATGATGACTGTATATATATGGATGGGTTACAGATATCCGATGATTCGGACGTACATATTGGATATATTAAAACCTATACGTCGGATACAGATTATGTAATAAGTGGAGACAGTACAGCTGATTATGGCATTGTGTCATATAATCCATACATGTACCAATATGTGAGCGATTTGGCATGGACAAGTATTAGCGCATGGAATCTTAATATCAGAAATATTACAGTCAAATTCTTTGGATGTTGGGATATAAAGCTGTGGGATGTTATACCGGTTGTGTCCGGCGGAGTAAGGTATGAGATTCCGGTTATGAGTATCACACAGGAATGTGATGGGGGCTTAATAACTACTATTAATTGCTTTTATGAAGATGAAGCATATGAAGCATCAGGAGCATACGAGGCAGTGCCAAATATGACGATATCCGGTAAGACAAATCCTACTTCGGATACGGCGAAATATCTGAAGACTCCGGATGGCAGCGGATATGATACACTGTCATCCGGAAGCTTTATTCACAAAAGAAGCAATAACGGTGATACGTTTAACATATACAGTAACAATAACGATTCAACATTTGGAGTGAATTACGAAAACGGATTAATTACCATCGGAGATGATGCAGGATTAACAGCGGGAACTTCTCCATATTATCACGCATTGTATCATGAAACTAATTCGAGATATCGTCATACTCTTGGTAATGGAAATGTTATTTACAGCACCGATTCAACACCTATGGATGCAAATGATACTGTTGATTATATGGATGAAATTGTTGATTTTACGTATAAAGGTGGAACAGGCAAAAAACCACGATATTTTAATTTTATTAATTATCTTGAATATTCCGGATGGTCAGAAGTAAAACCTTTTGTTATAGATTTGATTAATGGTCATATCTGGTCAAGTGGAAATATAATAGCACCAGGACAATTAATAGTATCTGAATATATCCCTGATGATACCAACAATGAAATTGTGAGCATACTTGATGATAACTCATTTATTTCAACACCAACTGAATTTTATTGGTTGAATCCCATTGATATGAAGTTGAGAAAATTTAATTCTTATGATACAACTACTAGAATATCTATATGGGATGTGGTTTTTGACTTCAATCAAGGTGGTGGAACTTCATATACATTCGGTGCAGGATTATCAATTGATACGTCAACAAACACCGTAACTAATAGCGGAGTTAGAAATATTGCTACAGGTAGAACAAACGGAACATTAAGTGTTAATACAAACGGAACTATAGCTGATGTACCTGTATACGGGTTAGGCCTAATGGCTTATAAATCGAGCCTAACGCAAAGCGACATAACGGCAGGATTAGGATATACACCTATCGATAGCACGACTAAAGGTCAAGCAAATGGAGTAGCTGAGTTAGATGCAAATGGGTTAGTTCCATCAAGCCAGTTGCCATCTTATGTAGATGACATCTTGGAATACTCGTCAAGATCAACATTTCCGACTTTAGGTGAAACAGGGAAAATATACGTAGATTTATCAACTAATATACCATATAGGTGGAGTGGATCAGGCTATGTTGAGGTATCTACATCAATAGCATTGGGAGAAACGTCATCTACCGCATATAGAGGAGATAGAGGAAAGATAGCTTATGAGCATGCTATAGACACGAACAGAGTAAGCATAGCAACCGCCAATGGGCTATATAAGATAGCTGTAACAAGTGAAGGGCACATTGCAGGTTTAATACCTGTTACCAAAACAGATATAACAGCATTGGGAATACCGGCACAAGATACAACATATACAGACAGTGATTTTTTACCTGTGCAAAACCCGGTTATAATTTTAGCAACAGGCACAAATACAGCAACGTTGTTTTTTGGGTCAAAGAGTGAGCCATATGCTGCAATCTGGCATTCTCAAACGGGTGGTAATAAGACAGCAGGATGGGATTTGGCATATGGAGGTAATGTGTATAGTATATTACATCCGGCCAAAAGCGGGACAATTGCATTAGTATCAGATTTAACAGATCTATTTTGGGATAGCAATGCAGCAGTCATACGACAGACAAAAAACGGAGTTACAACCCCAGTAGTATCGGCCGCTACAATATTAGCGGAATTAACAGCTTTGATTATAACAACGGCACTTGGGTATACTCCGCTGTCAACTGCAGGAGGAACATTGACAGGCAGGCTTAATCTTCCTGCCGGTTTTAACAATGGCGGTATACACGTAGATGCAAGCTCAGGAGATGGAATTGCTATATGGGGAGATAATGAGGGCGGTAATATGCGAATATATACACCGTCTACAGTATCAGATCCGGGATATTGGGATATAGATGCTTACAATGGAAATATTAGAATATTCAAATATTCCAATTCAACATCTGGATATGCATTTCCTTTTGTACTAGCAAAAGATGGAATAACCGTAAGCAAGATAAACGGCAGAAAAATAAATACGGCATCCACAAATGTATTTAATGGTATTCCTGTAATTGATGCCGATGGAGTCATGGAAGTAGGAAGATATATAGATTTCCATTACAATGATGATGTACCAACAACTACCGACAACATGGCTCGCATAAGTGTGAATGACGCTGGTCAGATTGTTGTATCTAAAAGCTTCCAAGTAGCTCAAGACATTCTGATAGGGAATGGATACTCGCTTAGAACTAATGCAACAAATTCAGGGAACTATTCCTTGAAAATTACGTATTTTACCAATCCCATTTTACAGATAATTCCAAAAGTGGACAACACTGTGTATTTAGGTCATAATTCATATCGTCTAGCAGAGGTACGAGCGGTTAATATGTATATATCTTCGGGAACGGCAGTAACATCTGATAGACGAAAGAAGAATACTATAAATGACATTAATCCAGATTTTGCCGAAAATCTAATTATGGGATTAAAGCCATCATCATTCAAATACAATGACGGCCAATCAGATAGATTGCACTATGGTTTTATCGCTCAAGATGTTGAAAAATTGATTAATGAAATAGGAATTGATTCTAAAAATTTTGCACCGTTAATTATAGAAAAATTGAAAGATGAAATAGTTAATAAAGATGTAAATGGAAATGAAAAACGTGAATTAGTTGACAATGGAGAAGTTGAATATTCGTTGCGATACGAAGAGTTTATTGCACCTATGGTGTCGATTATACAAAAGCAACAGAAAAAAATCAATGAATTAGAATCACGTTTAGAAGTGATAGAAAGGATGTTAACCAATGAATAACACAGTAAAATTTTATGTAATTGAAATATCAGAGGGAGATAGCAAGATAGCTGGAAAAAGTATCTATGAATACGATGCAAAAAACAAGGCTATTGCAACATTCCATAAAAAGTTGGGTACAGCTATGTCATCTGAATTATATACTGCCGAACAAATTATGGTAATAAATTCCAACAACGTAATTATAGCCTGTGAAAAGTATATTTCCGATAATGCAGAGATTTAGAATGAAAAATGTTAATAATGAGATAAAAGTCTGATGTGTAATTATCAGGCTTTTTATTATGAGAAAAAAGGAAAGGAAGGTAAACATAGCATGACAACCGAGGAATTAACAATCAAAATAACAGAGCATAAAGAGGAGATAGGAAGCCTGAAGCACCGTATGGATAATGTAGAAGAACAGCATAAAACCATACAGAGTTTAACATTATCTGTAAAAGAGCTTGCAATTAATATGCAAAATATGATAACGGCACAGCAGGGAATTAACACACGATTGACGGATCTAGAAAGTAAGCCGTCAAAACGATGGGAAGCTGTCGTAACTACGCTAATAGGAGCAGTTATAGGAGCTGTAGTAGCAAGATACTTATAAGGAGCTGATTCGATATGAAAAAAGAATGGATAAGAAGAGCGTTAAGGACGTTTGGTCAGGCATTTGTTGCTGTAATAGTTACAGATGTAGCAGCAGGAATAGATCTTACAGATGCGAAAGGATTAGTACAAGTAGTATTAATGCCGGCAATAGCGGCAGGAATAGCAGCAGTCATGAACATGAAAGAAAGTGAGGATAAAAATGAGAACGAATGATGCAGGTTTGAATTTAATCAAGAGCTTTGAAGGGTGCAGTCTAAGAGCCTATAAATTGGCTGGAGAATCATATTATACAATAGGGTATGGGCACAGTTTTGATAATTCTATATCCGCTTGCACCTGTTGGTCTCAGAAGGAAGCAGATGAACATCTGATTAACGACCTTCAGGTTTATGAAAGATATGTAACAGAGGATGCATTAAGCAAGTTTGGCAATATGAATGAAAATCAGTTTTCAGCACTTGTAAGTTACTGTTATAACAGAGGTAGAGGCGGACTAAGACAGCTTGTTAATGCGAGTACATGCCTTGAACAGATGGCAGACAATATAGTGATATATTGGGGAAGCGCGACACTATACAAAAATGGACTTGTAAGACGTAGAGAAGCTGAAAAAGAATTGTTTAACACTCCTATCAAGGTTATACATACAAAATCTGTAGAGGAATTAGTACCAGGAACCGTGGTAAAAATTACAAGTTATTATAAAACTCGTAGGAACACAAGGAATCCGGTTATAAAAAAACGAACAGCCAGGATATTAAAAATATATCCGAATGATGTAAACCCTTATCAATTAGGCAGCAGGTTGACTGGTAAAAAATTTGGATATTGTAATTATGGGGATATTCAGTATATAAAGAAATAAATTACAATTATACAAATTTCATTTGTGCGCTGTATGTGTGCTGTGTGTGTGCTACACACCAAAAAACACGCCATTTTAGAACAATTATCTCCCAAACTGCTAATGATAAAAAAACACTGCAATTCCTTGAAATTGCAGTGTTTTTAACCAATATTACAAATAGATTCTTAGAAACGGTTTGCGTCAGCAGCTTCCTGGATAGAAACAGCTACAGCAACAGTCATACCAACCATAGGGTTGTTTCCAGCACCGATAAGTCCCATCATCTCAACGTGAGCCGGTACTGATGAAGAACCTGCAAACTGAGCATCAGAGTGCATACGTCCTAATGTATCAGTCATACCATAAGAAGCAGGACCAGCAGCCATGTTATCAGGATGAAGTGTACGGCCTGTACCACCACCTGATGCAACAGAGAAGTACTTCTTACCCTGCTCGATACATTCCTTCTTATAAGTACCTGCAACAGGATGCTGGAATCTTGTTGGGTTAGTTGAGTTACCTGTGATAGAAACGTCAACACCTTCCTTATGCATGATAGCAACACCTTCGCAAACATCATTTGCACCGTAGCAGTTTACTTTAGAACGTAAACCATCAGAATAAGATTTTCTGAATACTTCTTTTACAGTATTAGTATATGGATCATACTCTGTCTCAACAAAAGTAAATCCGTTAATTCTTGAGATAATCTGAGCAGCATCTTTTCCAAGACCGTTTAAGATAACTCTAAGAGGTTTCTTACGAACCTTATTAGCCTTCTCAGCAATACCGATAGCACCTTCAGCAGCAGCAAAAGACTCATGTCCTGCAAGGAAACAGAAACACTCAGTTTCTTCCTCTAATAACATCTTTCCTAAGTTACCATGTCCGAGACCAACCTTACGTGTATCAGCAACAGAACCAGGAATACAGAAAGCCTGAAGACCTTCACCTATAGCAGCAGCAGCGTCAGCAGCTTTTCTGCAATTCTTCTTAATAGCGATTGCAGCACCTACAGTGTAAGCCCAGCAAGCATTTTCAAAACAGATAGGCTGGATACCTTTAATCTGATTGTAAACATCTAAACCGGCATCCTTAGTGATTTTCTCAGCTTCTTCTATAGAAGAGATACCGTAGCTGTTTAATACTTCATTTATTTTATCAATTCTTCTTTCATATGATTCAAATAATGCCATTCTCGTTACCTCCTCTTATTTAGCCACTTCTTCATCAGTTCTAGGGTCAATAAGCTTCACTGCATCGTCAACACGTCCATACTGTCCGCATGCTTTTTCGTAAGCAGTATTAGGGTCATCACCCTTCTTGATAAAGTCTGTCATCTTACCAAGACTTACGAACTTATATCCGATGATTAAATCATCAGCATCAAGAGCGATTGCTGTAACGTAACCTTCTGCCATTTCAAGATAACGAGGACCTTTTTTAAGAGTTCCGTACATAGTACCAACCTGAGAACGAAGACCTTTACCTAAATCTTCGAGACCGGCACCGATTGCAAGACCGTCTTCAGAGAATGCACTCTGAGAACGTCCGTAAACGATCTGAAGGAATAATTCTCTCATAGCTGTATTGATAGCATCACATACAAGGTCAGTATTTAATGCTTCGAGAATTGTTCTTCCAGGTAAAATCTCAGCAGCCATAGCAGCTGAATGAGTCATTCCTGAACATCCGATTGTCTCAACGAGAGCTTCCTGTATAACTCCTTCTTTAATATTTAAAGATAATTTGCAGGCACCCTGCTGTGGTGCACACCAGCCTACTCCGTGAGTAAAACCGGAAATATCCTTAATCTCTTTTGCCTTAACCCATTTTGCTTCTTCAGGGATTGGTGCACAACCGTGATTAACGCCCTGTGCAACCGGGCACATGTTTTCAACTTCCTGTGAATAAATCATTATAAGACTCCTTTCAGATAAGATAATTACGTATCTTATATAGTTTTAAAATGCTCGTGTGATAATCAAAGCACACTCTGTTCACATTTTCTCATAATTTTTTAATTTCGTCTATATGTTTTTGAAAAAAAACAAAATATTTAAATTTGTAAATACTAAAATTTCACTAAAAATTTTAAAAATTTTTGGTGGATTTGATATACGATGCGTAAATATAAGGTTTTGTAAAGATGTTTCAGGCACAATATGTTGTGTTTAAAAAAATGATGTTGCTATATTTGGTAGCTGGTGCTATAATGTGCAAAGACGCCTATTTGTATGGATTACATGAGACGTATTACTTTATTATAATATAAATTATTGTTGTGTTATGAAAGGGAAATCGATATGAAAGTTATAAAAAGAGACGGAAGACGTGTCGAATATGATAGGAATAAAATCGTTATTGCCATTCAGAAGGCAAATGATGAAGTAGAGATGCATGAGCAGATATCTGAGGAAAATATTTACAGCATAGTTGCGTCGATTGAGAATCGTGGAATGGAAGAAATGCAGGTTGAGGATATCCAGGATATCATAGAGCAGAAATTGATGGCTCAGAAAAAATACGTTCTTGCAAAGACTTATATTATATATAGATATACCCGTGAAATGGTGAGAAAGGCGAATACGACGGATGATTCCATCATGAGCCTTATTAAAAACAGCAATAAAGACGTGATGGAAGAAAATTCTAATAAAAATGCAAGTATAGCCAGTACACAGAGAGATTTGATTGCAGGAGAGGTTTCAAAGGATTTAACTAAGAGAGTGTTACTTCCTGAGAAGATTTCAAAAGCTCATGAAGAAGGTATTATACATTTCCATGATGCTGATTATTTCGTACAGCCTATTTTCAACTGTTGTCTTATCAATATAGGAGATATGCTTGATAACGGAACCGTAATGAACGGCAAGATGATAGAGAGCCCTAAGAGCTTCCAGGTTGCCTGTACGGTAATGACACAGATAATATCTGCGGTTGCGTCAAGTCAGTATGGCGGACAGTCGGTAGATATAAGACATCTTGGAAAATATTTAAGAAAGAGCTATGATAAATACGAGAAACATTATAGAGAAAAATATGGAGATAAGATAGATGCTGAATTACTTGAACAGTTTGTAAATGACAGGCTGATGGATGAATTAAAGTCAGGTGTTCAGACAATACAGTATCAGATTAATACATTGATGACGACTAACGGACAGTCACCGTTTGTCACACTGTTTTTAAATCTGGATAAAAATGATGAATATATAAAAGAAAATGCACTTATCATTGAAGAAATTTTAAGACAGAGACTCGAAGGAATCAAGAATGAAAAGGGTGTATATGTGACACCGGCATTTCCAAAGCTGATTTATGTTTTAGATGAACATAACTGTCTGCAGGGTGGAGAATACGATTATATCACAAAGCTTGCAGTTAAATGTTCTGCAAAACGCATGTATCCGGACTATATTTCAGCAAAAAAAATGCGTGAAAATTATTCGGGAAATGTTTTCAGCTGTATGGGATGCAGAAGTTTCTTGAGCGAGTGGAAAGATGAAAATGGAAATTATAAATGGGAAGGACGTTTTAATCAGGGCGTGGTAAGTATCAACCTTCCACAGATTGGAATACTTGCAAAAGGAAATAAGGAATTATTCTGGCAGCTTATGGAGGAAAGACTTGCACTTTGCTTTGAGGCATTGATGTGCAGACACCGTGCTCTTGAAGGAACACTTTCAAACGTAAGCCCGATTCACTGGCAGTATGGTGCGATTGCAAGATTAAAACCAAATGAAACAATAGATAAACTTCTGCACGGAGGTTATTCTACGATATCGCTTGGATATATCGGATTATACGAAGTAACGAAACTCATGACAGGTGTCAGTCATACAGAGCCTGAGGGACTTGAGTTTGCATTAAAGGTTATGAACAGACTTCGTGATGCGACAGATACATGGAAGAAGAATACAGGAATAGGATTTGGATTATATGGAACACCGGCTGAATCTCTTTGCTATAGATTTGCAAGAATTGATAAAGAACGTTTTGGAGAAATTAAAGACGTAACAGATAAAGGATATTATACCAATTCATATCATGTAGACGTAAGAGAAAATATGGATGCTTTCAAAAAATTTGAATTTGAAAGTCAGTTCCAGAGAATATCATCCGGAGGAGCAATCTCATATGTTGAGATTCCTAATTTAAGACATAACCTTACAGCGTTGGAGGAACTGGTTAAGTTCATATATGATAATATCCAGTACGCTGAATTTAATACAAAATCTGACTATTGCCATAAGTGTGGTTTTGACGGTGAAATTATTATAAATGCAGATGGAGAGTGGGAATGTCCGCAATGCCATAATAAGGATCATAACAAGATGAATGTTACGAGAAGAACCTGTGGATACCTTGGAGAGAATTTCTGGAATGTCGGAAAGACAAAAGAAATCAAATCAAGAGTACTTCATATATCAAATCATCAGATGCTTCATGATGGCGAATAGTGTGAAAATCAGTAATGATTTTCACACGACAAATTGTGTCGCAGACGCCACGATTTGCTTGGATATAATATGTTTATAATCCTATGGAGCGGGTTAAAGCCCGCTGCGTAGGATATTTTACGTAATTTGGGAGAAAAGCTATTTGTGAGGAGCTTAAATAGCTCGTGATGGAGGAATATATGAGTAGAAGAATATTGTTTTACAGATATGCCAGCATATGCGAACCTGATATTATAGCAGCGTTTAAGATGCTTGGGCATACGGTTGATGAAGAGACTACGGAGATATATAAAAAAGATTTTCCTCCGGCAGAGTGTGTTCAACTGATGGGGAAAAGACTGATGGATACAGCGTATGACTGCGTGTTCAGCATCAATTTTTTTCCGACACTTGCAGAAGTATGTAATATTTTTAAAATTCCATATGTGTGCTGGATTGTAGATTCTCCCGTGTTAGAGTTGTATTCACATGCCATTTCGAAGCCGTATAACAGAATATTTTTCTTTGACAGGATTTTGTATAATGAGTTTTATCCGAAAAATCCAGACGGAATATTTTATATGCCACTTGCCACTAACATGGAACATAATGATGAAATGATTGGTGGAATAACAGAGGCAGACAGGAAAAATTTCACACACGATATTTCGTTTGTAGGTTCATTGTACAAAGAAAAAAGCTCTTATAACAAAATAGAAGAAAAATTGGATGATTATCTGAAAGGATATTTTGAGGGTCTTATAGAATCTCAGTATCTGATTTATGGATATAATTTTATGGAAGACATCCTGGAAGATGATATTGTTAAAAGGTTTACTGATGAAGTAGGAGAATATCCGTTTCCTGAGCTGTCAGATGATAATCAGAAGGCGGTATTGGCACAACTGGTTCTAAATACAAGAGTTGCCGAGCTTGAGAGATACCGTCTGCTCGGGAAGATATCAGAATATTTTGATGTAAATGTATATACGGGAAGTGATACGTCTTCTATTCCAAAGGTGAAAAACAGAGGCTTGGCAAAGAGTTTTGACGAAATGCCAAAGATATTTCATCTGAGTAAGATAAATCTTAACATTACGGCAAAGCCAATCCGTTCAGGGCTTTCTTTAAGAATCTGGGATGTTTTAGGATGCGGAGGTTTTTTGATAAGCAATTATCAGGAAGAACTGCCGGAGTATTTTGAAATAGGTAAAGAGATAGAAACTTATTCGAGTGAGCAGGAATTGTTAGGAAAAATTCAGTATTATCTGGAAAATGATAAAGAGCGCGAAGCTATCGCAGAAAAAGGATATAAAAAAGTAAAAGCAATGCATTCCTATGTGCATCGCATAAGAGATATAATGAATATAGTATTTGGAGATGAGTGACATGAATATATGCGAGATAATTACGGTGGATGCAGCGAACGGACCGGGAATCAGAATCAGTGTGTTTGTCTCAGGTTGTACTAACAGATGTGAAGGATGCTTTCAGCCACAGACATGGGACTTTAACTTTGGAGAATTGTATGACGAGGAAAAAGAAACGTTTATCATGGAAGAATTGAAAAAGACATACTACAAAGGAATTACAATTCTGGGCGGGGAGCCATTTGAAGAGGTGAATCAGAGAGGAATTATACCTTTGATACGAAGGATTAAAAAAGAACTTCCCGGGAAAGATATCTGGATGTATACCGGATTTACTTATGAGGAAGATCTTGTACCGGGAGGAAAGAGGTACATTGAGGTAACGGATGAGATCCTTGACAGTATTGATGTTCTGGTGGATGGAAAATTTGAAGAGAATCTTAAGAATCTTAATCTTAATTTCAGGGGTTCGGAAAACCAAAGAATAATTGACATGAAGAAAACAAGAAAAAATGACGAAATAATATTGTCTGAATTAAATAATTCAGTGTAGTAGCAGGTAACAACTATTTTTAGAGAGAATGGAGAATTTGCATGAGAAAAAAAGTGAAAAAAGTATTTAGTCTTGCTATGGCGGCAGCGATAGCAGTGTCAGGAATTTCATTTACGGATTCATCATTGGTAAAGGCAGCACAGGCGGTAACGGCATCGGCAGAATCAACGATACCATTATCAGATACACAGGAAGGTGTAATGCTTCAATGCTGGAACTGGTCGTTTAATACGATTGCAGAAAATATGGAAAAAATCGCATCACTCGGATATACGGCGGTGCAGACTTCGCCTATACAGCAGGCTGTAAAATCTACAAAAGATACTTCTGCAAAGGGGAACTGGTACTGGTTATACCAGCCGATTAATTTTTCTATTGATGATTCAGGGAACAGTGCACTCGGAACAAAGGCAGAGTTTGAAGCTATGTGTGCAAAGGCACATGAGTACGGAATTAAGGTAATCGTTGACATAGTTCCAAATCATCTGGCTGAAGGAAGTTCATGTAAGCCAAATTCATTATGCATGGATGATTTGAAAAATGATGCTTCATGCTGGCACACATACCAGCAGAAGGTTACAAATAATAACGACAGACTCCAGCTTACACAGTATTGTTCAGGAGGACTTCCGGATTTGAATACCGGCAGTGAGAAAGTTCAGAATTATGTAATTGGATTTATGAAAGAATGTATAGACTGCGGAACTGACGGATTCAGATTTGACTCTGCAAAACATATTGAGACATCAAAGGATGATGCTTCTTATGCGAGTGATTTCTGGAAAAATGTTATCACGGCAACTACAGATTATGCAAAGACAGAGAAAAATATTGATTTGTACTGCTACGGTGAAGTTTTGAATAATCCATACACAGATATGTCAGGTTATACTGATTATATCAGCGTCACTGATACCGGCTACAGCGATTCTAACACAAGCTTTATAAAGCAGGGCGGACAGGCAAGTATTATCGAATGGTCAGGATATAACTATGAAGCAGCGAAAAACTCCGGAAGATATCCTGTAGTATGGGCTGAATCACATGATACATGGGCAAATACTGATGGTGCAACCAGAACACTTGATGAGAAGTATGTAAAACTTGCATGGGCATACACGGCATCAAGGGCAAATGCCACACCACTTTATTTTGCAAGAACGGCAGCGGCAACATTGGCAAGCTCAAGTGTAGCAATGGGAGCTGCAGCACAGACAGGATGGTGTACGGATGAAGTCGCAGTTGTCAACCGTTTCCACAACTATTTCAGTGGAGAAGGCGGTCAGGATGCCGTTTCAAGTGATGGAAGTAATATCCTTGTAGTTGAAAGAAAAACAGGCGACAAATACGGCGTATCAATCGTGAACTGTGCCGGAACTTCTGCACAGATTTCACAGAAAATGACACTTATTCCGAATGGTAAATACATAGATGATGTGTCAGGTGCTGAGTTCAAGGTTGAAAATGGCGTATTGACAGGAAATGTCGGTGATAAAGGATATGCGATGGTATATCTGACAGAGGTAAATGAATCACTTGACATAGATGCTTTTAATGCGGTACAGAAAAATGGTAAAGTGAAACTTACCGTAAAAGCAGCAGGCAGCAATTTAAGCTACAAATTTTATTTAAAGAAAGGCGGATGGACTACAGTAATTAAGGACTTCAGCGATAAAAATACAGCTACATGGACTCCTGAAGCAACCGGGAAATACACTTTATACGTAGATGTTAAAGGCATTAAGACAACGGTAACAAAGAAACTTACCTGCAACGTAAAGGCTTTAAGTATAAAGAGTTTTAAGACAAGCTCGTCATCAAATCAGTCAAAGGTGAATAAGAAGATTACGCTTACGGCTTCGACAGCAGGCGGAATCGGAACGATAAAATACCAGTTCGCGTACAAATTGTCAGGAAAGACCGTTACGATTAAAAAATACTCTACAACTAAGAAGGTAGGATTTACACCAAAGAAAAAGGGAAGTTATGTGTTTGTTTTATCGGTTAAGGACGGTACAGGCACGGTAAAGACTAAGAAAATTAAATATAAGGTTAATTAAAATTAGATGAAATAAATTTTGTGTGGATTAAAAAGGGTACTTGATTTCTCAAGTACCCTATTGTATAATTTACTCAGAAAGGCAATCGGATGTGAATCCGATTTGCCCTCAGTGTTAAAATGTATTATAAGAATAGCATCTTAAACTATGGTGAGAGTTCGGATGCTATTCTTTTTTGTTATTATGATTGTCTATGTATGACAGAGCCGCGAAAATTACTAGCACAAGAGTAAGAACTTCAAGCGTGTTCATAGGGCTTCACCCTCCTTTGAAAACTAGAGGGCATCTAATAATCGGAAAATCACATCCTACTTTCTTTTCAATTACACACGAATAGTATAGCACAAAGAAAACACATGTTCAATATGAAGTAAGCGATCTGCAGTTGGAACTTTGCGCTAAAAGTGTAATATCATTAATCAGTCCAATAAGTGCAATGGCGAAACAGATTGTCGTGTATTTGCCTTCTTTGAGATTGATTTTTATGTAAAAAATAAAAGAAAATAATTAGAGTGACAGCTTGTGTCATTCACGGTTGTTATACTATTTACATAAGGAGAGGAGAAAAGACGGCGTATCATATCGAATCTCAACGAAAAATACGAACTTTGTTTTTTATGTAGCAGTAGTGGATGGCATATTATGAGAAGGAGGTGGACCGGATATGTATATCGCAATTTTTGTTGTATCTGCGGTTATTGCATCAGTGTTGTCAAAGATTTTGAACAGGAACACTATCGGTACTCAGGAGGCTTATGCAAAACGTTGGTTTGGAATCTTTATTATAACAGCTTGGTTGTTGATGAATCTGTGAATGAAGGATTTGAAAGGGGCTGTCGCTTTAACGAACGAAAATTTGTGAAGCGTCAGCTTGCTTACAAATACAAAACTTGAGAATGAATTGATTTTTTCAAATATCGTATCATGAATCTGTTTTGTATGTGTAATGGGGAAACGGATTGTAAAAGGAATTGAGAAATGCATTGACGTGATATGATTATGCATATATAATTTAATTATTGAGATGTGCGTTGAAAAGAAAAAGATGATGATAAAGAATATTACAGGAGGCTGGGGCTTTACAAGAAGATAGATGGTATGTAACATTTGGCTTTATCGGTGAAAACCAAGGAGAAAGAAGTATGGAAGAGTTTAAGGGAGAAAAGATTGAGCGGATTTTAACAATTTACACCAAACTTATAAATGGTGAGATTGTTAATAAAGCGGAGGAGTCAGAGCGGTTTTGTGTAGATAAGAGGACAATACAGCGGGATATTGATGATATTAGAAATTATTTTGAAACAAATGCAGAGAGTGTAGGATATATCAATTCAGTAATTTATGACCGGAAATCACGGGGATATCGACTTGAACAATTATACAGTCTGCGATTGAAGAATGCCGAAGTTTTGGCATTATGCAAGATTCTTTTAGACAGCAGGGCATTTACAAAGAAGAGAATGGTAGAAATGCTTGATAAGCTAATTGCCTGTTGTGTTCCTAAAAGTAATCAAAAACAGGTTAGGGAACTCATTCGAAATGAGGAATTTCATTACGTGGAGCCAAGGCATAAGTCGGAATTTATCGATAGAATGTGGGAAATTGGACAAGCAATCCGTGAAAACAGATATATTAATGTGGACTACTGTCGCACGGTAGATAAAAAGACGGTTTGTAGAAAATTAAAGCCGGTAGCGATTATGTTTTCGGAGTATTATTTTTACCTGACAGCATTTATTGATGATGAAGAGACAAGGAAAGGTTTTGATGTATTAAATGATTCATTCCCAACAATATATCGCATAGACCGTATCCGTTCGCTGAAGGTGTTTGATGAAAGATTTAATATTCCTTATAGCAGCCGCTTTGAGGAAGGCGAGTTTAGGAAAAGGATTCAATTTATGTATGGTGGTAAACTTGAAAAAGTCAAGTTTAAGTATTCGGGGCTGGATGTGGATGCCGTGCTCGACAGGTTGCCGACAGCAAAAGTGATTTCAGAGGAGAATGGTGTATATACAATATCTGCGGAGGTGTTTGGAAAGGGGATTGAGATGTGGCTGAGAAGTCAGGGGGATTATGTAAAGACAATATAATGTTGGAGGTGTCAATAAATGATTTTCAAGAGTTACAAAGGAAGCAAAGAGCAAGTACTATCACTGTATGATGAGTATGTTAAGGCAAATGAAGCTGCTGGCAAGAAAATAGATGACAGTATTCGTGAACAAGCAGAGAGGATCCGTAATGAGATTTTCAATCTCATGATATTAGGTGAGGCAAAGAGTGGTAAATCCACGTTTATTAATGCCTACTTGGGAAAAGAAGTTGTTCCGATGGATGTGAGACAGTGTACGAGTGCTATTATCAAGATTCGCCGGGGAAATAAGTTTGAATTGGTTGCTAAGTCCGCGGCGGGCGGAAAAACGGTCATCACTGGATTTGAAGAAATAAGGGATTTCTTAAAGAGCCATGCGGCTATTTCGGACAAATATAGAAATATTCCTATTACGACAATAAACAATGAGCTTTTGATAAAGTATAAAGGAAAGAAGATTCCAGGTCAAATTATGTCTTCGTTTCTTGAAGAAGAAGCTAAGGACAACATTATCAAAATGAATATCGATGAGTACAAAAAACTTATTCGTGAGTATGTCGATGAAAATGCTGCTAACTGGGGAAAGATTATCACAGAGATTGATATTATATATCCACTTCCTGAAGAAATGCAGGGGATAACGATAATAGATAGTCCTGGTGTAGGAGCTGGGGGAAATGTTGGAAGAATAGCAGAGGATTATATTTCTCATGCTAATGCTATTATTTTTGTAAAACCATTGATTGGACAGGCGCTTGAATCAACTCCGTTCATAAATTTCCTACGCAATAACTGTACCAGTAGAGAAAAAGAATTATTGTTTTTGGTTTTGACGAGAAAATCAGATCTGCAAGGTTCAGAATTTGCCATACTGAGAGAACGGGCAATAGAAATATACAAAGAAGATATTAAGCCAGAAAAAATCATTTGCGTAGATAGTAAGATACAGTTGTTTTTGAACAAGTGCAGAGAGCTTGGAACTGAAGAAAAGATTGAGGAGTTCTTCGACAAGTTAGATGAAGCAGGTGATGATTTTGATCCTGCAAGTAAGAGATGGTTAAAGTCCAAGGGGGATATTGCTAAATTTGAAGAGTCAATGGAGGAATTGTCGAATTTTAATAGTGTTCAAGCCGCTATCGAAAAATTCGCAAGAGTTGCCAACTACTTACAGCTTATAGAGTTTTTGGAAAATTTAGAGAAGGAATGCATCAGATATAGGGGGATTTATTCAGAGGCTTTAAAAGTTGCTGAGGAAAATGTAGATGATCCGGTTGCGCTTGAAGACCGTATTCGTGAGAAGAAAAACGAGATTGATGAGGTGTACTCAAAAATAACGCAAGGCATTATGAAAATCTACAAAAAGTACACCGATAACATCAATGGCGAAGGCGTTATCATGAATGAAGCACAAAAAAAACAGGAGGAATACGAGGAACAGCTAGAAAATTTTCGCCAGCTCCCGGAAAGTCAAATAACTGATACAACATTCAGTTCTATGAAAAAAATGACCTTGGATGCTATAGATGATACAAAGGATTTTCGCCGGGAGATGGCTAACAGAGTAATTGAAGAATGCAATCAGAAACTGATTCAATATACTGATGATCCATCAAAGATCCCTGCTGAGGCGTACACTCCCAATTTTACGGAATCTGATTTTGACTCCATAGATGATGACGCAAGAGAAAAGACATCGGGATATGATGAGGTCGAACACGGATTGACATTCAAATCTGTTGAAAGAGTGCCATATCATCATCTGAAGGAGCACGTTAAGCTTGTAGCTAATAGTATTCATAAGCGCCTTAATGATGACATTATACCTAAAATGACAGGCAATGTCGTAAATTATGTAACAAAGTGTAGGGAGACTTATACAGAAAAATTAACGGAGCATAAGGCTGAACTAGAAGCTGAATATCAGAAACTGTTGGAAGATCGTGATAGTAATGAAAAGAGAAGGGCAAATGTTGAAGATCTGAAAGAAAAAGTAGCTGCAGTAGAAATTCAATTGAAGGATATAAAAGCGCTTAAGGAGGAGTTGAGAAATTATGTTGGAGAATAATGATAGGGAAAAAATCCAAGAATATGTAGAAAAAATTCTTAAGTCGATTTATTCAAGTGTTAAGAAGAATATTGAAAGCGGTATGTCTAATCAAGATGTAATTGATAACGCAGTGAATCTTACTGTAAACAAACTGACTTCGGAGAGCAAAATGATTTTGTCAAGTGTTTACAATATGCTGATGGAGAAAACATTGGCGAAACCGCTATATCAGAACGCTCAGAATAAAGCAGCATTCTATTCGAGGGATATTTTAAAAGATCTGAATGCGAAGTTTTCATTTGAGGTCCCTGCTCATATAGATTACGAAGAAAGCAAATCCCTTATAAATAAATGGACAGCCGCAGGAGCTATTTGTATTGGCGGTGGAGTTGTAAGCATTACTATGAAGAATGCTATCCCCGTTGTTATAGCTGTAATTATAGCAGGACTCATGTTGCTTGTATTGCGCGATAAGCCTACTTCAGGAAGTAAGCAGGATGTTAATGCTTTGATAAAAGAATATTTAAAAAATGTTAAAGCAACATTGATGTCATGGGTTGATGAGATATCAGTTTTTTATGATGGTGAGATAAAGGAACTGGAGAAAGGGATGATTTAATGTCAAATTTACCGGCTGAACAGGATAATGAAAAAGAATTAATGGCACAGTTTAAGGAAGACTCAAAGAACATAGGTCTTTATGCAGCTGATTTTATAACGAGCTATTTTCCTGCTTATGGAGTCACAAACGATATGGCTATTGCAACTCCGATGGAAAAGTCGTTGGATCTGCTTAATTCTTTTACATTTTATAAGATATGTGAAGTTACCACCTACAATGTGGACGATCAATTCGTATATTTTTCGGAGAAAATAAAAAAACTATTCACCACAGCATATGCCATTAAGCAAGAAGTATGCTATGGGATAGTAAGCTATTCTGGAAAAACTTCTTTAGTGTTAGGAGTTCAGCCGAAGTCATCTGACGAAACAATTAAGGTTATTATTGAAGGTTTACTACCAGGTGTAAAAATTTGTAAGTATGAAGAACGGTTCGCCAATTCTACTGACAAAGACGGAAATGATAATGATAGATATGTTGGGTGTATCAGCGGTGTGCCAGCTCTGAAAACAGATGGCGAATATCAGACCAAAGATTTGTCATCGCTTATGAGAAGTCTTAACGGACAGAATTACACCATTATGGTTTTGTGTAAGCCTATTAGCGAGTTAGAAATACAAGAGAAGATTAATAAGGCAATAGACATACAGGATAAATGCTTTGCGATATCAAAGAGAACGGTATCTCTTCAAAAGGGTACATCGGAAGGAAACACACATACAGATAACTATAATGAGACTAATGGAGAGAACATTAGCAAACAAAAGGGGATGAATGTATCTGGTGCACTTCCTCTTGCAGCCGCTGGAGCTGCTATTGGCTCAGTGATTCCTGGAGTAGGAACTTTAGTTGGTGCGGTTGGCGGTGGATTAATAGGGCTATTTGTTGGTAAGCAATTAGGATTTAATTCGAGCAAAACTAAAGGTACTACTTATAGTATTTCTCAGGGATATAGCGATGCTGTGACTGAGACAATAAGTAGTAGTGAATCCATATCGGCTGACGTACAAAACGGTTTTGCTGTTGAGTTAATGAAAATGGCAGAATCTATGGTGGAACGGCTTAAGGTTGGACGAAGTATTGGTATGTGGAATTCTGTTGTCACATATTCATCGGACAGCAAAATGGCTAGCGATATCATAAAGGGAAGTCTTTATAGCGAAATTGCATCTGGTGTACCTGAAGTTTTACCGCCGGTTGTTTTCTCGTATCAGGATACTTGCAAAGGAAAGGATAAACCTACTGATAAAATCCATACGGAACAGCTGATGATTCCTAAAGGCTTTTTCTCAGATAGTTGTACCAGCCCGTTAATGAGTTTGGTTACTTCCGAGGAATTATGTGGAATATGTACGATTCCTACGGACAGAACTGTTGGTTTTGATATAAAAGAAGAAAAAGGATACTCGCTTAATACGGAGTTTGCTTCTACTGATCGTGCGGTTGGAAAGGTATGTGAGTATGACAGGCCTCTAGATAATGTTGACTTTGGTTTTGATAATGAAGATCTTAATAAGCATACTTTTGTTTGTGGAATGACGGGAGGAGGAAAGACAAATTCTGTAAAGGCACTGCTATTAGGAATAGATAAGCCTTTTATGATAATTGAACCAGTTAAACGTGAGTATAGGAATATAAAAAAGGAAATAGATGTTTATACACTAGGAAGACCGGAGATTAAATGCATAAAGCTTAATCCGTTTTATATTTTGCCTGGAATTAATCCGCAGCAGCATATTGATATGCTAAAGGATTTGTTTAGTGCATCATTTGCTTTTTATGGTCCGATGCCTTATATCGTAGAAAAGTGTTTGCATAGAATATATGAAAAGAAAGGGTGGAATCTGACCTTAGGTTTTCATCCTGAATTGGTTAATACAAAGCGCCAGGATGAATTTTTTAGCCAAGATGTTATTCAAAAACAATATAGCATAAGTGCGCATAAATTCTTGTTCCCGACCATGCAAGATCTTAAAGATGAAGTAGATTATTATATTGAAAATGAAATGACATATGAGGGGGAAGTTAAGGGGAATATACGCGGTGCTATAAAAGCAAGAATTGATAGCCTATGTGTTGGAACAAAAGGCTTTATGTTCAATACTCACGAGACTACGGATTTTGAGTCGCTTCTAAAAAAGAATGTTGTGCTTGAGTTAGAGGGGTTGGCAGATGATGCAGACAAAGCGTTTACCCTAGGACTTTTAATTATTTATGTTGATGAATATAGACAGGTTAAACAGGCGGTAGATTCATCGAAAGGATTGAAACACATATTAGTAATTGAAGAAGCACATCGACTACTGAAAAATGTTTCTACAGAAACCAATGAAGATATTGGTAATCCGAAGGGTAAAGCGGTTGAACATTTTACAAATATGTTAGCAGAGATGAGATCATACGGGCAGGGGGTAATCGTTGCGGAACAGATACCAACAAAGTTGGCACCGGATGTGATTAAAAACTCATCAAATAAAATCATTCATAGAATTGTTGCTAGAGATGATCAAGAAGCTGTCGCTAATACAATAGGTGTATATCCAGATGATGCCATCTATTTGGGTAATTTAAAAACGGGATATGCCTTGTGCCATAAAGAAGGGATGGTACAGCCGGTAATTGTTAAAATAACAGAGGTAGAGTCGGATAATGTTCTTGATAAGAAGCTATATGATAGTGATCTTGAAAACAAAATGTTTTCTATTAATAAGAGCATTATTGAAAACAACCTTTCCGAGGAAGTGTACAAGTGGGCAATTAAGGCATTAGTAAGTTTAATGGTTGGAATTGACGAAGAGAGCTTTTATTCAGGATTGGATGAGGCTGTTAAGCAGATATGCCATGAGGCATCAATCAGAGCCATTATTTTTATCCCCGGCGCTGATAAGAAAAAAGGCATTATTGAGTGTATATCGGATAAGATAATATCTTTGTTGGCATCGGGTGTATTCTCTATAAATGCTCTTCCAGACGATGAGTTCGTGAAATTATTGAACGAGGCTGTAGCTGTGCCGACAGAAGACAGGTTGAAGAGTATAAGCGAAGGCTTAGAAAAGTATTATAGGAAGAAACCGTATAGAAAAGCTGTTGAAACAATCGCAGGATTGAACATTAAAGAGTTTTTGAAAGGATCTGATATACCTGTTGAGGATTTTTTGATAGTAGAGAACAGTACATTTGCAGGTGATGTTAAGCAATACTTGGAAAGAAAGGTGATTTGATGGCTGTATTAGAAGTAATTGCTTCTGTTGCAGAGAAGTATGTTACCTCTGTAGTCGAAGTGGTGAAAAAAGGCGCAGAAGGAATCAAGAAACTTTCAGACGAGGAAATGAAAGAGATTGCCAAGAAAAAAATAGAGGATATTAAATCATCAGGTGACGCGGTTATGAGTAAGCTTGACGATGTCAAGAATTTAACGCCAGAACAATTGAAGGATGTACTAGAAGTAATTACTTCTGTCGCAGAAAATTCTGTAGTCGAAGTGGTGAAAAAAGGCACAGAAGGAATTAAGAACCTTTCAGACGAGAAAGTGAAAGAGAATGCTAAACAAAAAATAGAGGATATTAAATCATCAGGTGATGCTGTTAAGAGCAAGCTTGACGATATCAAGAATTTAACTCCAGAACAGTTGCAAGAGAAATTGAACGAAGCTATTGATGAATATAAAAAGCTATCTCAGGATGAAATAAATGAAAAGCAGAAAGCTGCAATAAAAGACACTCTCAAAAGGATTAGAAATGGTGAGAAGCTGACAAATGAGAAATTGGGAAATCTTGGAGAAATGATGATGGACCAGTATTACATATCAAGAGGATATAAAACTCTTAATAAGTATAGGGTTACAAGTCTTGATGATAAGAAAGGTGGCTTTAGAACAGGTATCGACGGAGTGTATGAAAAGGCTAATTCTGACGGAATTAAATCATATGTTATTGCAGATGCAAAGTATAATACATCGCAATTATCAGAAACTAAGGATGGGAAACAAATGTCTGACAACTGGATAGATAAAAGATTGGATGACGCAGTGGGGAAAGAAAAGGCTGATGAAATTAGAGATGCTGCGGAAGATAATCCAGATTCAGTGAGTCATGAGGTATATCATATTGAACCCCATATTGATGAAAATGGTAGCATTCATACAGATGTACAGAAAGTGGACACAGAGGGTAATAAAGTTGGAGATAAAACAATTGTTGAATACTTCGACGAAGACGGAAATCGAGTAGAGTCGTCAGATGATATTAAAGGTGGAGGTGGCATGAATGAGAGATATTCGAAAGGATAAAGAGTACTTTGAAAAGTATTTGGAATATCAGTATTCTCGAATTGAAAAAAAGGTGATGAAGTTGAAGAATGCAGATGATGATAAGAAGCAGAGAATACTTGTATCTTTGACCGGTTATGAACTTGACTTATTAAAAGCTGAATTTTCTATGGGCGCATCAATGTATAAATTAAAGATTTTGCTGAATGAAGCGATTAAAATAGCTGGCGAATATAAAAATATCACATACGAAGATTTACTTAATCTAATTTCGTTATCAATAATGGTTAACGATAAAAGTGAAGTTGTAAAGCTGATAAAGTGTCATCAAGGTAAAATCGAAAAAGATAGGCTATTGAAGTTTTTGTCAATGTACATTATGGGTGAAAAACCAACATGGGATAATGCTATCGGTTTATCGGAGGAATTTAACGTATTAAATAAGATTTTTGAATCACAATCAAAGGAAGCTGAGCTGTGTGATTACCTGAAGGGGTGGTATGAAAACCATTCGGGGTACAGTTGGTATAATTCACATCTTAGTAGTTCAGAAACTTACTGTGGTTATTGGAGCTTTGAAAGTGCTGCTATTGCTACAATTTTAGAATTGGATAAAGATGAATTAAAAGAATCAGAGTATTATCCATATCTATAAAATAGAAGCACTATTAAAAATGATGGATGTGTAATTAGGCAAAATACTAGTATAGTCGTTTAAAATTAATCCAATTTTATATTTCGGATATGATTTCATTCTGCAAGGCGAAGAAATGAGGCGTAGCGGGGGCTACGTTGATTGACATGGGCGCCGAAGATGGAATCATAGACAAATATAAGGTGGGTGTATTTAAAAACGACTAAACTAGTTATAAAAATGGCAGTGAGTGGGTACTCAGTAAAACCGAGTCGATATTGTAAGAAAAGTTTACCTTTTACGGTGATGTGACAATTTTTGGTGCTTTAACGGATTATAGACAACAAATAGCAATGCTGATTGATACTATACATTTCTAACGTTCAACTTACTTTTTTTGCAATTTGTCAGTTTTATAAGAATAATATATCAGAAGGAAGCGATAATAGATAATAGAAAAAGCGAAAGCATATCAACATGTTTTCAAGACGAATTGGTGTCTTTTGCAGAAAGGTGGATTATGACTATGAGAAAACAGGAAATAATAAATAGCACTGAAAAGACAAAAAGAGATTATGATATAGGCAATATAAGTAATGATATTTTTTACACAAGAATAAAAGCATTGATTAATAATTTATATGATATTGATAAAATGGCAGCAGAAAAAGAAGCAAAGAAATTTGGTTTAAATATACAAGATATGTTGTGATATAATATAGTTGTAACAACTCGACCTAATAAGATATAATCTTAGAATAGAATGAGGTATGTTACAAATGAACCAACACTATGAATCAGAATTTAAGAAAAAATTGTTCGCCTTCATCTTGAAGACGGAAGGTCAATCAAAAGTCTTGTAGCTGAATATAGAGTGTCGCATGCAAGTATATCAAACTGGACAAAACGGTTCCGTGAAGAATGCCAAACAAATGACGAAGCCAAAGCTGATTATGATTTTATGAAGGAGAATCTTAAGTTGAAAAAGCAACTTGCAGAACTCCAAAAGGAAAATGACTTCTTAAAAAAAGCGGCTGCATTCTTTGTGAAGGAAATCGATTAGAGGCTTATCGATTTATTCAAAAACACAATAGAGACTTCGGGTTAAGATGGATTTCTAATCCGAAGCAATTTTTTGAAGATGTAAGTAATTCCATCGGCACAAGGATCGTACATGAAGCTGTTCACTATTTTCATATTGATAAAGGACTTGAAGTAGATGGAGGAAAACAGACTGCAATGGATATGGAGTACGTGAAATATCTGATGCAGGATGTACCACCGGTTAAAGAAAACGGAAAGAAGAAATATGTGTTCAGGGCGGAGTATGTTTATAGATCACTTTTCTGTAAAGACGTTTATTTTCGAGATGAACAAGAATATAGAATTGTCCTTTCGGACGATGAAATCACAGAGGGAACACATTACCCTGTGAAGCTCAGTGAAGATATCAAGGTCATTGCTATTGAAGATCTTTTGAATTAAACACAGCTCCCAGTTATCGGTGACGGCACTGGTAGTTGGTAGTTTCTGTTACCCTTTATTCCAGTAATCGATCATGCCCTGCTCATGTTTTCTCTCACAGGTTATAAAATGTCAAGTCCCAATGTACAAAAAAATTATATAAGAATGTACAATTAATCAGGTTGTCCTAAATGATCTTTCAATCTATATGATTTACCCGATATTGGTATTACATGTGCGAGATGTAATACCCTGTTAATAATAGCATTTGCTATCACTGCATCATAAAAAACTCCATCCCATTCATTGAAATTCGTATTTGTTGTTAATATTGTGTTTTTCTTTTCGTATCGCATATCGATAAGCTGAAAGATATGTTGGCCGAGGCTACTATTACAGAAATATCAAAACAAAAACAACCGGAAACATTTGAAGAAAATCGAATGGTTGCAATCGAAGGTGGAGAAACCGCAGGAGAAGCACGCTGAGTTTGAACAACGGCAAGAATGTCTGAGAAGCCTATAAAACCAGGGATTCTCAGACATTATTTCTTTGTGATGTTAAGAAATGAAATACTACTTTTTCTACCCTGATTTCAATTCGCGTCGTAATCTGTTGAAAACTCCCTGTCGCCGTGCTACAATCTTCATTGGGTGTCACCAAGATGGTGGACGGCTGGCCCTCTCCGGAGGGACTGTGACCCTCCGTTTACATAGAAACCCGAAAGGGAATCCGGTGGAAAGGAGGGCGACGCTCATGCTGACGATTGAAGGACTGCTTGCAGTGCTCAGTTTCGGACTGACCTGCTTTAGTATCGGATACGCCATCGGGCGTAACGATAATCACAAAACACAGAATTAGCCGCCCCGGTCTCTGTACCGACCCCCAAAAGTTAGACCTAAAATCTAACGATTGGAGGTCGGTATTTTTATGGCTAGGTACAGCTACGAGTTTAAGAAAAAAATTGTTGATGCCTATTTAAGAGGTGAAGGAGGCTACAAGTATCTTTCATCCGTCTATGGTCCACATAAAAAAGATATACAAAAATGGGTCAATAACTACCAGTCCTTTGGCGATGAAGGTTTAATGAGGTCTCGTCAACAGAAAAAATATTCTTTTGAAAAGAAACTTTCTGTGGTAGAGTTATATCTAACAAACGAGATTTCATATCAGGAGCTGGCTATTCAAGAAGGCATAACTAATCCAAGCTTGATTGCTGCATGGGTTAGTCGTTTTCGTGTTGCTGGTCCAGAGGCTTTGAAATCTCGTAAGAAAGGTCGGACGAGAACATTGGATAAATCTAAGATATCCCCAAAACCTCAGGAAATTGAAGAAAGAGTTGTTGATACCAGTGCTGAACATGTAAAGGAATTAGAGGATGAACTCCTTAAGTTAAGAATAGAGAACGCTTTTTTAAAAGAACTGAGGAGGCTGCGTTTAGAGGACGAGGCAAAAATGAGAGAACGGCGCTCGTCATCAACAGCCTCCGGGGAGAGTTTAGACTAAAAGACCTTCTCTCGTATACTGGTATGCCAAAAGCAACATATATGTATTGGCAAAAGAGATTTGATAGAGAAAATCCTGACAGAGAAATCGAAGAAAAAATTCAAGAAATTCGTACTGATAATAAAGATTATGGATATCGTAGAATACTTGGAGAACTTCGAAATCAAGGATATACCATCAACAAAAAGAAAGTTCAGAGAATAGTTCAAAAACTTGGATTACAGGTGACATCCTATACCCGAAAAAGCAGGAAATACAGTTCTTATAAAGGTAAAGTTGGTACGGTAGCGCCTAATCGTATAAAAAGACGCTTTAATACGTATATCCCTCATCAAAAGATTACTACTGATACTACAGAGTTTAAGTACTATGAGATTGATGCTAAAGGTCACATGACAATGCACAAGCTTTACCTGGATCCTTTTATGGATATGTGTAATGGAGAAATACTCAGTTATGGGATAGATACTAAACCATCTGCCAAGAATGTAATGGATGCTTTGGAAAAAGCTATTGAAATCACTTCAGACTGTCCATACAGAAGAACGTTTCATTCTGATCAAGGCTGGGCTTACCAGATGAAAGCATACACACACAGGTTAAAAGAAGAACGAATATTTCAAAGTATGTCCAGAAAAGGGAACTGTCTTGATAACTCAATCATGGAAAACTTCTTTGGATTAATTAAACAGGAAATCTATTATGGTGTTGTTTATTACAGTTATGAGGAATTAAAATCAGAAATAGAGCGATATATAAAGTATTATAATGAACAAAGAATTAAAGAGAAACTGGGATGGCTAAGTCCTGTCCAATACAGACTTCGTCTCTTGGCTGCATAAAAAATGCGTAACAGATATCAAAATCTGTTACGCAATAAAAGTCTAACTTTTTGGGGTCACCTCACTCCAAACTAAGGCGGCTATTTCAATAGCTTAATTATATGGAGCCAGCCGTCTCCCGGTGACACCTTTTATCTACCACTAATATAACACAAAATGTTATTGATTTCAAGTCTGTTCTTCCAGATCCCCAGTACGGCTATGCAAGTCGTAGTTTTTCAGAGAAAAAATTTGGCATATAATACTTACAAACTTCTCCCAGCCGGAGAATGACAAGTATAAAAATTCATGTTACATTAGTACTGTAAGAAAGACTAAATAATGAAGCATTTTTACTGTCGGCAATCATTATGGGCAGGTCGCATAGTGGCAATTGCAGCGGACTGTAAATCCGCCGGCTTCGGTCTACGTTGGTTCAAGTCCAACCCTGCCCACTTTTGCACATATAGCCAAGTTGGAAAGGCAACAGACTGCAACTCTGTGATTCGTAGGTTCGAATCCTGCAGGGGTAGCTCATTGCCTCTTGGCTTATTTGGCAGAACATCAGACTTTGACTCTGAGGGGGCAGGTTCAAATCCAGCAGAGGCAGTTGGAATTTTGGAAAGATGGCAATATTGACAAAGAACTTGACAAAAGAGAATAATATAGGTATTATGATAAAAAGCGATGAAGAGAGATAGTAAATATTTTGAATATCACAGAGAGGAGTTGTTTGGTGGAAAGCTCCATTGAAGAAATATTGAACCGGTCTTGGAGCCGTGTACCGACTGATTTATTCATTAGGCTACACTGGGAACGCCCATTACAGCGTCAGAGTATCGAAAGGTATTTCCGTACTTGCTAAGGTCTATATTGTGAGATATAGATGAATTAAGGTGGTAACACGAAGCTATCAGCTATCGTCCTTAAAATTTATTTAAGGAGGGTAGTTTTTTTATACTTAAAAGTAATTTGAATCATAGAATTGGAGGCACTTATATGAATTACGTTGTTGAGAGTTATGAAAATTATAAAGAGGAAGATCGTTTGACTACAAACAATGCAAGAAAGATTGAATTTATAACCACTACCAGAATTCTTGACGAAGTTATTGATTCCAAAAGTAAAATATTAGACTGTGCAGCGGGAACGGGTGTTTATGCATTTTGGCTGGCTGATAAAGGGCATGATGTAACTGCTACTGACATTACACCAAGGCACATAGATATTATCAACCAGACGCTTAAAACAAAAGAATACTCTATGAATACAGCAGTATTGGATGCTACAGATATGTCCTGTTTCGCAGATGACACATTTGATGTTGTTTTAAATATGGGACCTTTTTATCATTTGATTACAAAAGAACAGAGAGAAAAATGTTTGAATGAATGTTTAAGGGTACTAAAGAAAGACGGGCTTTTAATTACTGCTTATATTCCACGATACTATATATTTCAATGTATAGCTACCAGCGACGTGAAATATTTAGACGGGCGTTTGGCAAATCAGCTTATAGAAACAGGCGTATTAAAACATGATGATGAGAAGTGTTTTTGGACGGATACCTATTATTCATCAAAAGAAGAAATGGAATCAATTTATGAAGAACATGGTATGGAAATTATAGATCATTTTGCACAGGATGGTTTAGCGCCTCTTTTATCTCATAAGGTGGATAATTGGAACGAAAGCCAATTTAAAACATGGTGTGATTACCATTACAAAATATGCCGTGAGCAGTCGATTTTAGGTTCAAGTAATCATGTTGTTATTATTGGCAGAAAATAGTATGGCTATATGGGTAGGAAAGCGGGAAGGTTACCCTTTATGTAAATGATAAAATAAGAATGTAGGATTTATCGCATATAAAAATGTCGGAAAACCTACATTCTTATTTAGTTATTTTTGATATGTTGTTATACTTGCTTAGGAGGTGCAATAACATATGAATAATCTAAAAGGAGAGAGATAGATGATTTATAAAAATATTACATTTAAAGCAGATCCGTTTTCATACAATCTAGTATAGTCGTTTTTAAATACACCCACTTTATATTTGCCTATGATTCCATCTGCGGCGTTATCGTCAATCGACGTAGCCACCGGCTACGCCTCATTCCTCTGCCTTGCAGAATGAAATCATATCCTAAATATAAAGCAGGGTTAATTTAAAACGACTATACTAGAATTTTATGATAGAATAACGCTCGTTGGTGGAGACAGTGGTACTGGTAAAACAGTGCTTTATGAAATGTTGGAAGATATAAGATTAACAGATGAATACAAGGCAACATTTTGATTCCAATACTTGTTTATGTTTTTTTGTACATATTAGGACGAATACTCACAGGCTGATTTAATATTATATTAAGGTGCAATCGGCATGGAGAACTTTTGGTTTGTTATCTTTGCTTTGCAACACAGAAAATACTCTAAATGCAGTAATTACTCTTTAAATGAAATACTACTTTTTCTACCCTGATTTCAATTCGCGTCGTAATCTGTTGAAAACTCCCTGTCGCCGTGCTACAATCTTCATTGGGTGTCACCAAGATGGTGGACGGCTGGCCCTCTCCGGAGGGACTGTGACCCTCCGTTTACATAGAAACCCGAAAGGGAATCCGGTGGAAAGGAGGGCGACGCTCATGCTGACGATTGAAGGACTGCTTGCAGTGCTCAGTTTCGGACTGACCTGCTTTAGTATCGGATACGCCATCGGGCGTAACGATAATCACAAAACACAGAAATAGCCGCCCCGGTCTCACAAACTTAGGCGACTATTCTGTAGTCATTTAATGTTTCGGGCCAGCCGTCTCCCGGTGACACCTTTTATCTACCACTAATATAACACAAAATGTTATTGATTTCAAGTCTGTTCTTCCAGATCCCCAGTACGGCTATGCAAGTCGTAGTTTTCAAAAAATATTTGTTAAATAATACTTACAAACTAAAGTTGATGATATATGTGCAATGAAATTACCGGAATCCGGAGTAAGTATCAGGATGTGCCATGATTTCTGAGTGTAATATAAAACTTTATAATATTTTCTCCCACGAGGAAAATGCTCCCATAGGAAAATTCTCCCAGCCGGAGAATGACAAATATAAAAAATCATGTTACATTAGTACTGTAAGAAAGATTAAATATAGAAAAATTGAAAATAGTACGTAAAAACCACTGTCGCAGATGTATGAATACTCATAATTAACCATGTGTATCAGTTACTTATTATTAGCTCGCCGGATAAAAATCAGAAGAAAAGCTTAAGCTTTTCTTCTGATTTTTATTTGGCGGAACAGTTATAATAATATATTTTTAGTCACTTGTGCGAATTTTATAGATAAAGAAAAAGGATTGTGATATTATAAATAAGTATCACGATGACACGGATAGGAGTGAGTGGATTGAGGCTTAATTTGGCAACGGGATTGCAAAACTTTGAAAAAATACGTACAGAAAAAGTTTTTTATATAGATAAAAGTAATTTTATTAAAGAATGGTGGGACAGAAAAGATGATATAACATTAATTGCCCGTCCTCGCCGTTTTGGAAAAACATTGAATATGAGTATGTTAGAATGTTTCTTTTCAACGAAATATGCAGGCCGGGGCGACTTGTTTGAGAAATTGTCTGTATGGGATGATGAAGAATATCGTAAGTTGCAGGGAACATATCCGGTGATCAATTTGAGTTTTGCTGATGTAAAGGCGACTGCTTATGAAAGCGCACGGGAAATGATTTGTCAAATATTAGCAGATGTATACACAATAAATTATGATGAGATAGAAGCAAGTGTGAAAACAGATGCAGATAAGATGTTTTTAAAAAAAATAAATCTGGATATGAATGATAATATAGCAAAGCAAAGTATAAGAAAGTTTTCGGAATTATTGTCTACGTATTATAAAAAGAAGGTCATAATTCTTATGGACGAATACGACACCCCTCTTATTGAAGCGTACACACACGGTTACTGGAAAGAAATGACAGAATTTATGCGAGGTTTATTCAATGCGTCTTTTAAGTCAAATCCGAGTCTGTATCGCGGAGTGATGACGGGAATTACCCGCATCAGCAAAGAGTCAATGTTCTCGGATTTAAACAATTTAAAGGTATGCACTACTACTTCAAAAGAATATGCATCGTGTTTTGGCTTTACCGAGGAAGAAGTATTTTCTTCAATGGATAGTTATGGTTATGGGGAACAAAAGGAAGCTGTCAAACGCTGGTATGACGGATTTATATTTGGCAATCAGAAGGATATGTATAACCCATGGTCAATTACAAATTATTTAGCTACCGGAAAATTTGAAAACTACTGGATAAATACTAGTGGCAATGGTCTGGTAAATCAGCTGATCATGGAAGGAAGCCGTAAAATCAAGGAACAGATGGAAGATTTACTGACGGGAAAATCAATCTTTGTACAACTGGACGAGGAAATCGTGTATAATCAGCTGGATGATAGCGATGAAGCGATTTGGAGTCTTTTGCTGGCCAGTGGATATCTTAAAGTAATGAATGTTATAGAAGAAGATAATGAGTTTGGCGGAATTGACCGGACATACGAATTGGAATTAACAAATGTGGAAGTAATGCAGATGTTTGCAAAATTTATAAGGGGATGGTTCCATAAGACGAAAGTAGAAGAAAATTATAATGAATTTATAAGCAGCCTTCTACAAAATAATGTAAAAAGAATGAATACATTTATGAATAAAGTTGCGTTGGAGACTATCAGCTTTTTCGATGCAGGGAATAAACCATCTGACTATGCAGAGCCGGAGCGCTTTTATCACGGATTTGTTCTTGGTATGTTAGTTGAGTTAAAAAAACGATACGAAGTTTTATCAAACAGGGAAAGCGGTTACGGACGTTATGATGTGATGCTTATACCAAAGGATATAAAAGAAAATGCATATATATTGGAATTTAAAGTCCATGATCCGGATGAAGAAAAGACATTAGAAGACACAGTTGCGGCTGCATTAAAGCAAATAGAAGATAAAAAATATGAAACTACACTTATTGAAAAAGGTGTTAAAAAGGATAAAATATTCTGTTACGGGTTTGCATTCGAAGGAAAAAAAGTGTTGATTGGAGAAAGGATAATATTATGAAATCAGAAGTAAGAATAAAAAAATTAAACGGTAACGCAGTAATACCTACATATGGGACAGAATACTCAGCAGGAGCGGATTTGTATGCCTGCCTTGAAGAAAAAATCTGTATAAATCCGGGCGAAACTGTTTTGGTAAAGACAGGTATTGCAATGGAGATTCCGGTCGGATATGCAGGATTTATATATGCGAGAAGCGGTCTTGCAACCAAAAAAGGACTTGCTCCGGCCAATAAAGTAGGAGTTGTAGATGCTGACTATAGGGGAGAAGTAATGGTTGCACTTCACAATCACGGAAGTGAAGCAGCAGAGGTGGAAAATGGAGAGAGAATAGCACAGATGGTTATCGCTCCTTTTTTGACGGCAGAATTTGTATTGACAGATGAGCTTGAAGATACAGTAAGAGGAGCCGGAGGATTTGGCTCAACGGGTAGTAAATAATGAAAAAAATAGTATTGGGTGTTCTTGCACATGTAGATGCCGGAAAAACAACTTTATCTGAGGGAATGCTGTACTTAAGCGGAGCAATCCGAAAGGCAGGGCGTGTTGATCATAAAGATGCATTTTTAGATAATTTTGATTTGGAGAGACAGCGAGGTATTACTATTTTTTCAAAACAGGCTATTATGGAATACGAAGACACAATGATTACACTCCTCGATACGCCGGGACATGTGGATTTTTCGGCAGAAATGGAGAGAACTCTCCAGGTACTTGATTATGCCGTGCTTGTTATCAGTGCATCTGAAGGTGTGCAGGGACATACAGAAACTCTGTGGCGCCTGCTAAAGATTTATAAAATTCCCACCATACTATTTGTAAATAAAATGGATATTGCAAATGAGGACAAAGAACACATACTTGAAGCAATCAAAAAAAAGCTTAGTGACGCGGTAGCGGATTTTACGGACACAGGAGAAATGTATGAAAGTGTTGCCATGTGTGATGACAAAGCAATTAACGAGGTTTTAGAGACGGGAAGTGTAGATGAGAAAAAGATTAAGAACTACATTTTAGAGAGAAAGGTATTTCCGTGTTATTTTGGATCTGCTCTTAAAATGCAGGGAATAGATGAGCTGTTAGGTGGTATTAATACGTATCTGCAGCCGAAAAAAAGAGATGTTGAATTTGGAGCAAAAATATATAAAATTTCAAGAGATGCAAAGGGGACAAGATTAACTTATCTGAAAGTAACAGGCGGAGAATTAAAGGTAAAGACCTTACTTGAATATGAAAATTCGGGAGAACGTTTTTCAGAAAAAGTTAATCAGATAAGGATTTACTCAGGAGAAAAATATCAGGCAGTCGATATTGCTACTGCGGGCACGGTGTGTGCTGTAACTGGACTAAGTGCGACAAAAGCCGGTCAGGGACTTGGATTTGAAAAAAAGAATACAATGAATTACCTGATGCCAGTGTTGAACTATTCCATAACTCTTCCGGAAAATGTGAATTCCGGAGTGTTTTACAAAAAGTTAAAAGAGCTCGAAGAAGAAATTCCGGAATTACATCTTGTTTGGGATGATACGTTTAAAGAAATACACGTGCAGCTGATGGGAGAGATACAATTAGAAATCCTGAAAAGCATGATAAAATCCCGATTTGATACCGAAGTATCATTTGGAACGGGAAACATTGTCTACAAAGAAACGATAGAAAACACTGTTGAAGGGGTAGGACATTTTGAACCGCTTCGTCATTATGCAGAGGTACATTTATTTATGGAACCTCTTGAGCGTGGAAGCGGGCTTGTATTTGAGACAGATTGCAGTGAAGATATACTAAACAGAAACTGGCAGCGCCTGATTATGACGCATTTAAATGAGAAAGTACATAAAGGTGTACTTACCGGTTCTGAAATAACAGATATGAAGATAACGGTCATTTCGGGAAAAGCACATTTAAAACATACCGAGGGTGGAGATTTCAGACAGGCAACCTACAGGGCTGTGCGTCAGGGACTTAAAAGTGCTGTGAGTATTCTGTTAGAGCCTTATTATGAATTTGAGATGACGTTACCGTCGGACTCTGTCGGAAGGGCAATGCAGGATTTACAAAATATGCATGCTGATTTTACACAGCCCCTTATCAGCCGGGAATATGCCGTGATAGAAGGAAAAGTTCCGGCAGCCTGTATGCAGGGGTATATAAGTGAATTAATTCATTATACCAAAGGAAAGGGAAATGTTAACCTAAGATTTGCAGGTTACGATAAATGCCATAATCAGGATGAAATAATTGCAGATATCGGTTATGACAGTGAACTTGATACACAAAATCCGACGGGTTCGGTATTTTGTGCACACGGTGCAGGATATACGGTGCCGTGGGATAAAGTAAAATCTCATATGCACATGCCGGCAAGGCAATTAAATAAACAGGATAATTTTGAAGTGATGGCTGATAAAAAAGTCAGAGCGGTAAGCAGTGAAGCTGTTGATGAAGATGAACTAAAACAGATTTTTGAAAGAACCTATGGAGAAATAAAAACACCGGTTTATACAGGAGACAGGCTGGGAAAATCTGTTAAAAAAGAAAAAGAGTATCAGTACCGGCCAAATGAGAAGAAAGATCAGTATCTGTTAGTAGACGGTTATAATCTTATATTTGCAACTGAAGAATTAAATGAGCTGTCAAAAATAAGTCTTGAAGCTGCAAGAGATAAGCTTATGGATATTTTGAGCAATTATCAGGGGTATAAAAAATGCACGCTTATACTTGTGTTTGATGCCTACAAAGTTAAAGGAAATCCGGGTGAGGTTCAGAAGTACAATAACATTTACGTTGTTTACACGAAGGAAGCTGAGACGGCGGACATGTATATAGAAAAAACAGTGCATGAAATAAATAAAAAATATGACGTAACGGTAGTAACTTCTGACGGGCTTGAACAGATAATTATAATGGGGCAGGGAGCACAGAGAGTTTCATCGAGAGAGTTTATGCTGGAAATAGAGAAGCTTAACAATGAAATGAGGGAAATCTATTCATTGTAGCGAATGGAAAAAGGATTGCATTTTGTTTAAAAATATTGTAATATTACTATTGAAAATAAAAAGAGAGGAAGATATTATGAAAGAAAAGAATTTTAAAAGAGTAGCATCAATGCTGATTGCTATAATAACAATTGTAGTGACACTTGTTATTCCACAGCAGACGGTCACAGTTGAGGCGGCTTCTTCGCCATATTTTATTAGTGAAAAACGTATTGCTGTATACGAGAAAGGTGGAAATGATTATACAAATTGGGTAACTTTATCTATTGTGTTCTGTAATAAAAAGAGTGAAATTAAAAACCTTAAGTCCAGCAATAAAAAAGTAAAAGTTAAAGCAGAAGACGGATACGTAGTTGCGACATATCCTAATAAAACATTGTCTACTACGATTACCTGTACGGTTAAGAAGAAAAAGTTATCTACAAAGCTTATTGTTAAAAAATATAAGAATCCTGTGAAGACATTTAAGATTGGTTCTAAGAATAAAGCATCGCTGTTTAAGGAAAATTCGTACTATTATGATGGTAAGACATGTAAAAACCAGAAATTTACCGTTGCAGCTAATTCGGGCTGGAAAATTATGAGTGTGAATATTTACACAGGAAATAAAACGATATCAAAATATTTTGATTATAATAAATATGCAGGCAGTTATTCTACAAAACTCTCATTAAAAAATTCTAATGCACGTGTTAGTGTGGGATTATATAATGCGAAGGAAGAAAGAAGTCAATACGTATACTACTATGTAAGAAGCTGATGTGTTTAATAGAACCTCCAAAAGTGTTGTGAAAGATGTCATAACCTTTTGGAGGTTTAAAAGTATCAGAAAGGAAGATATGATGAATATTACCGAATACAACGAAAAATTTAATGAGAAAAAAATTCAGGAAAGAATAATAGAAATGCCTGAGAATTTAAAAGAAAAAGCAATTGAGGCATTTAAGGCGGAAGAAGCCGAAGATTATGTTAAGGCGAGAGATTTATGTAAGAAGATTCTTGACGAAAATGAAGGTGGAAATGTTGAACCGGTAAGAGTACTGCTTGCAAGATTATATCCACATATTTTGAGAATAGACGTGGAAGATGTTAATTCGAATTATCAAAAAGATGTTGATGAATATTTTGCATTTCTTGACAGCGTGAATATGAATGAGATAATGCAGCAATATGTTGTGGATACGCTGGCTAAAATGTGTGAATTAATGGAAAACGACTGGTTCCGTCCGTTGTTTAAGAAGTTTGTTGACAGAATAAATGAAAAGAATTATTTAACAGATGAAAGCTTTGTTATGACACTTGAGTCTGCTTATTCATCAATGGAATCCTATGAATATTATAAAGATGCAAAAGTCAGTCTTCCGGTTAAGGATTTTTTAAAGAGTGCTTATCAAAAGAAATATTTTATGAATGAGGATATATTCGAGTCAGAAAAGATCAATATGATAATAGATGAATTGACTAATGAGTGGTTCATTTGCAAGTCGTTTGAAGAAAAGAAGAAAGAACTGGAATATATTTGTCAGACATATCCGTATAGTTACGCGTGCATAAAAGAGGTAGTAAGCGAGATAGAGGCAGATAAAAATACATTATGTGAAAAAGTACTTATTGAACTTATGAAATATGCAGCACCCGGAACGACAAAGGAACAGCTTACGGATGCTCTGGAGAAATCTTATGCAAGGATGATGGAAGCAGAAAATAAAAAAATAGTAATTCACAGTGGGACAGGTTCGTATAAAAGAAAAACGTCAAAGATTTCCAGAAATGACCTGTGTCCTTGTGGAAGCGGAAAAAAATATAAAAATTGTTGTGGTAAATAAATTTAAAACGACTATACTACGTACTAAAAACGAGAAAACACAATATGGTACGTAATATTCCGGAGAATATTACGTACCAAAATCGAGAAATCGCTATTCATTAAAGTAATATATAAAAACGGTACCACATTCAAACAAAATATCATGTATTTAAATACCCCCATTTTAATTTGTCTGTAATTCCAACTGCGTCGCATATGTCTCATTCCTCCGACTTGAAACTGAAAAATATCTTGGCGTGAACTGGAGTCAGGAATTCATTATTCGCTCTATTGGTGAAAATGTAACACAAATAACAAGAAAAATCAATTACGTTATACAAAACCCACAATGAGTAAATTATGTACAAAAGTAAATATAAAATAAACAACAAAAAACTTGCATTTAATTTCAAAATATTGTACACTATATATAGTTTAAGAAAAAAGAGAATAAATTTTCGGCAAAGCAGACGAAAGTCTGTGACGCAAAGCTAAAGGGCCTTTAAAATGGCAGCCAGTTGCAATTTATCCAGGAGCTGTTAAGGTCAATGAATCTTAACAGTTTTTTTGTTTTTATAGGGTGGGAAAAAGATTTTACTGTGGAGGAAATGCTTATGTTAAAGAAGAAATTAAGTGTAGTTTTGGCGATTTCGATATTTGGGTGCAGTGTTTTTACAACGAACGTGAATCAGGCACAGGCAGCAGGATGGAATTGGTATTATGGTTCTGTTATATCATGGAAAGAATATATAGATCGATATATTCGCAGCATATCAAAAGATAAAGAAAAAGAGACAACGACACAGGCAGAGACGACGACACAGGCAGAGACAACAAAAAAGCCAGAGACAACAAAAAAGCCAGAGACAACGACACAGGCAGAAACGACAACACAGGCAGAGACGACGACACAGGCAGAGACAACAAAAAAGCCAGAGACAACGACACAGGCAGAAACGACAA
>CAMHLZ010000013.1 GCA_946186125.1 uncultured Lachnospira sp. | reverse complement strand
GACTCTATGATTTTCTTTTTAAGCTTAACACCGTCTGACTCATCAAGTTCTTTTTGTAATGTTTCAACAGCTTCTTCATCTTTTATTTTCTGTTTATTCATTTCATTTGACATTTCATTATTTTTTATATATAAAAACCCACATGCTGCCGCTGCCAAAAAAAACAAAATGGTCATTAATACCGAAAATATACTTAGTCTTTTTCCGTCCATTCCCAACTACCTTTCTCATGAATGTAATTTTATATTACATATCAACAATTGTTGTATTTCCTGAATCATTTATGTGTATTGATGCAAGATTAAATTCATCATCAAATATCTCTATATGATATTCAAATATCACATCATTTTCTTTTTTTACCATAAACACATACATTCCATTTTCTTTTCCCTCTATCTCATCCGATATATCATCATATATCTCCTGTCCGCTTACTTCTTTTTCATACCCCGCTGCTTTTATGCATTCTTCTAACGCCTTATAGTATTCTTCCATCTTTTTCTCACTTTCATTTACGTGTACTCTCGTATTCTTTTTGTATCAGATTTTCGAGATAGATTTTTCATGGATAACGACATTTTTGCAGTGCGTACACAAAGTATACGTGAAAAAATGGAGAAAATCCATGGAATACATAGCCGAAAAGGTGATTCAAAGGAGATTCCGAAAGTAGATTAACTTAAAATGTCAATGGCACACACCGTCTAAACGGTGTATGCCCACATACTTTTTGCCTGTCCGATAATAGTCTGTATTTCCCAATGTTTACTGCTTCGTATTTTACTATTAGGATCATTTACTTTCAATTTTCCTTCTCCGTCTATGCCCGTAATAACAATAAAATGTCCCAATGTAGTAAAATCCCCCGGTCCCATACTTGCTATAATAGGATTACCGTTATTCAGCTGTTCTCTTACAGCATCTTCTGTAAGTGTTATCGCCGTGCCGTTTATTCCAAATTCAGCAGCTCCTGCAATCATGAGCTCCCAGGATGTTCCCGTTTCAGAATAATATCCCTTTTCTATACTCAGATCAGCTACTGCTCTCGGGTTATAATTGGTATTACCTGTAAGTCCGACTGCTACCATTGAAACACTTGTAGGTCCGCAACCGTTTACAGCCATCATGTTATCACCGTATTGTGAATACCCCCATTGTTCATCCCATTGCAGAAAATGCGGTATTTCTCCTGGAGTGTAATATGAATCCACATCCGGTATAACAGTGATATTTCCATTTTTCAGATAATCTGCTGCAAATTGTGCTGTCTCCGGATTTTTTACAACTATATCAAGAACATCTATCGGATATTCATCAAAATGTTCATACAACAATGTTACATCCGGATTTTGTGTCTCCAGCTCTTTTATTTGGTTGTAATAATTCAAATATTCATCTGAAAAACCTGATGTATCTACTTTAATCTGCTGCTTGGTAACCGGTTCTGTCTCAACCTGTGCCTTTTTTTCACTATGACTACCACCTGTCAGTATCGAAACCACCTTAACAATCCCATATATAACTAATATAACAGTAAGCAGCATTCCGAAAAGAACTGCATCTCTAATAATTCTTTTTTTTCTGCGTCTTCTCCTCTTTGCCTCAATTCTTTGTCTCCTTATCTGACGTTGTCTGACTTCCGAATATTGACTTGTATCTCTATCCTGTGGTCTGCTCATTTTACATTAATCTCCATAATTCACTCTTACACTCTGCTACATTGTATCTGTATACGCTTTTATTCTAATATTTGCTCCAAAATTCGAACCTAAATCGTACCATTTCCCACTATACTTTAAAAAGCCCTGCTTTTTAGATACACCTACCTTGTACTCTATCCAGCTGCTTTTGTCTGAACGTTCTATTCCTATTTTGGATGTTGACAATATCTTAACAACAACTGCATATGTCTGTCCATATTTCAGCGTGGCACCTTTTTTTAGTGGAATTGTAACATATCCTGCATCTGATATTTTTCCTGTCTGCGGTTTACCAAATAATTTTTTTCCACTTTCAGGATTGTTTTTTTTCTTTAAATTTGTATATACCTGAATCGAATATTTTGTATTATCTGTATATGTACATATGCTTATTGCTTTAAGTTTTTCTTTTCTTCCCTTTTTGGCTTTCGCCGTGAATACATTTGATACGGAATCCCCTTTTTGAACCGTATAAAAATACTGTGAAGCTGTTCCGTCATATTGATAATTGTTATCATATGATGCCGACTTTTTAACCATATCATATGCTACCGCATCATCGATACTTCCATCATAGTATGATATGTAATAATAACCTTGATCACCCAAATTTTTACCATAGCTGTTTTTAACAATCCATGCTCCGTCTGCTTTTGGTGTATATCCAAAATTATATCTGCTGTAACTGTCATCCCATCCAACTAAAGTTACCTCATGATTCTGACCATAGTTTTGCGGACAGTATGCTGCTCCTGTATACTCATTCACATAATTGGTATCATAATACATTCCAATAGACACAGCACCATATTGTTTTATTGCTTTCTTTAAATCCTTTATATTATATTTATACCTATGCATATTCTTAACAACATAATCATGTGCATATGCAAGACTGTTCGAAGGTGTAGATGGATAAACTGATTTTTTTTCTGTAGTAATACCTGACCACGTCATTGCTGATAATCCCAGCTCGTAACCAATTCCACCTGTATTCAGCCAGTCTGAAAGTAACGGTTTATTCTTATCACCTTTTAAGTTACCAAGCGGATCATTTTTTTTATTATAAAAGAAATACAATACCTGATTCTCTGATAAATCTACGTTTTTATTTGCAATTCCTTTTTTTATCAGATTACTCTCCATAGCTGCTATCGCCGCAAATGCCCAGCACGAACCGTACTCTCCCTGATCTCTGACAGCTGAAACCTTTCCGGTTACTCTAGGGTCGTATTTTGACGGTAAAGATGCTCCCTGTTCTGCAAAATCATCATAATCTGATTCGACAGGAATCTCACGTTTTACAAGGGGCATAACCGGTCTTTTATTATCTGCCGCATTTACATTTTGCAAATACCCCAACGGACTGCCTCCCACTACCACTGTTAACGCCAACGCAATTGCTGTAATTTTAGTCTTTTTCATTCGCTTCACCCTTTCAATATATTATATTCACATTTTAACATAATTCTACAAATTTAACTACAACATTTTCTATTACTTCTAATTATTGGATTTTATAATTGCTTCTGTCATTTTTATTGCCCTTAAATTAGCCTTTACATCATGTACTCTTACAAACGCCATTTTTTTCATAACTCCGATTACTGTTGTGGCTATGGTTCCTTCTACTCTTTCATCCACTGGCAAATCAAGTGTTATGCCTATCATCGATTTTCTCGAAGTTCCAAGCAATACCGGATACCCGAGGTCATTCATCTTCTCAAGATTATTCATTACCAACAGATTCTCATCACATGTTTTAGCAAATCCTATACCCGGATCAAGTATTATCTTCTCGTCACTTATGCCCGCTTTTTTTGCTATATTAATACATCCTTTCATATCCTGCATTATGTCATCCAGAATATTATTATATGGATTTTTCTCAATATTTCTATTATGCATAAGACAACATACCGCATTATACTCAGCTACTGTTTCTGCCATATGAGAATCATACTTAAATCCCCATATATCATTAATCAAATCTGCTCCTGCATCTAATGCAGCCTTTGCAACATTTGATTTGTATGTATCTACAGATATAGGTGTATCGTAATTCTTTTTTATCATTTCAATAACGGGTACAACCCTTTTTATCTCATCCTCGTCAGAAATCAATGTATATCCCGGTCTTGTAGATTCTCCACCAACATCTATGATATCAACTCCATTCTTTATCATCTCTTCAACATGTCTCTGAGCCGCAGATAAATTATTATACTTTCCTCCGTCCGAAAAAGAGTCCGGTGTAACATTTAAAATTCCCATTACATATGTGTGATTATCTACGTCAAATTCTTTATTTCCTATTCTCATGATTTTCTATAACCTTTCGTTTTAATTCACCCAGATATGATAATGAGCCAAATGCTATTATTACCGCATTATCATATTCAGAAGCCTTCTTTTGTGCCTGTACAAATGCATTTTCAACTGTACCGGCATTTTCAACATTTTTAGTCCTCAAACTAATCTTTTTCATTAAATCCCTGCCGGAAAGTGCTCTGGGATTATCCGGTGTTAATGTATATATATAAGATGCGTATTCTACAGTATAATCTAACTCTTTATCATAATCTTTATCTGAGAGAACGCCTATAATATATATTATCTTATATTTTTCTTTAAAATACAATTCGATACTGTCTCTCAATCTCTCTGCGGCTGCGGGATTATGTGCTCCATCAATATATATTAACGGGTCATCACATATTTTCTCAAATCTTCCCTTCCACTGTGCTTTTTCGAGTCCTGTCCTAATAGCGGATTCCGGAATATTAAATCCTTTTTTTATCAGATTCTCCGATACTTCTATCGCAACCACGGCATTTTCCGGCTGATAGGAACCTAGCAGCTTTATCTTCATCGAATCATAGACTTTTCCTGAATATGCCGTATAATCAAAAACAGTCTGTGCATCTTTAAAATGCGCAGTTACAGGATGGGTTATTATGTAATCTGCTTTCTTTTTTTTCGCTTCTTCGCAAAGCACATCAAGCACTTTTTTATCCTGAAGGTAAATCACCGCATCTGATTGTTCTTTGATAATTCCTGCTTTATTCGCTGCTATTTCTTCAATGGCATTACCAAGAAATCTCATGTGATCCATACTTATCGACATAATCACGGATACAAGCGGATGACTGCATACATTTGTTGCATCTTCTCTGCCTCCCATTCCTGTCTCAATAATCGCTATATCACATTTTTTTCTGACAAAATAATTAAATGCAGCAACCGTCTCAACTTCGAAAGCCGTTGCCGGAATATCTCCTTTTTTATCCATTATGAAAGATATTTCCCGTGCATAATCTTCATCAGATATATTCTTAGTACCAATTCTTATCCGCTCATTATATTCAAATACTGAAGGAGAATTATAGACTCCCGTCCTGTATCCGGCTTCTGTCAATACAGATTCCATAAATGCGGTAAAAGAGCCTTTTCCATTAGTACCGGCAACATGTATGACAGGTACTTTTTCATGCTGGTTTCCGGTTGCATCAAGCAATGCTTTTACACTATCAAGTCCCGGAACTATTCCCTTTTTAATTGTCAGACTGTCTATCAATTCTCTTGCCTGTAAATAATTCATTACTTTCCTCTAACCTTGACTCCTTTTGCTCCACGTTTATTAGTCTTTAACTCCCTTAAATTTACTTCCTTGCCGTTACATTTGACTATTTTATTATCTCCCGCATCAATCAGGTAGACTTTATTGACCAAATCATCTTCTTTAAGACGTATTCCGGTTACTCCAATAGCTGCCTTTTTCTTTTCCGGTATTTCATTCAGGTGGAATCTTAAGAATACACCGTCTTTTGTCTGTAGGACAACGATCAGATCTGCCTCACCAACCATGTTAACATCTTCATAATCAGAGAACAAATCAAAACTCATTTGGCCATTCTCATCAAGGTTCTCAAAAGTCATATTATCAGATGAACCTCCGGACATTAAAATCGATTCTTCCATTTCATCAATATTTTCAATGACGTCATTTGAAAACGGACTGTTATCCGTGATAATTATACTTACCACTTTATCACCATCCTGCAGCTTTGTAGCTGCAATTGTTCTCTTTGATACGTCAAATTCATTACCGGATACAATCTTCATCATTCCCTGCTCAGTTGTGAATAAAAGCTTTTTATCTTTTGCCATATCACTGCTGCATACAAAAATAATACTCTCACCCTTACTGTCATATCTGCATAAATTATCCGCCGGTGTACCCTTATCTTTTACTTTAACAAACGGTACATCCTGCATTTTTATCGTATGCATTACACCCGCATCCGTGAATACATATATCTTTCCGGTATTCATTACATGGAAAACGTATTTATTATCATTTTCTACCGATTCTGTATTTCTGTCATATGCCTGGCAGTCAATAGACTTTGCATAGCCAAATCTGTCCATCAAAAATACTACTTCCTGTTCAACAATAGGATTTTCCTCATATACTGCTTCTTTTCCATCTATAATGGCAGTCTTTCTAGGAACAGAATACTCTTTTTTTATCTTCAATAATTCTTTTTTGATCACCTTAGCCATAGCTTTTCTGTTGGAAAGAATTTCTTCATAATCAGCAATCCTTGTCAGAATCGCTTCATATTCTTTTTGAAGTGCCAGAATCTCGAGACCTATTAACTTGTACAATCTCAGGTCAAGAATAGCCTGTGCCTGCTTTTCCGTAAAACTTAAATTGTTTGCGTAGAGCTCCGATTCCTTATGCTTGAATTTAATATTATCTGTCACACCATTAATAAGGCAGTTTTTTGCATCCTTGAGACTTTGACTTCCTCTTAATATTTCAATAATTAAATCAATCATATCACAGGCTTTTATAAGACCTTCTTTTATTTCTTTTTGTTCTAATTCTTTTTTTAACAGTGTATTATATTTTCTGGTCTGCAATTCAAATTGAAAATTAACATTATGTTGTATAATTCCCTTAAGTCCGAGAACTTCCGGTTTTTTATCAGCTATTGTCAGCATATTCACACCAAAAGTATCTTCAAGCCTTGTCTTCTTATAAAGCATATTTTCAAGTTTGTTAATATCTGCATTTTTCTTTAACTCAAGTACTATACGGATTCCGTCCTTATCAGACTGGTTTGATACGTCCACGATATCCTGTGTCTTTTTGCTTTCTATCAATCCTACTACGTCAGATATGAATTTACTTATATTGGCACCAATCATTGTGTATGGAATCTCTGTGATAATAAGCTTGTCCCTGTCGGAACGGTTCTTTCCGGGTTCAAAATGTATTTTTCCTCTTATCTTTATCTTACCGGTACCTGTCTCATATATCTCTGCAAGTTCACTTTTGTTTACAACAATACCGCCTGTCGGAAAATCCGGACCCTTGACATGCTCCATAAGTTCTTTAGTAGTTATGTCATTGTTATCCATATAAGCTATTACTGCATCAATAACTTCTGAAAGATTATGTGTAGGAATGCTTGTTGTCATACCGACTGCAATCCCCTCTGCCCCGTTAACCAAAACATTCGGTATTCTTACCGGGAGTACCTCCGGTTCTTTTTCCGTCTCATCAAAGTTCGGGACAAAATCTACAACATCTTTATCTAAATCTGCCAGATACACTTCCTGTGTAAACTTTTTAAGCTTCGCTTCGGTATAACGCATGGCAGCGGCTCCGTCACCTTCTATCGAACCAAAATTACCATGTCCGTCAACCAGTGCCATACCCTTCTTAAAATCCTGTTCCAATACAACGAGTGCTTCATATATCGAACTGTCTCCATGCGGATGGTATTTACCCATGGTATCTCCCACTATACGCGCTGATTTTCTATGTGGTTTATCATAATTCAACCCCAGCTGATCCATAGCATATAAGACACGTCTCTGCACGGGTTTTAAGCCATCCCTTACATCCGGAACGGCTCTTTGACAAATAACACTCATTGAATAATCTATATATGATTTTTGCATTACATCAGAATATTCTGATGATAATATCTGTTCAGCCATATTCTAAATTTTCCTTTCTGAATTTTTATAAATCTAACTCCGCATCACCTGCATGGTCATGAATAAAATTTCTTCGTGGTGCAACGTCAGACCCCATAAGCATACTTGTAACTTCAGATGCCATCATACCATCTTCTATCTCTACACGTTTTAAAATACGTGTCTCAGGATTAAGAGTCGTCTCCCAAAGCTGCTCTGCATCCATTTCTCCAAGACCTTTGTATCTCTGGAGGTTAAATGATGTATGTGTTTTTCTATATTTTTCTAATGCTTTGTCATCATAAAGGTATTCTTCACGGCCTTTTTTAGGAATCGCCTTATATAGCGGCGGCATTGCAAGATATACATGTCCCTGGTGAATCAATTCCGGCATAAACCGGTAAAAGAAAGTCAATAACAAAGTCGAAATATGGGCACCGTCAACATCGGCATCTGTCATTATGACAATCTTATTATATTTTAACTTGGATATATCGAAATCATTGCCATATCCTTCTGAAAATCCGCATCCAAATGCGCTTATCATTGTCTTAATCTCCGCATTGGCAAGTACTTTGTCCATGGAAGCCTTTTCTACATTTAATATCTTTCCTCTTATAGGCAGTATCGCCTGGGTATTCCTGTCTCTTGCCTTCTTCGCAGAACCGCCGGCCGAATCTCCCTCTACGATAAACACTTCACATTCTTCCGGATTCCTGCTGACACAATTGGCCAGTTTCCCATTACTGTCTATGGAAAACTTTGGTTTTTCTAAAAGATTTGTTTTAGCTTTTTCTTCTGCTTTTCTAATCTTAGCTGACTTTTCGGCGCAGCTTATTACTGTCTTTAAATCATCTATATTTTTATCAAAATATAACTGTATCTCTTCTCCCGTAACTTCTGAAGTAACCTTTCCTGCATCAGGATTATCAAGTTTTGTCTTAGTCTGGCCTTCAAATCTCGGTTCAGGATGCTTAACTGCAACAACTGCCGTCATTCCGTTTCTTACATCCATACCGGTAAAATTACTGTCTTTATCTTTTAATATGCCCAGCTCTCTTGCATATTGGTTAATAATCGTAGTAAACTTCGTCTTAAATCCGGTGATATGTGTTCCACCCTCCTGGGTGTATATATTATTACAGAATCCCATTATATTTTCCTGAAATTCATTAATAAACTGAAATGCCGCTTCAACTTCTATACCATCTATGGAACGCTTAAAGTAAATAACATCGTGCATGGTCTCTTTATCTTTATTAAGATTCCTTACATATGCTTTAATACCATCAGGCTCATGATACACTTTTTCCTGTTCTTCCGAAAATCTCTTGTTTTCAAAATTAATGGTCAGTTCCGGATTCAGATATGCTGTCTCATGTAGTCTGCTCTTAATAGCATCCGCTTTAAAATATGTCTTTTCGAATATCTCATCATCCGGTAAAAATCTTACGGTGGTTCCTGTATCTCCTTTTCTGCAGGTTCCAATCTCCTTAAGTGGATACATTACTTTTCCACGCTCATATCTCTGCATATAAACTTTACCATCAACTTTTATAGTAACTTCAAGCCACTCAGAAAGCGCATTTACGACAGATGCACCTACTCCGTGAAGTCCTCCTGATATCTTATAGCCACCATCACCAAATTTACCACCGGCATGCAGAACCGTAAATACTACTTCAACTGCCGGAATTCCTGCTTTTTCATTTATTCCAACCGGAATTCCACGACCATTATCACTAATCACAGCTGTTCCGTCTTTTTCCAATGTAACGCTGATCTCACTGCAGTGCCCTGCTAAATGTTCATCAACTGAATTATCTACTATCTCATAAATCAAATGATTCAATCCCTTGGTAGATACGCTTCCAATGTACATTCCCGGCCTTTTTCTGACCGCTTCAAGTCCCTCTAATATAGAAATACTATTGGCATCATATTGCTTTGTTACTTCACCAGACATAATAATCCTCCATTACAGAACATTTGTTCGTTTATTCTATCACTTTAAAAATCTTCTGTCAATTTTTATTTTAGATTTTTTCTTAATAACCACTCTTCTTTTTCCAAGTGCGCATAATCATTAATCTGTTCGACATAATACCTTTGACTCTCTGTCTCATAATTTAATTTTGTTATACTTGTATTTTCAAAGTTCTTTGCAAAAAGCAGTCTTTTTTCCTGTGGCAGTCCCAAAACTCCTGCTATAAGACTCCTTATTGTTCCACCATGTGTTACAATTAATACATTTTCAATATCATTTTTTACTGCTTTATCCACTATATCTTCTATGGCTGCAAAAGCCCTTGTAAAAACCTGTTTTCCATTTTCTCCCCCGGGAAAATGAATATCCTCTTCATACTTGTCTCTTTCTTTTAAAAACTCTGCATATTTTTCTTTTATAACACTTTCTTCTAAGCCTGTCAAATCACCAAAATCAATTTCTCTGAGTTCAGTATAAATATGATGGCTTACTTTTGTAAATTGATTCACAATGCCTGCAGTTTCCACAGCACGCGTGAGATCACTTGAATAAACCACTCCTATATTCATAGTTTCCACTCTTTTTCCAAGCAGCTCCGACTGTCTTATACCAGCTTCATCAAGTGGCACATTTACATTACATAATCTGCTGTTTTGTCTTCCGTGTCTTATTAAATAAATGCCTATATTTTTTTTCACCACGAATCCTCCTTTGTGACATCACAGGTACTGTATCATGCCCGGACCCAATGTATCTGTCGGCCTTGCAATAAAGTCAAACTTTTTATAGAATTCTTCCCGTCCCTTTGCACACATCAGACATAGCATTATCTCCGTATCCGGTTCTTTTGTTTCTTTTACATATTCAATCAGTCTTTTTAACACTAATTTTCCGATTCCTGACTTTTGAACATCCGGTTTTACAACCAGATCCTGTATATAATCTATTACAACACCGTCACCGACTATCCGACCCATTCCAACCGGTTCTCCATCCATGTAGGCTACAACAGTAAAAAGACTTCTTTTTATAGCATTTTCCGCCTGATTTAGTGACAATTTTTTCCAGCGTACCGACTCTCTGAGCTTTAAATATGTATCTGTATCTAATATGTTTTCTCTCAATTCTATCACAAGAAATTTCCTCATTTCTCTTTTATTTTTTCATTCTCGCATGAAAAACAGTATAGCATATAATTTTTTTTAATGAAAGATTTATTTTCTAATAGATTGAAAAATAAATAACTAATAGAGCGAATACTAAGTTTCTGATACAGATCACGCCGAGAAATTTTCCCAAATTAAACAATAGCACAGCACAATTCTATCAACAAAAATAAGTATACCACTTTTCCAAACTGAATAGTTGCATGAAAATACATATTATGCAGCAATACTCATTATGTTTTTCATTTTTTTTATAAAATGGAAGATATTTATAAAGAATACGTTAAACCAGGTATATTATTTAGAACCAGCAGAAATATTTCTATCACTGTTTCAAAAAAGGAAGTAGTAAAAGCATTAAGCGTAAAGTTGGAAAAGGAATGTACACATTGAGATTTTATTTTGATAATAATAAAAAAGTTAAAAAAATCACATATTTTAAGAATTGCTCAAGTTTCAGACTTGCCCAGTGGAAATAAATAATTTTATAAGAATCTGACGAATTAATTATTTAGTGTGCAGCTCTTTTTTTAAGCAATTTTCATTTATCATTACTATAGTCATACAAAAAAGATACCAACAAACGGTATCTTTTACTGTATCTAATGCCGGCGACCGGAATCGAACCGGTACGGGAGGTTAGTCCCGCAGGATTTTAAGTCCTGTGCGTCTGCCAGTTCCGCCACGCCGGCATAACATATATCTACTACACCTGAAAAAGCCGCAACTATACTAGTAGATGTAACAGTATGTTAATGGATGGAGGTGGATTCGAACCACCGAAGCAATTTGCAGCAGATTTACAGTCTGTCCCCTTTGGCCACTCGGGAATCCATCCATGTCATAACTGACAACTATATATTTATATCATATTTCTATTATTTTATCAAGTGGTTTTTGCAATATATTTTATATTTTATCCTGCAATAACAATAAAACCCCGGCAAAACCGGGGCTAATAATTCAAATAACGCTTTTATTTTTTTACACTTACTATACATACAAGTTCGCAGCCATTTCGGCAATTTCATCAGCAGCCTTATGCAATTCCCTGACTGTCACATCAATATTTTCAATCTCTTCGTTTTCTTTTGATATACTTTTACTGATTTGATCAATCTTTGATAAAATATCCCTAACCGACGAATTCATATTATTAAGTATGTCTGCAATATTCTGTGTCGTCTCCTTTGTGGAATTTGATAAAGCTGATACCTCATCTGCCACAACCGCAAATCCTTTTCCCGCCTCTCCTGCTCTGGCAGCTTCGATGCTTGCGTTAAGCGATAGCAGATTTGTCTGATTGGCAATATTCTGAATACTGCCAATTATTTCCATAGATGCATCTACGGCATCTACAATTGATTTTGCTGAATCCGTAACCTCAATCTGCTTTAAAGCAACTTCTTTCATCTGTGATGCAGCATTATCAACAGTTTTTGAAATATCCATTATTCCATTTCTTAATGACTCAATATTAGGTGTCATCTCTGTATCAAAACGTTGTTTATTTTCCTTATGCTCAGTTATATCAAGAATTGTACCTGCTGCCATAACCGGTTTTCTGTTTTCCCACACAACATAACTTGAAGCCCTTACCCAGCAATACTTTCCATTTTTACAAAGTATCCTGTATTCCATATCAAAAACGGTATTTCCACTCACATCTGCAAGCTGTTTTGCCATGGCTTCAGATGCTGGTTTTACATCATCCGGGTGAATCTTTGTTATCCATGATTCCATTATATCCGGAAAATCCATTGAATTTGGTGTATATCCGAGAATCTTTTTAAATTGATCCGAATATACCATCGGTGATTTCGGGTCATCTATGGCATATTTTGTAAGATCCATACTCCACGATCCTTCAAGCATCATCTTTTCAACCGCAAATTGCCTTCTGTTATTAATCTCCAACTCTTTTTTTGTGTCGAGCCGGCTTTGAATATCCGTAAATGTTCCGATAAAATACTCCGGCTTTCCATTAGCTCTTCTTACACATTCGCCGGCAGCATGACACATTCTATATTCTCCATTTTTCATAAGCAACCGATAGTCTATATCATATTTTACATTTTTGTCGGATATAGCTTTAGAATACGCAGCCAGAACACGTTCTGAATCCTCCGGATGTATTATCTTAACAAGCGATTCAACCGTATCTTCTAATTCATCTTCAGAATAACCCAACTCTCTTCTCATTTCGTCAGTAAACCTAATACTTGTCTGATTACCGTCGTTATCAAAATTTACAATCCATATAGATAAGTGGGTTGAATTATTAACTGATTCAAGCATCCGATAATTCTTATCTGCCTGATATTATGCATTTTCAAGCTGTTGTTCTAATTCTTTAATATCTTTCTCATTTTCTACAACCAATTTTCTTTTTCTTAACATATTTTTCCTCCACATCAAATACATTATATATAATCAGTTCCTTCTATATTATAACTCTAATATAACTTTTTTTCCATATACATTTGAAAACAAGATACTAAGTCACCTTAATAACCAATTTGTAATTGCCTTTCTTCAGACCTTTATTAACTGTAATCTCACCTGTTTTTTTATTAACACTAATTTTGTTTTTTCCTTTCAACTTAGTGTATGTGATATCACCCTTCGCATTATCCACTATAATTGCATTCTTGAATACCTTTTTGGTCTTGTATTTAACATTTAGTTTCTTTGCGCTTATTACAAAAGTATTTATTTTCTTAATTACCGTAACCTTTATGGTAGCTTTTACATTGTTATTCTTTACTGTAATTATAGCTTTACCTGCGCCAATTCCTTTTACATTTCCATTTTTATCTACAGCAGCTACTGCCTTATTGTTTGAATTAAATGTGGTAGTACCTGAACCATTCTTAACATTAGCTTCAATTACTGTCGTCTCTCCAACATAGAGTTTAGAAGATTTAATCTTTGGAGATATTGTTGTTTGGGTCTCTTCATCCGTGTAGGACTCACCAACAACAAGTCTTTTGAATGAACTAAGTTCTGAACCTTCACCCGAGTTGCCCGGAACATGTCTGCCTTCAGTTTGAACGGCAATAAATACCGATTCTCCGTTTTTCGGCGGCTGGTTATTACCAAAATACAAATCCTGCTCAAGTGTTACAATACCCATTTTTTTGTCTACTGTTACATGTTTTGAATCATCTGCATTAAAAGACTGTATTCCAAGAATACTATATATAACATTTGAAATAGTAAAATGCATAACTGCCTATTGTGGTAAGTGAATCTGGAAAACTTACCTCCACAAGACTTTCACTATTTTTAAATGCATCCTGCCGTATTCCTGTAACAGGCAGCTCCTCTATAGTAGCAAAGTTCCATTATCTTTTTCAACATAACGATTCCTCCTTTGTCAAAATCACTTTTGTGACTTCTTTATCATTTCGTTCAAATCATTAACCTGCTTATTATATATCAGATAAATGATAAGCCATACTATGAAGTATGAAATTATCTGGATTCCTACAATTATTAAAAATTCGACAGGTTTACTCGCCCAATCAAGCATCAGTCCAATCGGAATATAGCATAATACTATCGTAAGGCAATGGCTTGCTGAAGCCCTTGCAAGAGACCAGCTTTCTATTTCATAAAATGCCATGCTCACAAAGCAGATAGAGCCATATATTCCAGAAGCTATCAATTGAACCAGTAGCGCTGTACCTAATGAACCGCACTTTTCAACTAATTCGTTTGAAACCGGTATAAATAATTGCGGTGCAGGTCCCATCATCATAAGTGATATAGCACTACACATAACCATACCTAATAAAAACCCGATTCCTGCTCGTTTTATATTTCTTATCAGCATAAGTACCCCTCCTCTTCGGAAAGTCTTTCTCTAATAATCGGGATATACCGTCTCGAAGCCCATGTTTTCATTCCATTCTTGAATTCAATGCAAAGAGTACCGCCGATTGTAAAATCAAATTTTGAAACCATCTTCAAATTTATTATCTCAAATCTGGAAACCCTCAAAAAATCCCGTCTCAATAACTTTTCCATACTCTGAAGTGATTTTTTTGCATAATACTCATCGCTTTTAGTAACAACTTTAACCTGCTTACCGTCAGCCGTCAAAAAAACAACATCTTTTTGCTCAACAACGCAGGCCTTACCGTTTTGATCAAAAAGAGTTAATTCATCGGATTCACCGTGAACGAAACTTTCTATTATGGCTTTTACCTGTTCACTTTTCTCCCCTGCCCTGACGATAATTTCTATGTCACTAAGTTCTTCATCAAGTTCGAACCGAACATTAAGCTTCTTCATGCGACATTTTCTCCTTTCTTAGTTTTTTATAATAAAAATTATACAAAAGGCACAATTCTAAGTCAATATTTTAGGAACGAACGGTATAAAATCTGTCACAGACGGTTATTCTTTTTTTATTCTTAGCTTTGCTCAAATTTAAATACCTTTCCCATTCCATCAGATGCTAATATAACATTTTCATCCATACAAACACTGTCAACATCCGGCTCCAGCTCGTATATATTCACAATTTCATTTAAATTCATATCTATATTCGATATCTCATCTTTTACCGTATCGTATACAACCATCTTATGGAGTGATTCATTTTCAAAAGCTACTCTATTTAATACCTGAACTTTCTTTTTACAGTCAACATATTTTAACAAAAAAAGTTACACATTAAACTAATAATGTGTAACTTTCATATTTTTATATTCTTATGATCTTGTCTTTACTGTCGCTATATCAACGATTGAGAGATTATCCTTAACGTTACTTTCCAAGCTTGTCAGCAATGCATTTACAGTATCAAGTGCTGTGAAACAGTTAACTCCAGTCTCGATAGACATTCTTCTGATAAGGAATCCGTCCCTTGACTTATCTCTCCCCTGTGTTGGTGTGTCAACTACGATATCAATCTTATGCTCTAAGATAAGGTCGATAACTGTAGGAGCTTCCTGTGATAACTTGTTAACCTTGATAGCGTGTACGCCATTCTCGTTGAGAACACGTGCAGTACTTCTGGTTGCATATATCTCATATCCAAGTTTCTCAAATCTCTTTCCGATAGATATCGCTTCATGCTTATCTGCATCATTTACGGTAATAATCATCTTCTTATGCTTTGGAAGGTTTACTCCCGAGCCTAAGAATGCTTTATATAACGCTTCATCAAACGTCTTCGCTATACCAAGACATTCTCCTGTAGACTTCATCTCAGGTCCTAAGCAGGTGTCTGCTCCACGAATCTTCTCAAATGAGAATACAGGCATCTTAATCGCTACATAATCAGCCTTTGCCTGAAGTCCCGGTTTGTAACCAAGTTCTTCTATCTTGTGACCAATTATAACCTTTGTAGCAAGTTTTACGATAGGTATTCCCGTTACCTTGCTAATATAAGGCACTGTACGGCTTGAACGAGGATTTACCTCTATAACGTATACCTCTCCATTACATACGATAAACTGAATATTTATCATACCTTTTACATGAAGTGAACGTGCAAGTCTCTGAGTATACTCTTCTATAACATCAATGACTTTATCATCAAGTGACTGTGCAGGATATACTGAAATACTGTCTCCTGAATGAACACCGGCTCTCTCGATATGTTCCATGATACCAGGTATCAAAATATTTTCACCATCACATACCGCATCTACCTCTATCTCTTTTCCTACGAGATATTTATCAACCAAAATCGGATGATCCTGTGCAATACGGTTAATGATATTCATGAATTCTTCTATCTCTGTGTCATCCGTAGCTATCTGCATGCCCTGTCCGCCAAGAACGTATGACGGTCTTACAAGAACCGGATAACCTAATTCATTTGCAGCTTTCTTCGCTTCCTCTACCGTAAATACAGTATGACCTGCCGGTCTTGGAATCTCACACTGTTCAAGAATCTCATCAAAAAGCTCTCTGTCTTCGGCAGCATCTACGTCCTCTGCTTTTGTTCCAAGAATTGGAACTCCCATCTTCATAAGGCTCTCTGTTAATTTGATGGCTGTCTGTCCGCCAAACTGTACTACTGCTCCATCTGGTTTTTCTATATCAACAATATTCTGAACATCTTCCGGTGTCAGTGGCTCAAAATACAGCTTATCTGCTATATCAAAGTCAGTACTTACTGTCTCAGGGTTATTATTTACAATAATAGTCTCATATCCTTCTTCCCTGAATGCCCATGTACTGTGAACAGAACAGAAGTCAAACTCGATACCCTGACCGATTCTGATAGGCCCCGAACCAAGTACAAGGACTTTCTTCTCCGGCTTTGTCTCAACCACTTCATTCTCACTGCCAAAGCATGAATAATAGTATGGCGTGCTCGCTTCAAATTCTGCAGCACATGTATCAACCATCTTAAATGCAGCTACTATACCATATTCCATTCTTAAATCATGGATCTCTTTTTCTGTCTTTCCTGTAAGTTTTCCAATAACTGTATCAGGGAATTCAATTCTCTTTGCTTCTGCTAAGAGTTCTTTTGTAAGCGGCTCTTCCTTAAGAGTTTTTTCCATCTCAACTATAATAGCAAGCTTATCTATAAACCATTTATCTATCAAAGTTTTTTCATGGATAATATCATAAGATACTCCACGTCTGAGTGCTTCTGCTATACACCATATTCTTCTGTCATCCACTACTTCAAGCTGCTCTAAAAGCTCATCATCGTTAAGCCCCGTAAAATCGTAATCCATAAGGCACTCAACATGCTGCTCGAGTGAACGTATAGCTTTCATCAATGCTCCCTCAAAGTTCTGACAGATACTCATAACTTCTCCGGTAGCCTTCATCTGTGTAGTAAGTGTACGCTTAGCCATGATAAACTTATCAAACGGAAGTCTTGGTATCTTTACAACACAGTAATCGAGTGCAGGTTCAAAACTTGCATATGTCTTTCCTGTGATGGCGTTCTTAATCTCATCAAGTGTGTATCCGAGTGCAATCTTTGCTGCAACTTTTGCTATAGGATATCCTGTAGCCTTTGATGCAAGAGCTGACGAACGGCTGACACGGGGATTTACTTCGATAACACAATATTCGAATGATTCCGGATGTAATGCATACTGTACGTTACAGCCACCCGTAATTCCAAGTTCATCAATAATCTTTAAAGCAGATGTACGAAGCATCTGATATTCTTTATCACCTAATGTCTGTGAAGGTGCAACAACGATACTGTCACCGGTGTGAACACCTACAGGATCTATATTCTCCATATTACATACGGTAATACAGTTTCCTGCACTGTCACGCATTACTTCGTACTCTATCTCTTTCCATCCTGCTATACATCTCTCTACAAGAACCTGTCCGACACGGCTGAGTCTCAGACCATTTGTAAGGATATCTACTAATTCCATCTGGTTATGAGCGATACCGCCACCGCTTCCGCCAAGTGTATAAGCAGGTCTTAATACAACCGGATAACCGATTTTATTTGTAAATTCTATACCATCTTCTACATTCTCAACTACATGTGAAGCTGCACAAGGCTCGCCGATTCTTTCCATCAAATCTTTGAATTCCTGACGTCCTTCTGCATTTCTGATAGTCTCTGCTGTAGTACCTAAAAGTTTAACATTATGTTCTGCAAGAAATCCTGACTCTTCTAATTCCATTCCAAGATTAAGTCCGGCCTGTCCTCCAAGTGTAGGTAACACGCTGTCTGGTTTTTCTTCTAAAATAATCTTTTCAAGTATCTTAATTGTAAGAGGTTCGATATATACCTTATCCGCAATATCCTTATCCGTCATAATAGTAGCCGGATTAGAGTTTACCAATACAACCTCTATTCCTTCTTCTTTTAATGAACGGCAGGCCTGTGTTCCCGCATAGTCAAACTCTGCTGCCTGTCCAATTACGATAGGACCTGAGCCAATTACAAGTACTTTTTTAATATTCGGATTCTTAGGCATTCTTCTTCCTCCTCATCATATCTATAAATTCATCAAATAACAAACTTGAATCCTGTGGACCCGGACATGCTTCCGGATGGAACTGAACGGTAAAGATTTCTTTATTCTTATATCTCAAACCTTCAACTGTCTTATCATTTACATTCACAAATCCAACTTCTGCCACATCAGGACTGATAGTATCACTATCAACAACATATCCATGATTCTGGGAAGATATATATACCTTACCTGTCTTCAAATCCTTAACCGGATGATTTGCTCCTCTGTGTCCATACTTCATCTTATGTGTATCCGCACCATTTGCCAGTGCCATAAGCTGATGTCCGAGACAGATTGCAAATATAGGTATATCCGTATTATATAATTTCTTCAACTCTTCAATAATGGTTACACATTCCTTAGGATCACCCGGTCCGTTAGACAACATAATTCCATCAGGATTTGATGCAATAATCTCTTCTGCAGGTGTAAATGCAGGATAAATCGTAACATTGCATCCTCTTTCATTTAAAGATTTTGCTATGTTCTTCTTTGCACCAAAATCCATCAACGCAACCTTAAATCCGTCACCTTTTAGCTCAGATTTTTCTGAACATGTAACTTTCTTTACTACTTCTCTTGGTGAATATTCTTTCAGCTTTCCTTTTACTTCTTCAATATTATAATTCTCATTTGTGGTAATCATACCATTCATTGTACCTTTTTCCCTGAGAATCTTTGTAAGTGCTCTCGTATCAATACCTGCAATTCCCGGTATATCATGTTTTTTCAGGAAATCCTGTATTGATTCGTTGCATCTGAAATTGCTTGGAATTCTTGATAATTCCCTTACGATATATCCGTCAGGCCAAGGTTTTAATGACTCCATATCTTCATGACATATTCCATAATTACCTATCAGCGGATATGTCATAACAACTGCCTGACCGGCATAAGAAGGATCAGTAAGTACCTCTAAATATCCTGTCATCGATGTATTAAATACAATCTCACTTACTACTTCCTTTGTAGAACCGATTGAAACACCGGTAAAAACAGTACCATCTTCCAGTATTAGAAAAGCTTTCATCTTTGTTTTATCCTTTCTCTTTATTGTTCTGTCTATTTTAACTCAAATTGTATAGATTATACCTTATTACAAAGTTCATTTCAACCTCTTTTTTTAATTATTTAAACTCTTCTCTAATAAAATACATGATCTCCTATTACAAGGCCTGTTCTGGACCCGTCATTCATTCTAAAATACAGCCAGTTACCAACAATGTGTCCGTCAAGGACTTCCTGTGCCGCACGATAACATTCTTCATTTGCTCCTCTCGCAAGAATCATTGCAAATCTGTTATTAACCGTTACCGGAGTAAACTGATATGGCTGGTATAACACTCCCATCATGTTATTAGGATAATATGAACTTCTGATTCTGTTAATAACTACCGAACCAACGGCAAGTTTACCTTCATAAGGCTGATCTTCTGCTTCTGCCTGAATCAGCGTCGCTAACAGTTCAAGATCACTTGGCGTATAATCAAACACCTTTTCTCCGCTGACGTTCGCACGCTCCATCAATATACGGAGTCTTTCTTCCTCTGCCCGCCTTGACTCTTCCTCAAGTTCTTTTATCTGTGCTTCTGCATATGACGCATTTTTCTCATATTCAGCAGCTTTAGCTTCAACTTCTGCTATACGGTCTGCATACTTCTGAATCTCTACACCCGTAAGGTTTATTGTATTCGACAATTCATTCTGCTTATCTTCATTTTCCTGTTTTAATAAATCAAGTTCTCCACGTTCCTGTTGAAGGAGTGTATTTTTATTCTCTATATCTTCAAGAGTCTTTTCATACTTATCAAACATTTCCCTGTCATATTCGTATAATTTGTTAAAGTATTCAGCCTTATTAAGACTCTCAACTAATGATTTGCTGTTTAAAAACATCTCAAGGTAACTTGTATCTCCGGCTTCAAAAAGGAACTGTATTCTTTCTTTCATGGATTCATACTGTTCTTCCTTGTCTGCCTCAGCAGATTCTATCTCTTTTTTACACTTCTTTATCTCTTTTTTCTTATTTGTAATCTTTGTCTCAATTTCATTCAGATCGTTTCCAAGCGATTCCAATTCGGAATTAAACTCTTCAACAAGATTTTCTAAATTTTCTTTAGATGACTCGAGTTCCACAGCCTGTGACTCAGCAGATGCCTGATTTGATTCGTTTTCCTGTTTTTTACTTTGCCACTCCTGGATATTACTGGCTCTTACATTCGTAGAACATATAACAGCAGCTATAACTATCGCTGACATTGCCATCGGCAACAAAAACTTCTTTTCCTGCATTATCATCATGCCTTTCTTATAGATTTTATATAAGCCGGGCTTAAATTATAAAAGTCCGTACATTACCCATTATAACATTGATTGTTAATTTCTGCAAACTTAAGAAAAATTTTTTATTATTTTGATAAAACCTTTATTTTGCAAGCCGCAACAACCCCATTTGCTGCTTTCACCTTCACATACGTAACACCTTTTTTCTTCAAATGCACTACGCCTTTTGATGACACGGTGGCTATTTTTTTATTTAGCGAAAACCACTTTACGCTCTTAACATATGAATTATCCGGGAGTTTGTACTTAAGCCTGAAGCTTTGACCTTTTTTTCCTTTGATAATCTTTTTATTCAAAATAATCCGGTCTGCACTTTTTCGTACATATATTTTACATTTTACATATACTCCGTTTGATGCCTTTAGCTTTATCGTGGTATTACCGACTCTTTTAGCGTTAACAAGTCCGTTTTTGCTTACTGCCGCTATCGCAGGTTTTCCACTGATCCATTTAAGCTTAGACGCATCATAGTCTCCGGAAATTGTATATTTCAAACGCATTTTACTGCCTATAACCATGTAAGCGGCTGATTTATTTAAAGTAATCGCTGTTATACTACACTCTTCATCAACATATATGGTTACCTTCACACATTCATCATTTACTATGGCAGTTATATCTGAATGCCCCGGACTTTTTGCCGTGACAACACCATCTTTATCCACATTCATAACATTTTCGTCACTGCTTCTCCACAATATCTGTTTGTGTTCCAATGCCTTTTCGCTGTTGCCCTTTACTTTTAACGTCAATATTGCACCTTTTTTTACTTTCTCAGGCACTGCATTTCCATCATCAAGTATTATTGACGGTTCAAAACGTTCTGCTTCAAACCTTGCTGTTGTTTTCACTCCAAAGTATGACAACTCAATCACGTTTAATCCATATACCACATCTCCATCACCTTCATAACGTACTATAACATTTTCGGTTGTTTCATTATCAAATTGTACAGAAGTTTTAAATTCTATTGAATTAAGAGGTTCTCCCTGTATTATTTTTTCTGTTACAGGTCGAATGCTTTCTATTGCAACGGGCGTTTTTTTTCTTCCGCTGACATTCATCATACATTCATATTTTTTCAAAGAGTCCGGTTCTGTATAGTACAATTTTATTTCATTGGTTCCTTCTTTTATGATATAATCCTTTTCTAATGAAACATTAGATAAATCCTGCAATACAACGGTATCATCATTTTCCAGCACCAGAAATACTGTAATATTGTCTTTTAAGATTTCAGTACCTTCTAGTACTTCACCTTCATATTCAGCATACACGGATTTTATTTCCGGCATTTTTACCTCTATTTCATACTTTACTTCCACACCGTTAATTACCGCTGTTATTACTGCAGTTCCGTATCCGTTTGCAGTAAGCATTCCCGTATCTGACACAGATATAACATCAGGATTGCTGCTATACCAAAATATTTTTTTATCCCTCAATGATAATTCTGAATTTCCCGTTATCCACAATTTAATATTACTGTTTTTTTCAATGACTGACGGCGGAGTATCTCCTTTTGAATCCTTAAGTTCCGGAATAAATTTTTCGGCCGTAACCTTAATATCAAAGTCAAGATTCATATATGTTGCATGTAAAATATTTTCACCATTTTCATAACACCCCGGTATATTAAGTTTTGTTATACTGTCGTATATCCGGCCGTTATCATAACGTACAGATATATTAAACTCGGTTTCATTAATCCATTCACCCTCAACAACCATTCCATGTGCGGGCAATGCTTTTACCACCTCTACAGGCCTTTTTTCACGGGCAGACACGTACATATTACATTTATAAATATTTCGTGTATATGGTTCGATATAACTCACACATACATGATTATCTCCAATAATTAATATATCTTCGTTTACGGAAATGTTATCTTTTTTCTCAAGTTCTTCCCTGTCATCATTATCATACTTTATATATACTTTTACGTATTGCTTATCGACTGTACCGTCTTCAATTCCCTCAGCTGCATATTCAGCCTCAATTCCTACAGGAAGTTTATTCCTGCCTCTGACAATAAATGTAGCCGATTTGTCGCCACACCAGATAGTTATAAGGTTATTCTGATTTGAAATTACGTAAGAATCAATTGAATAAGAATATTCTGGTGATACGGGATATGTATCATTTACATCTACAGCCGGATCAACAATTTTATAGTCATTTTTATCATCCGGATTGTATGTATTATAAATTCCATTAAACAATATACGTTCTTTTGTGTTATTATTGAAATTCGCATACGCAATAATATTTTCCGGATTAATACCCATTCCCTCAGTAATATCAGCTCCGGCGTAATATGCAGATATTCCTGTCACACTTTTTTTAGCTGCCGTCACATTTATAACTGCCGTTTTTGAAATATCTGACGATGATGTAATTGCAACTCTTACAGTTACATGATTTTCTTCTCCGGTCGGCGAATATGCCAATTTATAATCATCTACGGTGTAATAACCGGCAGCAGGATGTGCCGATTCTCCGGTTATTCCCCCATATTTTAAATATTCTTTCTTTCCATTGTTATATTCTGCCAGCACACTTAACGCATCTGATGAAATTCTTCCGCCTTCAACCGCCTCATCTAAATTACTGTCATAGTTTACTTCTATTCGTATCACGCTTTTTTCAACACCGGTTACTTTAAATTCTGCCAAAAAATCACCATATGAAGCATGAAGCGTGTTATCACCGGCCATAATAACATAATCTTCCACTGATATTTCTTCAAAAGGAATATCTACCGTATCACCGTCACTATACACAAGCTTTATCGCGGTAAATTTTTCCCTGTCAAGCATACAGCCTTCAGTAACATTTCCAGTATATTCAATTGTTAGTTTTTCAGGTATCCTGTAGCGATAGTTATTTTCTTTGGCTGACGCCAATGCTATCTGATTATTGTTAGAAAATTCCAGACATAATGTATCATTTAGATTTGCAAACGCCGTAGGGCTTATTTCTTCTATTCCATCAGGAATATATAGTTTTTCTAAGTGCACACAACCATCAAAAGCATGCTCTCCTATCCTTTTCAATCCGGACGGAAGTATGATACTTTCAAGCATCTCACATCCGGAAAACATCTCATCAGGAATAGATTCAAGTAATACGGAAAGCGATACATCTATTAAAGCTTTTAAATTTTTCAAAGTACCTTTACTGATATTTTTTATACCGTTGCAAAAAACAACATGCTTAATTCCGTTCCCATATTCTTTCAAATCAGGTATCACTCCCGATATATCGACATTTCCATTACCCGCTATATACAAAGTTTTAGTCTCATCGATATATGCATATGAACATTTTTTTCCTGCATTTATTTTATAGTGATAATGATTTTTTACCTCTCCACAATAATCCACAGTATCATATGATGCATTCAGAAGACTTTTCACTTTATCGATACTCATATATGCAGATATGATCCTGATTCTTTTCTCACAACCGCTGCCGGCATTTAAGAATGCTTTCGCACAATTCTCCTGTGTAAGACATTGTGTATCATTAAAGATAATTAATGCATCAAGATTTTTACAATTCTGGAAAATCCCTTTGACAGAAGTAACAGGATATGAAAGTATTAAACCCGCATATTCTAATCCCGTGCACCCTTTGAATGCATATGACCAGTTTTCTACCATACATACATCAAACTCAGGAAATTCTTTTAATGCGGTACAGCCCTTAAAGCAGTTTAAAAGTGTCTTTACTTTCATTGGAATAACCGGTATAGATTCTAAAGATTTGCAATTTTCAAATGTGTATCTCATATAGGTCGTATTTTCAGGAAGTTGATTTATATAGATTAGATTCTCGCATCCCGAAAACCAGTAAGAAATATTTCTGACCCCTGTAACATTATTATTAATTTGTACTTTTACTATCTTATCTCTTAATGTATCCCAAGGCACCTGATTCGATGACTTATAACTATCCGCAGTCCCACTACCTTCCACGGTAAGTACTCCGTCGTTATTAAGTCTCCATGTAACCGTTCCTTCCTGATTCAGAGTTCCGTATCCTAAATCAGATGCCTCCGCTTTTGTAAAACTCATAATCGTAAGTACGATTGCCAGTACGATAAATACTGTCACGAAGTTGTTTTTCGATATTAATTTTCTCATGTTTTCCTCCAAATATATCATATTTTATAACCCTAAAACATAACATATTACATTCATATGCATCACACCCCTTTTAGCTTAATGGTGCGATTGTATCATATCTCTTTTTATTATGCAATAAAAATCACAGATTTATCACATATTTTCTGCTATCCTCGATATGCCTACATATATCTGTGAGATTTTATACCATGTTCTAAAATCCGTGACTCCCGTGGCAGGCAACCCGAATTCCCTCTGAAATGCTCTGACTGCACGTTTTGTCTCTTCTCCATATATTCCGTCCGTTATTATTTTAGGAATAGAAGTGTAAACACCCGCAATACTGTTTAACTGCTGCTGAAGCTGTCTTACCTTCTGTCCACTGTTTCCTATATCAAGATTATATCCCGGCCACGAAGACGGAACACCCGATATCTGTTCGGCACTATTTATATAAATACTGCTGCCGTAGTAATTTCTAAGGATATCAATCGCTGAGTATCCGTTATCTCCCAGATATTTTGACCCCCACTGACTCATCCAGCCGTCACAGGTCACTCTTTTTCCGTCACAGTACTGCGTAAGAATCGGCTGCTTAACGTTCGGTCTTGATAAATATTGATTAAAAATATCATCAACAATATTTGAAATGGATGAAAAAATATTTCTGCCATAAACCCATTTATGGTCAAATGCGGTCGAAGATGTAATCGTAAATTCATATCCCTTATTACGATACCATTCCGTATAAACCCTGTTTAATGTAAATGACATTATTGCAAGTACATTTGCAATAATGGTTTCACGCGGCCATGTTGCATAGATTTCACTTGACGCAACATTTTTAATATAATCTCTGTAATTAACGTAATAGTTTTTTGCAGTCGTATCTGACGGAGCACCGTCATGTACTACGATATATTCCGGTATCACTACTCTGCTAAGAACAATTTCTCCTGTCTCGTTTACAGGTTTTATTTCACTTTCCGGAATTTTTTCCGGAAAATCTCCGTATAGCGTGTGTGGTGGAATAACAATACTGCTTCCCTGATTTCCATATTCTGTAGTTACAAGTTTCACATTTTGTATGGACAATGTATCTTCAAACACCTGAATGCCTGATATGTCAATCGTCTGAAATCCCTCTGCCGATACTTTTATAGTGTATTCAGCATAGGGCTGAAGAATATTACTCTCATCAAGGCTAAGTTTAATCGAAGGAGCAACCAGATCTTCAACAAGAACCCTGCCCGATGTATTAGTTTTTTCCTGTAAAATCACGTCTCCTGATTCGCCGGTATAAGATACTTCTATATCTGCGTTTTCTACCGGCCTGTTATCTCCTCCGGTAACATTTATCTGTAAACTTCCATTTTGTATAATACTCTGATCCATAAAAAACCTCATATGCATTTTTTTATAATATATGCATATGAGGGTTATATTTATACTGCTACCGGTATATTTTTAATCTGTGGTCCTGTTACATAGTTGTCTAATCTTATGTCATCGACCGTGAAATCATAGAAGTTTTTAATCTCCGGATTAATCCAGAATTTTGGTGCTTCGTATTGTTCTCTGCTGATAAGTTCCTTTACAAGTGGAATATGTCTGTCATAAATATGCGCATCCGCAATGACATGTACGAGTTCACCTGCTTTAAGTCCGCTCACCTGCGCTATCATATGCACAAGCACTGCATACTGTACAACATTCCAGTTATTGGCAGTTAAAATATCCTGCGACCTCTGGTTCAATATTGCGTTTAATCTGTCACCCGTAACGTTAAATGTCATGCTGTAAGCACACGGATAGAGATTCATCTCATGCAGATCCTGATGTACATACAGATTAGTCATGATTCTCCTGCTGTATGGGTTGTTTTTCAAATCAAACAGTACTCTGTCAACCTGATCCATAAGTCCTTCTTTATACTCATGTTTCACACCAAGCTGATATCCATAGGCTTTTCCTATTGAACCGTTTTCATCAGCCCACGAATCCCATATATGACTGTTAAGTTCATTTATATTATTTGATTTTTTCTGCCATATCCATAATATTTCATCCGTACAGCTTTTAATTGCAGTTCTTCTGAGTGTCATGGCAGGAAATTCTTTCGACAAATCATATCTGTTTACCACACCAAATTTTTTTATGGTATATGCGAATGAGCCGTCTTCCCATTTAGGTCTGACTTTTTCGCCTTCTGTGCTTACTCCATTTTCCAGTATGTCCTCACACATGCTTACAAATACTTTATCTGCATAACTCATATTTTTCTCCTATTCTGACAACTCAACCGGAACATATGCTTCGACATAAATTCCGTCTTCTCTATATTCTTCTGTTAATAATTCGCCATATTTCCGGATTTGCTGAATCTTACCCGCTTCTTCATAAGAATAAAGCTTTGTCATATAACGCTTTTTGTTTCTTATGATTTCTTCAACTGCACCTAGGATTTCATCAATTCCCATTCCAGTTTTTACAGATGCTTTTATAACATAATCCGCACGTTCATCTCTTAACATTTCTGCCGGTTCAGTAGATTTATCCTGCTTATTAAATACAGTTATTACCGGCTTATCTCCAACTTCAAGATTATCGAGTGTTTCATAAACTGTCTTAATATGCTTTTCCATCTGCGAATTTGAGCTGTCGACTACATGCAATATTATATCAGCATATTTTGCTTCTTCAAGGGTACTTCTGAACGCATCAATCAAATGATGTGGAAGTTTACGTATAAATCCAACCGTATCCGTAAGAAGTATCTCCTGACCGCTTTCTAAACGGTAATTTCTGGTAGTAGGATCAAGCGTTGCGAAGAGTTTATCTTCTTCAAGCACGCCTGCTCCCGTAAGTTTATTTAAAAACGTAGACTTGCCGGCATTGGTATATCCTACTATGGCTACTACAGTTACAGGGGCTTTCTCTCTGTTTTTTCTGGCAACATCACGTTGCTTTTTCATGCTCTCAACTTCATTTTTGAGAATAGAAATTCTTTCCCTGATTAAACGCCTGTCCATCTCAAGTTTCTTTTCACCGGGACCTCTCGTTCCGATTCCTCCACCGAGTCTCGACAAAGAGTTTCTCAATCCCACAAGTCTTGTAGCCCTGTATCTTAACTGTGCAAGCTCAACCTGTATCTTTCCTTCCCTTGTCACTGCCCTGCCGGCAAATATATCAAGAATAATAAGTGTCCTGTCCATAACCTTAATGTCTAATTCATGTTCAAGGTTTGACAGCTGAGCCGGTGATAATTCATCATCACATACAACGCCCGTAGCCTCCGTATGCTCAATGAGTTCACGTATCTCATCTATCTTTCCTTTTCCGATATATGTTCCCGGATGTATGGATTCTCTTGCCTGATAGATTTTTGCGACAGTCTCTCCTCCGGCAGTCTCTATAAGGTCAGCCAGTTCATCTAATGATTCTTCAACTTCAGCTTCATTTTTCCTGACTGAACCGTTCCGTCCCGTAAGACATACCCCAACAAGTATCAGCTTTTCAGTGTTCTGTGCGTTTTCGTACAGATTCATGACTCATCTCCGGCGAGTGATTTAATGCAGAGCTCCTCAAGCTGTTTTTCATCTACTACATTTGGTGCCTCTGACATAAGACATGAAGCATCTTTTACCTTAGGGAAGGCAATAACATCTCTTATATTATCTTCTTTTACCATATGCATTACAAGACGGTCAAGTCCATATGCAAGTCCTGCATGAGGCGGTACACCATACTTAAATGCCGTAAGAAGGAATCCGAATCTTTCCTCTGCAACTTCTTTTTCAAGTCCTATTACATCAAACATTTTCTCCTGAATATCCGCCTGATGGATTCTTACGCTTCCTCCGCCAAGCTCTGTTCCGTTTAATACGATATCGTATGCCTTTGCCCTGGCCTTTCCCGGATCAGTCTCAAGAAGCTCAATGTCTTCTTCCATAGGCATTGTAAACGGATGATGCATCGCAACATATCTGTTCTCTTCTTCAGAATATTCAAGAAGCGGAAATTCTGTAATCCAAAGGAAATTGTATGTATCTTTATCAAGCAGACCAAGATTCTTTGCAATTTCAATTCTTAATGCGCCAAGCACTTCATATACAATCTTATTCTTATCTGCTGCAAAAAATAGCAAATCGCCCGGCTTTCCTTCAAGTCTCTCTACAAGACTGTTCATCTCATCATCTGTCATGAATTTTGCAAATGAAGATTTTAATGTACCGTCTTCATTTATTGCAACATAAGCAAGTCCTTTTGCACCGTATCCTTTTGCAAAATCAACTAATGCATCAATCTTCTTTCTAGGCATTGAACCCTGTCCGTTTGCGTTAATCGCTCTTACAGAACCGCCATTTTCAAGTGCACCCGTAAACACACCAAAGCCGCAGCCTTTTACAATATCTGAAACATCTTTTAATTCCATTCCAAATCTGGTATCAGGCTTATCTGAACCATAGCGGTCCATTGCTTCCTGCCATGTCAATCTCTTAAATGGTGTCTGAATATCCACACCTAATACTTTTTTCCATAAATGTTTTAATAATCTCTCATTAACATTAATTACATCATCCTCATCGACAAATGATAATTCCATATCTATCTGGGTAAACTCCGGCTGCCTGTCAGCACGTAAATCTTCATCCCTGAAACATTTTGTTATCTGAAGATATCTGTCAAAACCTGAACACATTAATAACTGCTTAAATATCTGCGGTGACTGTGGCAACGCATAGAAATTACCCGGATGAACACGACTTGGTACAAGATAATCTCTCGCACCCTCAGGCGTGCTCTTTGTTAGCATAGGTGTTTCAATTTCTATAAATCCTTCTTCAGCCATAAACGAGCGGACAAGTGTTGTCACATCACTTCTTAATTTGAGATTTTTCTGAAGTCTCGGTCTTCTCAAATCCAGATAACGGTATTTTAATCTTACTTCATCTCGTATACTCTCACTATCCTCCACTGGGAACGGTGGTGTCTGACTTTCAGATAAGATTCTGAGTGAATTGGCTCTTATCTCAATATCACCTGTCTTTAAATTCTCATTAACGGCACCTCCACGTTTTTCAACTTTACCGACAATAGCAAGAACAAATTCATTTCTTATAGTCTCTGCTTTTGCAAATCCGTCTGCTCCTATATCTTTCTCATCAAATACAATCTGTAATATTCCTGAGCGGTCTCTTAAATCCACAAAAATAAGACTTCCAAGGTTACGTCTTTTCTGAACCCAGCCCATAACCGTAACTGTGTCTCCTACATTTTTATTTGATACCTCTGTACATCTGTGACTTCTTTTCAGCCCTTTCATTGATTCAGCCATTTTCCTAATTCTTCCTTTCTCTTTCCATCATCTATATTTACTTCATGAATAACTCTCTGAAACGCCAGAAAAATTTTCATGTCGAAGTTTTTTATCTCACCAATCATCACCTTTATTGCACTTTCCGTGTCAAGTGCATCACGATATACTCTGTCGGATGTAAGTGCGGAGTATACGTCACTTATTCTTAAAATTCTTGCACCAATAGGAATGTCCTCTCCCCTGAGATTATCCGGATATCCGGATCCATCATAGTTTTCATGATGATGAAGGACAGATTCTAATACAAATTCCGAATATCCCCTGCCACATAGTATATCATAACCCAGTCCGGAATGCATCCTCATGTAATACATCTTTTTTAAGGTGTAATTTATTTCACTGTCCTGGTACATATATTGCATAAGCTTTATCTTACCAATATCATGGAGTGCCCCCGCATTAGCCATATCATAACACTGTTCTTCCGTAAGTTCTAATTCTTTTGCAAGGTTATATGCAAGGTTACTTACACGTATACTGTGTGCTATAATTTCATTCAGAGTCTTATTCAATCCGGCTTCATATTCTGCATCTTTCACCATATAATCCTCCATCTCAGAAACATCCAAACTCATCAATAAAATTCCTTTTTCTGCCTATCATTTCATCAATTCTGTCTATATAACAGTCAACATCTTTTACATTCTCTATTCTTTGTATTCTTCTTCCGTCTTTTTCTTCCGGAAATACCATCTTTGTTGCTGCTCCTGCCCCCGCTCCTATTATACTCTGTTTTTCTTCCATTATAAGGATATTATATATTCCCTCTTTTCCAGGCTTTGCATATCCAACATTTTCTAAGTTGCCGGTCATATTCTTCTGCCTGTAAAGATAATACGGCAACATGCCCATATTTTTGGTGTATTGGGCAGTTAATTCCATTATCTCTTCGCTGTTCACACTCGAATACTCCAAAAAATCAGACTTTGAAGTATTTAATCTGGCAGCTCTCTTAATTGCTAATGAGTGCACGGTTACACTTTCAGGCGAAATAGCACTTATTTTTTCCATAGTGTTTTTTATCTCATCAGGTCCTTCTCCCGGCAATCCGACTATTAAATCAACATTAATATTATCAAAGCCACAGTCTCTTGCAGTTTCAAATGCCTCGTAAAACTGGTCCGTAGTATGCTTTCTCCCGATTACCTGCAAAGTCTTGTCACTCATTGTCTGTGGATTGACCGATATTCTTGTGACCGGATGACTTCTTATAACTTCAAGTTTTTCCTTTGTAATGCTGTCAGGTCTTCCTGCCTCTACAGTAAATTCCTTCATCTGTGAAAAATCAAAAATGTTTTCAATATGTGTTAACAGTCTGTCCGACTGATACGGCTCAAGTGTAGTCGGTGTACCACCGCCAATGTATATTGTATTAAGCTTTTTATCTTTGTAGCTTTCTGCAATAAAATCCAGCTCTTTTAAAAGTGTCTCAATATACGCATCTGTCTTTTTCTTATAAATACTAAGCGGATATGACGTGAATGAGCAATACGCACATCTGCTTGGACAAAACGGAATCCCTATGTATATACTGTATCCGTTTTTATAATCAATCTCTGACAATATCTTAAGCTCCTGTTTTGAAATATTGATACTTAATTCAGCCTTTTTTCCTGAAAGATAGTATTCTTTTTCTATGTAATCATGTATCTCATCAATTGATTTTCCTAATTTTAATAGTTCTGTAGTGATTTTTGTAGGTCTTATTCCTGAAAGTGTTCCCCATGGAAGTGTCTTTCCCGTATATTCCTTTAATATATCATATAAAGTTCTTTTTAAAATATTTTTTGTATCTTTTCTGTCTGACCTGTCAATTTTCTGAGTCTTACCGGTTATACGCTCTCCACCATCTAATTCAAATGCAACCTTTTTTTCACTTATGTCAACCTTTAGCACCATATCTGCAGAACTGTCATGTTCCAGCGTCATATCAATACCCGGAAAAAATGATCTTACAATTCCCTGTATATCATACAGAAAATCTTCCTCTCCTGTATACTCAATTAAAATCATACATTTTCCTTTCATAGCCTATCTTAGTATCTTCATTATGACCCGGATATACTGTCACGTCATCTGAGAGTTCAAGCAGTCTCTGTATTGACCTCATCAACACACCATAGCTTCCCGTAGGGAAATCCGTACGTCCGTATGACTGACAAAACATAGTATCACCGCTGAATAATACTTTTTCATTTTCAACGTAATAACAGCAGCTGCCTTTTGTGTGTCCCGGCGTATGAAAAACCTTATACTTAACACCGCCCAGTTCAAGTACCTGTAAATCTCTTAAATATTCATCTGCATCCAGACATATTCTCTCACCCATCATTATGGCCAGATTTGCGTCGGAGCAGAGAATTTCTTTTTCATCTTCGTAAGCATATACTTTTATGCCATATTTATCTCTTAATTCTTCTACGGCTCCAATGTGATCAAAGTGTCCGTGTGTTAGAAGAACAGCCACGGGTTTTACACCCATACCGGTAATTTTTTCTGCTATTCTGTCAGCTGACGCAGCCGGATCTACTATGACTGCTTCTCCAATTTTATCATCATACGCAATATAGGTGTTGGTCTGCACGGGACCTAACATCATTCTTTTTACTACATAACTCATTTCTGCATTCCTTTACTACAATGAAACTCTAACCTGTTGTTCTCTTTATATCAATAATGCTTTCAACATTTCTCATCTTGTCAATAAGTCTGTTTAATTCCTGAACGCTTCCAATCTCAAAGGACATTGAGATAGTCGCAAGTCCCTGTTTACTCGTTCTTACATTCATGCTTCTGACATCAATCTGTCTCTCAGTCATTATCTTTGACAAGTCTGCAAGTATTCCCGTACGGTTATTAGCAAAGATATTAATCTCAGCCATGTATTTTTCGTCTTTGCTGCCCTCGGCTCCCTGCTGCCACTCAGCCTCAATAATCCTCGTACGCTCTAACTCAGGCATATTCAAAATGTTGATACAATCCGTTCTGTGAATAGACACACCTCTGCCCCTTGTCACAAATCCCACGATTTCATCACCCGGAACAGGATTACAGCATTTTGAGAATCTGACTGCAACATCATGTATGCCTTTTACAGTGATACCGCCCTTATCATTTGTCTTCTTAGCTTTAATACCACCTTCGCTTACGGCCTCAAGTATCTCTTCATCAGTAACCTCATGCTTACGTTTTTTCTCATATTCTTCTATAAGCCTGTTAATTACCTGACCTTCTTTTAATCCACCGTGGCCGATAGCCGCAAGTACTGAATTCCAGTCTCTGAAACCATACTTTGCAAGCACCTTTTCAAGATACTCAGGCTTTGTGTATTCGCTGAGCATAATTGCTTTTGACTTACAATACTTTTCTACGATTTCTTTTCCCTTTGCAATATTGTCTTCTTTTAATTCAGACTTAAACCACTGGTTAATTTTATTCTTAGCCTGTGTGCTCATCACAATATTTAACCAGTCTCTGCTCGGTCCTTTTGAATTCTGTGATGTTATTACTTCAATTCTGTCACCATTTTTAATCTTATAATCAATAGGAACCATTTTCCCATTGACCCTCGCACCGACCATTTTATTTCCTACAGCACTATGAATTGCATATGCAAAATCAATCGGTGTTGAACCGTTTGGCAGATTAAGCACATCTCCCGTAGGTGTAAAACAATATATATTCTTGGAATACAAATTCAAATCACTCTTTAGGAGACTCATAAATTCTTTATTATCCGACATCTCTCTCTGCCATTCAAGAATCTGTCTGAGCCAGCTTAACTTTGCTTCTTCGGTATCTGCCGTATTCTTTCCGTCAGCATTTTCCTTATACTTCCAATGTGCTGCGATACCGTATTCGGATGTCTTATGCATCTCATAAGTCCTTATCTGCACTTCAAACGGCATACCGCTTGGCCCTATTAAAGTAGTATGAAGTGACTGATACATGTTAGGTTTTGGCATGGCTATATAATCTTTGAATCTGCCCGGTATAGGCTTATACATCTCATGTATTACGCCCAATGCCGCATAACACTCCTTGACACTGTCTACAATAATTCTGACAGCAAATAAATCATAAATCTGGTCAAGTGTCTTATCCTGGTTGACCATCTTTCTGTAAATACTAAAGAAATGCTTTACCCGTCCGTCAATCTTCGCCTCTATTCCCGCATTCTCAATATGCTTTTTCACTTCATCCACTATGTCCTGTATGAACTTATCTCTTGAAGTCTTCTTTTGCTCAATCTGGTTGACAAGATCAAAATACACATCAGGCTTTAAATATCTGAGTGATAAATCATCCAGTTCTATCTTAATCTTTGAAATTCCGAGTCTCTGTGCGATAGGAGAATATATATCCATCGTTTCTCTCGCTTTTTCACGCTGCTTCTCAGGTTTCATGTACTGCAATGTACGCAGATTATGCAGGCGGTCAGCAAGCTTTATAATGATAACACGGATATCTTTTGCCATAGCTAAAAACATCTTTCTTAAATTCTCGGCCTGCAGTTCAACCTTGTCAGCTGAATAATTCAATTGTGTAAGTTTGGTAACACCGTCTACCAAAAGTGCAATCTCCGGATTAAATTCGCGCTCTATATCTTCAAGCGTCAAATCCGTATCCTCTACGACATCGTGTAAAAGTCCGGCAACAATCGTTTCCTTATCAAGCTCTAATTCTGCCAGAATAATAGCAACTGAAACAGGATGTATAATATATGGTTCTCCTGACTTTCTTCTTTGGTCTTTATGTGCATCACGTGCCACTTTGTATGCCTTCTCAACCATGGATAAATCGGCTGACGGATGGTACTTTAATATCGCAAGCTTTAAACCTGCAAACAATTCATCCGGATTTTCAAAATCTTCTTCTTTTTTCACTTCCTGAACGTTGGTAATAATTTCTTTCTTTTCTTCTGCAAAGTCCTGACTCATGGCTTCACCTCCACGAAATGATAGGTAATGTAAAAAATCATATTGATATATGATTTTTCACACGGATATTTGTGCCGAGCCCAAATAGCTCTGATGCGACACCAGAAAACACCTTCGTGAATTTCTCGTGCGCTTCCTCGCACAAAGTGCTCGGAATGTAGATTAGTATGAAAATATCTTTTTATTTTTTCATTATAAATAGTTTCTGAAAAAATTGCAACTTATATCTTGACACATAATAAAATTAATGGTATATTGTGTGTACTATTCGATATAGTACACATGGTTTTTTTTATAAAGGAGGTGTTTTATGTTTTCAATCGATATAATGTCAAGACAACCTGTTTACGAACAATTAATCGCACAAATCGAGCATTTTGTTTTAATAGGTATTCTTAAATCAAACGATAAAATTCCTTCTGTAAGAAGCTTGGCGGTTGATCTTTCCATCAATCCTAATACTATTCAGAAGGCTTATTCAGAATTGGACAGACGAGGCATAATTTATTCAGTTCCCGGAAGGGGATGTTTTGTATCAGAGGAGGCGAATAATATTTTGAGTCAGTTTAAACGCGAAAAATTATCAGAACTTGAAGATTTAGTATTTGAACTTGCATTGGCAAATATTTCAAAGGAAGAACTTATTGATTGTATCAATAATGCTTATAAAAAGAAGGAGGGCATGGAAAATGATTAAAGCTGAAAATGTAACTAAAAACTTTGAAAATTTCAAAGCCTTAGATAACATTTCCTGTTCCATACCAAAAGGTGTCATATATGGAATGGTCGGTTCCAACGGTGCAGGAAAATCTACTTTTTTACGTCTTATTACAGGAATATATAAGGCTGACACAGGTTTGATTACTATAGACGATGATAATGTGTGGGAAAACCCTAAGGTTAAGGAAAATGTTTCATTTGTACCGGATGATTTATATTTTCTCCCGGGTTCAAATATGAACAGAATGGCAAAACTTTATTCATCTGTATATACAAACTTTGATTACGGAAGATTTAAAGAACTTACTGATGGTTTTAATCTTAATCCTAAGAAGTCACTTAATACATTTTCAAAAGGTATGAAACGTCAGGCAGCGATAATTCTTTCACTCTCATGTCATCCTGATTATTTGTTTTTTGATGAAACATTTGACGGACTTGATCCGGTTATGAGAGCACTTGTGAAAAAACTCATCTGTGAAGATGTAATTGAAAGAAAAGCTACGGCTATTATAACCTCCCATTCTTTAAGAGAATTGGAAGATACCTGTGACCAGCTTGCACTCCTTCATAAGGGCGGCCTTGTATTTGAAAGTGATATTTCCAATCTGAAAACATCTTTATTTAAGATTCAGATTGCATTTAGTGAACCATTTGACAAATCAAAATTCGAAGGTATTGAAATGCTCCATTATACAAAATCAGGCTCTGTAGCTAATATGATTGTAAAGGGCAGCAGAGAAAAATGCACGGAGATGTTAAACAATATGCATCCTATATTGTTAGATATTCTTCCGCTGACACTTGAAGAAGTATTTACCTATGAGATGGCTGCACTTGGTTATAGCTTTGATGATGTATTTAACGGAGGTGACAACGATGAGTAAGAAGAAAATTTTTGATTTTAATTTGTTTATCGAAGGTATAAGACAATTAAAAATTATTGGTTTTATCTTTTTGATAATATTTTTAGCTGAGGCATTTCTCATTCCATATAATTATTACAATCCTTCCAGTGTTGAATATACACTGGATAATTTCCAGCCAATGTTATATGGTATGCATATGTTTTTTGTACCTTGTATGACGCTGTATTTGTTTGGATTTTTGCTAAAGAGAAATTCGAGTGATTTTTTTCAGTCGATTCCTCATACCAGAACCTGTGTGTTTGTAAGCTTTTTTTCATCAATTTTATTCTGGATTGCATGTATAATGTCCGTTTCATCAATCGTCAGCGTTGTATCATCATATGCTATGATTAATGATATTTCGATTAACGGCAGAGCTTTGTTTCTCTCACTGATAGGTATATTTGCAGCTTCAATAACGGTTGTTGCCGGAATCTGTATTGCTCAATCCATAACCGGAACGATTCTTTCAAACGTTATTGTTTCGGGACTTATTTTAATAGCTCCTAAGGTTTTTTCTCTATTTATTTTAGGAAATATTTCAGGAAAAACAGCTATTTTCAGCGGTGAACATTTTTCACCTTTATTGACGGGAAAGTATAATCTTGTGACATTTTTCATTAGCAATTTCTATTCTGGATCTTACTCGGATTGTTATATGTCACACATATATATTTTATATACCTTTGTATTATTTATAATATTTTTTACGGTTGCACTTATACTGTTTAATATAAGGAAAAGCGAAACAGCAGGTAATGCAGCATCTAATCCTATATTGCAACACATATACAGAATTGTATTTACCATGCTGATGTGTCTGATACCTATTAATCAGATAGTCATGGATTCAGATGATTTTAGAAGTATTGTTTCGATTTATGTATTTATTGCCATAGCGTATTTTGTATACGAAATATTAACTACCCGTATGCTTAGAAATATTCCAAAAGCTATCCCCGGATTAATAATTGTCGCATTGCTTAATGTGCTTTTAATATTCGGCATAAATGCCATTGTCGATGGTATTACGTCATATACTCCTGATGCCGGTTCATTGAAATCCATCAGATTATATACTTCTGAAACTGACGATTCCGCGTATAATTTTGGCAACTATTATATAACAATTACTGATGAAAAAAATATAGAATCTTTTTGCAGGATTCTGAAAAATACAGTTAATAAAACTTCATATGAAATAGAATTGGATGAAGATAATTTTTATAACTATTATCAGGTCTGCTTTATTGATAATTCAGGCGAAAAGCATTTCCGTCATTTACCACTTAAAGCTGCTTCAATTAAGAATGCAATTAATGTAGTTGCTGAAAATAATACGGATATTAGTTTTCCTTCATTACCATCACCTGAATTTGTATATATAAGTGAGGAAAATACTTCTGATTCTCCGATAGCGTTAAATTACAGATTTACTTATAATGAAATGCAGGATTTTTATAAGGCTTTTATTGAGGATTACAATAATATGTCTGCTGATAAAAAGTTAGATTACATTTTTAACATTTCAAATACTGATTCAGCAAACTATATTGACAAATTCAATGTCAGCTACGGCAATATGTATATTCAATTTTACGTATCAGCAGAAAATGAAAATCTTTATAACGCTTATTTTGATATCATAAAAAAAATAGGTATAGTTGATACAGAAGATATTTTAAACAACTTTGAAGATAAGATATTATCTTGTAGTGAAAATGAATGCGTTGATATTTTAGATGTGAATGATAATTATTTGTTTGATCTTTATTCTGACGACCCTTATTACGGATTCGATTCATCTGATAAATATGAAACATTCCTCAGTTCGTTAAAAGATTTATCACAGTATGTTATAGATTCACCTGAAGATATAAAAGATTATCTTATTTCTAAAAAGGAATACACAAAAATAAGTTTAGCATATACTATAAAATATAATGATAGATTTTATTATTCGATACCTATTCTTTTAGAAAATAATGAAGAAGTCCGCAAGATATTAAAGACTATTAATAAGCTTTCAGATTAGAACTTCAGGCTGCATGTTAACTTTTATAAAAGTTAATGTGCAGCCTCATTTATATTATCAATTCAAGTCTATGTCCATCGCGTAGGAATACGAAATGATTTCTCCTGTTTTTGTAGCTTTATATCCTTTTTCGTTATGTGAATATTCAGATATCTCAACAGAACCATAATTTTTAAATTTTTCATATATGCGATTAAGCACATCAATTTCTGCCTCAGATAATATACCCTCAGGTATATCACATTCCGGTATAACCTGATGCTTCTCATAACCCCCGTCATATAACACCTCAATATGCGCAATATGATCAGCTGCCATCTTACCAAGAATCATATCAAAATTATCCGGTACAGGTCCATACGGCAGATGTGCATATTTTAAACCCGACATGGATATACCATTTTCTTTGTAGTATATCATATCCGAATAGTTAAGAAGTTTCATCAGCTTTGTTTTTAACAGTTCTGAGCTTTTCTGCGAGAAAAACAGAACCATTGCGCAAAGTTTCTCATAATCAAATCCTTTGAAACCATTTTCTTCACACGGAGTCCTTGAGAAAAACAAATCGAAAAATCTATTGCCAACAAGAGATTCCGTATACTTCTCCAATCTTTCCACAGTATCTGACAGTTTCAATTTCTGTCTTTCATCAAGAACTATTTCATTATCTGTAAGATATGCCCGCATATTTTCAGGCTCACGCAAGAATAGCAGCAGGCTGTTATGAGCCTTATCCTGAATAGAACCGTTCTCATAACGACAGATAGTCTTATCACCCCAATTCAAGAGCCTGGCAAAGCTTCTCTGACTTAATCCATACTGCTCTCTTATCTTCTTAATCTCTTCGGGCAGCAAAAGCTTATGTCTCCTGCGATATTCGTTATAAGCATTAGTAAGCGTTGCGTTATCAAATTCTTCACAATATAATTCTTCTCCACATTCAGCACAAATTAATACCTGTGCTTCCACATCGACCGTTTCACCACACACTTCATATTCTTCTTTCTTTGTAACGACTTTAGTCTCAACTTCTCTTCCACATTCTTCACAATAATTTTGCATAAGCACGCCTCCTTTTCTAAGCAAAATCGTCCTCATGAAATCCTATGCATTTCAAAATACATTCTCCATTTTCTTTCACAATCTTAACTTTAACGTAAAATTGTATACCATCGACATTCTTTTTGAATTCCCATATATCTCCCGGACGATTATAATCAAAATCCTGCTTAGGGCCTTTATAATAATCACAAACTGCAAGCCCTAAAATCTCTTCCTTTGCATCTGTAATCGTAAGACCATGTCGCGCTAATGCCTGCATATTTTTTCTTCTCGGAACAAAAACATATTTTCCCGCGGACAACAATTTCTTTACATTAGTAAGATATGTTGCAATTTCCAACTTACTCGCCTTATTAATCACAAATTCACCCCCACAAAAATAATAAACCAAAAACAAAAAAAAGTCAACAAAAATGCGGTCATAAGACCGCATTTTTTTATTTTAATTTTTTTATTGTTTTTGTACTTATCAATATAGCCGGTCTTAATGCTCCGGAATCATCATTTGTATTTGTACCATCTCTATCAATTTCTCCACCATATAGAACCCTGTAAGATGTATCACTCATATAATCAGGAGACTGCAGCCACCACCATACTGTTCCTGTGTTATATACTCCCTTTGCAAACGCATAGGTTGTACACTTACACTGTCTGTTCACATCATATCCGTCTCCGGATGAAAATCCCATGACTGTCGCTGCTTCTGTATTATAAACATCATGGATTGACAGCAGAAAAACTTTATCTTTTACTTTTGTACCTATTTTTTTTCCTACAAGTTCCTTTTGCTCTTTTGAGGTAAATGCAGTATCGATAAAGTTATTTTTCCGGTAATCTATTTTACATGCGTTTTTACTCGCAGCATATCCGTTTAAAAAACTTCTTACCGTGCTGTTGCCCCACTTGATATTCCACATTACAGATGACCATGTGTCATTATATTTTTCATCATCAAGTGCATACTCCGATATAAGCAGCGCCTTATTATTTTTTATCTGCAGCACTCTCCATTTGATGTCATCATACCGGAAATAGTGATATGTAGTGTCGTCATGCCACGGATACATCTGCCATGCAGCATAACTTTCTGTCGCATCTGTTTTGCAGATTCGTCTGTATTTCACACCCGCAACTTTTGCATCTCCGTTTGAATCGTATTTTGCATTTTTTATCCTGTTCCATGTTTTTTTACTGACAGCTTTGTATTTTACTCCAAAATTCTGATTTATATTTTTCAGTTCAGCTACCCTGTCTTTATCGTTTGAACACACAATCTCAGTCTGAGGATAATGTCCATACGAAACATAGGAATACTTCACACTGTTATTACTTATCTTTGGTGCTGTAATATCTGCCGTTACCGTGCTGTTCATAAGCATTACCAGACATATTATACCTGGGATTATTTTTCCTAATTTCATTCACATCATACCTTTCACTGTACTATAAGCAGTTTCTCTCTGTTTTGCATTACATTTGCCGCATAAGAGTTTTTATATAATATTAATGTAACACTGTTATCAACTGAATCTGTATATATTTCTTCAACCGTTTTTGGTATTACCATACTCTTAAGTGACGTACAATTTCCAAACGTCTGCTTTCCGATTTCCATCGTCTTTTGAGGAATTTTTACTTTTTTCAGCCCGGTACATCCATAAAATGTTTTGTCCTTTAAGGCTCTGACCGTTGATGGTATTTTTATACTTTTAAGACTCTTACATCCTGAGAACATCTCCCTTTTTAACACTGTAACTTTTCCAAGCGATACCGATTTTAATCCGGTACAGTTTCTAAATGCGCATATTCCGTAAATCTTTACATTTTTACCGCCTTTTACGATTTTTAGATTTTTACATGAATCGAATGCCCCGTTACATAGTTTGTATATTACATCATATATTCCTCCTCCGATATATCTTACGGAAGACGGGATATTTACAGATGTAAGTCCTGTTTTTGCAAAAGCACCTCTTTGAATGTCTGTTACACTGTTTGGTATTTTTACCTTTTTAAGGTTTGAACAGTTATAAAACATATACTCAGATATTGATTTTATTTTTCCGAGATTGACGACCTGAAGTTTTCTGCAATTATAAAATGCTTTTGTCTCACATGTCGTAACCGAAGCTGCTCCGGTAACCTTTTTCAATGAAAGGCATTTTTCAAATGCACAATAGGATATTTTTGTGATATTTGAAGGTATACGGATGTTTTTCAGGCTCTTGCATCCATAAAACATTCTTCCCGGTATTCCACTTCCTCCGTATATTTTTACATTCCTTAGTTTTTTGCAGTTTTCAAAAGTTCTCTCTGCATATGCTTCTATCCCCCGCGCGTTTTTTACACTTATCAGGTTATCACACTCTGCAAATGCACCTTTGACTACGTAATTGCCATTCTCATTGGTATAAACACTTTCAAGCCGCCGTATGGTATCAGGTATCGTTACGCTTTTTATTGTGTCGTTGTTATAAAATGCTGCTTTTATGCATCCTACTGCAATTCCGTTTATACTGTCCGGCACCGTCACGTTTTTTTCGTTTCCCACATAACCGGTTATTATCACTTCATATTGGTTATATGGATTTATCTCGTAAACCCATGGCCATGCCTCTTCAGCTTTTACCTGTACGCTGCACATTAGTATGTGCAGCATTACGGCAGCAAAAATTGTTATCAATATTCTACTTTTTTTCATACCGACCTCCATTCCGAGCACTTTGTTCGAGGAAGCGCACGTGAAATTCGCGAAGGCGATTTCTCGTGTCGCATCAGAGCTATTTGGGCTCGGCACAAATAGCCGTGTAAAAAATCATATATCAATATGATTTTTTACACTATTCTACTTCGATTTTACGGATTTCTTTTGTACGGATTTCTTTACAAATCTCGTCTATAAATGTATCTAATGGCTTCTGACCTTCATCTCCGAGATAACGGCTTCTTACTGATACTTTTTTCTCCTCTACTTCTTTCTGTCCTACCACAAGCATATAAGGTACTCTGTCTAATCTTGTCTCTCTTATCTTAAATCCGATTTTTTCTGAACGGTTATCTACTGAGCATCTTATTCCGTTATCTTTTAACCTTGCTGCAACCTGCTCAGCATATTCTTCATATTTTTCTGAAATCGGTAGTACTCTTACCTGTTCCGGACAGAGCCATGTTGGGAATAATCCTGCGTATTTTTCTATTAACCATGCTAGTGTTCTCTCATAACATCCCATTGATGTTCTGTGAATAATATATGGTCTTACTTTGTCACCATTCTGGTCAATATAATACATATCAAACTGTTCTGAAAGAAGTGCATCCCACTGTATTGTAATCATTGTGTCTTCTTTGCCGTATACGTTTTTCGCATTGATATCAACCTTTGGTCCATAGAATGCTGCTTCACCCACATCTTCTGTGAAATTAACACCAAGTTCTACTAAGATATCACGGATGTGTCCTTCTGTCTCTTCCCATACTTCCGGCTCTCCGATATATTTATCTTTTTTCTGCGGATCCCATTTTGATAAATGGTAAGTAACATCTTCTTCTACGCCAAGTACTTCAAGACAATGTTTTGCAAGTGCAAGACATCCCTTAAATTCTTCTACCATCTGATCCGGTCTTACGATTAAATGTCCTTCTGAAATTGTAAACTGGCGAACTCTTGTAAGTCCATGCATTTCACCTGAATCTTCATTCCTGAAAAGTGTTGATGTTTCACCGTATCTGAGTGGTAAATCTCTGTATGAGTGCTGTGTTGCCTTATATACGTAGTACTGGAACGGACATGTCATCGGACGGAGTGCAAATACTTCTTTGTCTTTTTCTTCATCTCCAAGTACGAACATTCCTTCTTTGTAGTGATCCCAGTGTCCTGATATTTTATACAGGTCTGATTTTGCCATCAATGGTGTTTTTGTTCTGACGTATCCACGCTTTTCTTCTTCGTCTTCTATCCATCTTTGCATTGTTCTTATCATAATTTCACCCTTTGGCATGATAAGTGGAAGTCCCTGGCCAATAACGTCTACTGTAGTAAATAATTCCATCTCACGTCCAAGACGGTTGTGGTCTCTTTTTTTAATGTCTTCTAAATGCTCAAGGTATGCTTTTAAATCATCTTTTTTATTGAATGCTGTTCCGTATATTCTTTGTAACTGTGCCTTGTTTGAATCACCTCTCCAATATGCCATTGATGATGATGTGAGTTTGAATGCTTTGATTGCTCCTGTGCTCATAAGATGTGGTCCGGCACATAAATCTGTAAATTCACCCTGACTGTAGAATGATATGATTGCATCTTCCGGCAGGTCTTTTATAAGCTCTACTTTGTATGGCTCATTTCTTTCTTCCATATATTTGATTGCTTCTTCTCTTGGCATGGTGAATTTTTCAAGCTTTTCATTTTTCTTTATGATTTTTTTCATCTCTGCTTCGATTTTGTCCAGGTCTTCTCTTGAGAATGGCTGCGCATCAAAGTCATAGTAGAATCCCTCGTCTATTGAAGGTCCTATAGTCAGCTTTGCTTCCGGAAATACATTTTTCACTGCTTCTGCCAGCACGTGTGATGCTGTATGACGGTACGCACGCTTTCCCTGCTCATCGTTAAATGTAAGTATGTTGAGTGTACTGTCTTCTTCCACTACTGTTCTTAAATCTACTACTTCTCCATTTACTTCTCCTGCACATGCTGCTCTTGCAAGTCCGTCACTTATGTCCTTTGCTATGTCATATACTGACATTGCTTCACTGTACTCTTTAACTGATCCGTCTTTTAATGTTATCTTCATTTTTATCATTCCTCCTATTATTTGATAATGCACTGACATGACGAAAAAAATCCCTTATGGTATTATATACCATAAGGGACGATATTATCGCGGTTCCACCCTGATTGCACATATATGTGCCACTCAATCGACTGTAACGTGGTCAACGTACCTGATTAGGGTCACTCTGAGGTGGTCTTCATCAACGCTCCGGTGAAAGATTCCCAGCTGCCTCTTTCTCTCTGTAACCTTCTGCACTGACTACTCGTCTCGTCATCGTTTTATCTTTATTGTCTGTTCTTAGTATATCATTTTTTGCTTGAATTGCAAGCCTTTTTTCGTATATTATGCATTAGTAGATTCAGTATTTTTATCTCCCGGTCTGCCACCGCCTCCGAAACCGCCTCCGCCAAGTCCGGTTAATTCTTTATTTGAAACGGACATTGATGTCAGCTCAATTGTTCCTGTCTCGCTTCCTGCGGTAACAGTGTATGTCTCCCCTGTCTTTAACACTTCACTGCTAAAAGTTATACAGTCACATTTTTTTACTGTCGTGTAATTGCATACTTCATTTCCTTCGCTGTCGGTAATTATAATCTGTGTTTCTTCTGAAACATCACTTTCAAAAACGTATGTGAAAGAATTCTGGGTAGATTTTTCTTCGTCAAACATTTCAGCCATCTCAGAATATCCTGTGGCTATAACCGTACCTTCTGTGATTACACATTCTCCACCGGATTCACTTCCGTAATCAATAGCAGAATTGCCGCCGTTTACGGCTCCTGAAACTGTTACTTCTCCACCGTTGATATACAAATCCATATTAGAATCAAGTCCGTCACCGTTTGAATTAATATTAATCTTTCCGCCGTTAATATTTAATACCGGACTCTCTTCCTCTGTAGTTTCTTCAGCGTCTTTATCTGAGTCAGAATCTTCTTCAGCAGTTGTTTCTTCTTCAGTAGCGGCTTCTCTTATAACAGGTCCCATTCCGAAACTGCTGTTACCACCGTTTGCATTTATTCCGTCGTCCGAAGCCGTGATGTCGATTTCACCATCGTTAATCTCGACGCTTACAGCCTCTAATCCTTCAACACATCTTTCTATGTTAATATTTCCGCCATTTATTATCAATGAATTATCTGCATGTATTGCATCATCACCGGCATTTATAATAAATTCGCCACCGTCAATTCCTATCTGGTCATTGGAATGTATCGCGTCTTCAATCGAATCCACATTTATCGTTCCACCTGAAACAGATATAATGCCTTCTGCTTTTATTCCTTTTTGTGACGTACCATCATCTTCATCAGAAGATTCTTCTGATGAAAATGCATCATTTTCTTTCATGCCGCCCATATCCGGACTTCCATCTTCATTTGTCTCCATCTCTTTTCCGTCCGGTGGCGTCATCGTACTCATGTCCGGTCTGCCATTTTCATTTGTCTCTATCTCTTTTCCGTAACCAGACATCTGTGGAGTTGTAGTTGCCGCGTTCTGTGAACCTCCGCCTGTTACAATAGTAATATCTCCACCAGAAATGTCCATATCCATATCAGACTGGATGCCGTCAGCTTCTGCTGTAATATTTAATGTGCTGCCGGAAACTGCTACTCCCTCTTTTCCTTTTATGCCGTCATTAACTGCCGTTACAGTTATCTCACCACTATTTATCATCACAGTATCCTTTGACTGAATACCGTTATAATAATATGACGCAACATTCAGACTTCCTGAACCTTCAATTACTAAATCATCCTTTGAAAAAATCGCTGCAGACATTGATTCCTTCTGCTCTTTTTCTTCATCGCTCTCTGAATCTTCTTCCCCTGATTCTTCATTCTCTGATTCTTCATTCTCTGATTCTTCTTCATCTGAATCTTCCAGTTTTTCAGAAGATTCATTACCACTCGTTACTGAATTTTCACTGTCTTCTGCAAGTGTTATGGTAACATCGCCATTTTTTATATAAATCGCATCTCCTGCATCATATGTAATGTCTGCATTTTCCATAATCAGATTAACATCATTTTCAGCATCTACAACAATCTGTCCGTCAGAAATGCTGCCGGTTACGGTATACTCGCCACCTCTTGTAATGGTAGCAATATTATCTTCAACTTTAACTCCGCTTCCGGATACCGAGATTTTATTATCAGCCAAAGTAATTGTGGCAGCCGAATCCTCAGCAACAGATGTTGTTGTTACTTTATTATCAGTTTTTTTCAAACCTGTCGCGCATCCTGTGACTGTCATTGAAATTGCAGTTAAAACACATAATGCTTTAGCAACTTTTCCAAACCTCTTCATAACGATCATCTCCTTTATTAAAATATTAATAAGTCATTCGACTTAATAATAAAATAAACTACAATATTGTTCATTCTGTGAAAAAAATTACAAAATATTGTGTACCAGCACTTCCTTTGCTATGGCAAATGCTTCTCTTACCATATAATTAGGTAATAACCTGTTATCTGATTCTGCGCAAAGTCCTTCCACATTTTTATAATCAAGACTTTCAGCAATCTTCATAGCCCTGAACATGTGGAAATTATTTGTCACGATGGCAACAGATTTATTTTCTCCTTTAATCTTTTTACGACTGAAAGTGAGATTTTCCATTGTAGTAGTGGACTTATCCTCAACTAAAATCCGCCTCTTTTCAATTCCTCTGCTTACAAGATATCTTTTCATGGCTTTAGCTTCTGATATATCTTCTCCGCTTCCTTTTCCACCTGATACAACAATTATGGTATCCTTGTTTTTCACTGCATAATCATATGCTGCATCAAGCCGTTTTGCCAATGATTTAGTCACTCTTGTTCCTCTGACCTGTGCACCAAGCACTACCAGATATGATACATTATGTTCCGGAACTTCATTCATTTTACTGATTACCAATCCTTCCAGAACACAAAACAGACCTATACCGATTGTTACCAAAGTAATAAACGTCACCCTGATGAACTTTGGAATTCTTTCAATCGTTCCATTTTTCAATAAAATCAAAAACACTACACCTGCAACTATTAAAAATATGCCTGCTGCAAGCCAGAATGGCAAAAATGAGGATGTAGGTCCGGCATAAGATGCTGCAAACAAATAATATCCCATACACAAACATCCAAATACAATCATAACTATTCCAAACATCATCTGATATCCTCCATTGGAATCCATACTCTTTCTTTAGATTCCTTACTTTTCTGTCTGGTACGCTCAACAGCTTCCGTGCAGAAATACTCCTGTGCGCATATCTTTTTTCTTCCTCTTCTGTCAACTCTTGAATATTTTCCGTTACTGTCCATCACCTGTGCCTTAACATTATCCGCAAGCTGGATTTCCAATATGTGGCTGACCTCTGATTTGAGCCTTTCATCTGTCACAGGAAAGAGTATCTCGACTCTCTTGTCCAGATTTCTAGGCATCCAGTCCGCACTTCCCATATATATTTCAACATTGCCGTCATTATGGAACATAAATATTCTGCTGTGTTCTAGGAATGTACCGACGATAGAGCGTACGGTTATATTCTCGCTCACGCCTTTAACACCCGGAACAAGACAACATATTCCCCTGATAATGAGGTTTATTTTCACGCCTGCAGCCGATGCCTCATAGAGTGCTGCAATTATTTTTTTATCACACAAAGAATTCATCTTTGCTGTGATAAACGCTTTCTTTCCTTCCTTTGCAAATCTGATTTCACGTTTTATCAAATACATAAACTTATCACGCAGCCAATATGGTGCAACACTTAAGCGATTCCATCCTGCCGGTTCTGAGTAGCCCGATATCATATTAAACACGGCTGTCGCATCCTCACCGATTGCATTGCTGCATGTAAACATTCCCATATCCGTATACAGCTTTGCAGTCGCATCATTATAGTTTCCTGTTCCTAAATGAACATACCTCTTTATTCCGTCTTCCTCGCGTCTTACGACCAGTGTAATTTTACTGTGCGTCTTAAGTCCGAGAAGTCCGTATATAACATGACAGCCTGCTTTTTCCAATTTCTGTGCCCATATTATATTATTCTCTTCATCAAATCTTGCCTTAAGTTCCACAAGCACCGTAACCTGTTTGCCGTTTTCTGCAGCTTCTGCAAGCGAAGCAATGATAGGTGAATTACCGCTGACTCTGTATAATGTCTGCTTAATGGCCAGAACATTTTCATCTCTTGATGCCTGTCTTATAAACTCTACTACCGGATTAAAGCTGACATAAGGGTGATGAAGCAGAATGTCTCCCTGGCTTATGTTTGCAAAAATATCCATATCCTCATCAAGCCCGGCAACAGGCTGTGGAATATATTTCTTATCTTTGTATTCTTCAAATCCGTTCATTCCATACAATTTCATTAAAAACGTCAAATCCAGAGGACCATTTATTTTATAAATATCCTCTTCTTTTATGTGCAATTCTTTTTTTAATATCTTAAGAAGTTCCTTATCAATCTTATCATCAGTTTCAAGGCGTATAATCTCTCCCCATTGTCTTTTTTTCAACTGTTTTTTTATCTCATTAAGCAGATCCGCAGACTCTTCTTCTTCAATTTCAAAATCCGCATTTCTCATGATTCTGTATGCATATGAACATATAACATCGTAATTAAGGAAAAGTTTATCAATAAATTTTTTTATTATTTCCTCTAATAAAATCACACATTTCTTCTCATCTTCCGATGGAAGCGGAACTATTCTTGATAATACGGAAGGAACCTGTACCGTTACAAATTCTACTTCTTCCTTCTTTGAATTCTTCTTTTTTGTAAGTGCAGCTATATTCAAAGTCTTATTACGTATAAGCGGAAATGGTCTTGATGAATCCACTGCCATAGGAGTAAGAACCGGGTATACTTCCTCGTCAAAATATCTCTCGGCATACTCTTTCTGCTCTTTATTCAATTCTGAAAATGTCAGTATTGACACAATATCACTATTTAGCAATGCCGGAATGAGTGAACGGTTATAGGTTGAATATTGCTTATCGACAAATTGATGCACTTTTTCATTAATTGCCTTTAATTGTTCCTCAGGTTTCATCCCTGAAATATCTTTCTTGGTGTAACCTGCATGAATCATATCTTTAAGCGATGCTACCCTGACCATGTAAAACTCGTCAAGATTTGAAGCCGTAATACTTAAAAATTTTAATCTCTCAAATAATTTGTTTTTCTTGTCCCTTGCCTCCCCTAGTATTCTGTCGTTAAAATCCAACCAGCTTAATTCTCTGTTTATAAAATACCTGCTATCCTCAAAATTAACACTTTCAGCCAAAAACATCTCCTCCTTAGTGAACCACTTTTTGCTTTAGTACCGGACATAATCCAAATATTTCTTCAAAAAGCTCCGTTTTCTTACCAAATAGTATCTGCTCAAGAATAATATTTTCACTTCCGATTATTGTAAACTCTAATTTATTATCTTTCACATTAACCTTCCATTCTTTTATTTTCTGCTTATGACTTCTGTCCATCGCATTGGCAACCCTCAATATGGCTGTCAGCTTTACAATAAGCATACTGTTCTTTTCCCTGCCATTTTCAGGCATCTCCATTGTGTTATATTTTACTACGTTTGCCACCACCTCGCGTTCTTCATGCGACAGTCCTATTATTTCCGTAGACATTATTATGTTGTAAGCACATTCGGCAGGAGAACTCATACTGATGTATTTTCCGCAATCATGTAAAATGGCTGATATCTGCAATAACAAACGTTCCCTTTTTCCAAGTCCGTGATATTTTTTTATTGCATCAAAAATCTTTACAGCATTGGATTCAACAAGTTCTGTATGTACCTTATTAGCCCTGTATTTCTTCGCAGTCGCTCTTGCAGCGTATATTATATCTTCTTGTAAATCATGTCGAAATGCAAGCTTTCCTGTCATAATTCCAAATTCTGCAACTATTCCGTCACAGGCATCCACTCCCGGAATCCATATATTCTCTGTCTCAGTCTCTTCAATTAATTTTTTATATACCAGCATACTTGGCAATAAAAGCGAGGCCTGTTCCTCTGTAATAGACATTTTTTGCGACGTGTATTCGATAGATTTCTGCTTTATGGTTTCAAACTGTTCTAAAAACTTTTTTCTTGTCATTATTTTTTGAATTCTTGCTATATAACCAATATAATCACCTATCGCAATAATATTTTTGATAGTCTTGTCTTTTAAATAAATTCTCTTGAATGTCTGTATATCATTATTGACAAGTTCTTCGATTAATTTGCAATATCTGTTTCTGTCATCGCTGACATCATATAAAAGCTCACGTATTCTTAATGAACCAAGTTTTATATTTTGTGTAGTAACCAATACATTCTTATCAAACAAAGAAATCTGTATGCTTCCGTCTCCAACATCTACGATGGCTGTTGTATCTTTAATATTTTTTTCAAATTCCTCTTCACTGACTGACAATGCTTTATATCCCAGAAATCTCTGTTCGGAATTACTTAATATTTTAACTTCAAGCCCAGTACTCACACGTATCCTATCAAGAATAATCTCCCAATTACGTGCTTCTCTTATTGCACTCGTTGCATATGCACTATATGACTTAATCCTGTACTCTTTAATAATATCCGTAAATCCTTTTAAGATTCTGCATAATTCATCAATATTTTTGTTACTGACTTTCCCGGTTGTATACGTATCCTTGCCAATCTCAATCACATGTCTTATGGTATCGATTGTTCTAATTCTATTTTTCTGCTCTATCTGATATATTTTCATCTCAAGTTCATATGAACCGACATCAATCGCAGCAAATAATGTATATGCCATGTAAGCACCCCCATAACACTACCTGTTAATAGTTCCCGAGTATTTTCAACCAGCCGGCCTCCTCTTTTATACCTCTTATAGCATTTTGTGTGGCAGCATCCTCAAATGTTCCCTCAAATTCTATATAAAATCTGTATTCCCAGCTTTTTTCCGGAATAGGTCTTGATTCTATCTTCGTCATGTTAAGACCGTTATATATAAAATTTGATAACAGATTATAAAGACTTCCACATTCATGCGGCAGTTCCACACATACGCAAATCTTTCCGGCATTTTCCATATATACTTTTTTGTTCGATATAATTATAAACCTTGTTTTATTCTTATCATTATCCATGATAGCTTTTTGCAAAACTTTAAGTCCGTAAATCTTTGCCGCATCTTCACTTGCAATCGCAGCCTGCGATTTATCCCCATCCTCTAATACTCTTTTTGCGCTTCCCGCAGTATTAGGCTGGGCTATCTTCTGCCAGTCTTTATGTTCGTCAAGAAAACCTGTGCATTGCATAAGTCCCTGTGGATGTGAATATACAGTCTTTATATCTTCTATACACGCATCTTTTGTTCCTAAAAGCGCGTGCTCAACTTTTACCTCTGTCTCAGCTACAATGTAATTATCAAACTCCAAAAGCAAATCATATGTATCATTTACTATACCTGCCGTGGAATTATCTATCGGTAAAACAGCATAATCCGCCTTGCCGTCTCTTATATATTCCATAGCTTCCCTGAAAGTACGTACATTCGTATTCTCCACATCTTCCCCAAAATAATTAAGCATCGCCCTGTTAGAGTAAGCTCCGGGCACTCCCTGGTAAACAACCTTTATGTCCTGTTTTTTTATACCGCTTATCTTTTCAAATTCTTCAGGCTCTCCCATTCCATGCTCCGATAAAATCTGGTATTGCATCTTTCTGCTGATAGACATTATCTGAGTAAATAATTCCTCAACACCGTTTTTGTTAAAATCACTGTGTGCATAACCTTTCACCGTTTTAATCTTTGATTTTTCTCTTTCTTTATCCAGTACATTTTTTCCCGTCTCAATCTTATACTCTGCCACGTCTCCGCACAGCTTCATCCTTTTCTCAAATAATTCTACTATCTGTCTGTCTATTCCATCAATATCCGTTCTTATCGTTTCTAAATCCATCGTCTGATTCCTTCCTGTACATTCATAAAAATAACACTATAGAAGTATTATACCAAATTTACTTGTTAAAATAAACATTTTGTTGTAGGATAACTTTAGGAGTTTTTGAAAGGAGAGATTTTCTACTATGGATAAGATTAAAATAATAAACTTAGAAGTATTTTGTAATCACGGAGTATTTAAAGAAGAGAATGTACTTGGACAAAAGTTTTTGATTTCCGCAACTCTTTATCTTAATACAAGAAAAGCCGGTATTACAGATTCGCCGGATGTTACGGTCGATTATGCTTCTGTATGTAAATTTATAGATAAATATATGAGAGTAAACACATTTAACCTGATTGAATCAGTAGCCGAACATCTTACAATGGCTCTGTTTGCTCATTTTACTCCACTTCGTGAAATTGATTTGGAAATCAAAAAGCCGTGGGCTCCTATTGGACTGCCTCTCGATTACGTTTCGGTTGAAATAAATAGAAAATGGCATACCGCTTACGTTGCTTTAGGTTCTAATATGGGAGATAAGCTTTCTTATCTTGAAAATGCTATTGGATCGATAAAAAATGATGTAAGCTGCCGCTTAATAAAAATCTCAGATTTTATAATTACTGAACCTTACGGTCCGGTGGAACAGGATGATTTCTTAAACGGAGCTCTCATGATAGAAACTCTCTATACGCCTGCAGAATTGCTTGCATTTTTACAAAGGCTTGAAAGCGAAGCAAACAGAACACGTGAGATTCATTGGGGACCAAGAACTCTTGATCTTGACATACTTCTTTATGATGATATAGTTATGGATACTGAGAATCTTGTTATACCTCATCCTGAAATGCATAAACGTGATTTTGTGCTCAAGCCGCTGTGCCAGATTGCACCAAATGCCGTTCATCCGCTTTATCGTGCAAGAATACGGGATATGTTAGAAACTATATAAATTTTCAAAAATAAACTCCCGAAGCGTACCGCTTCGGGAGTTCTTTAACTGTTAGCCTTAATTATTTTCAGCCTGAGTATACTTCACAGGTAAATATACAACCTGCCCATATTTTTCAATATCCAATTTGATAAAGTCTGTTGCGTCGTTGACGTCCTTGTATGCAACCGCTGTGCTCCATTCTTCTGATTCAGGCGTTATCACGCTGATACTATAGTCATCGTTTTCGTATCTAATTCTTACAAGCGAACCTTCTATTTCGCCTTCAAAATTTTCCGCGTTACCTTCTATTTCAAAACATTCACCTGCTTTTATCGAACTAGTGTAATTTCCTATACTTAGGTAGAATACTTCTGAATCTGCTTCAAAATTACATTCGTATGTAACCTGATATATCGCAGTTGGAGAATATGTATTAAATATCATCACAGCATCGCTGGTGCCATTTCCATATTTTGCATATAGCTCATCATCTTCAGTATTATAACCAAAATCTGGAAAATAATAACTACTGTTTTCTGTAATTAAACTTTCTCTGTAACTACTATCAATTAATCGCTTAAAGTCCTTAAACTTAGATGTCACCGTTAATGAAGCTTCATCCATTTTTACATCAATAGCATCATAGTTTCCTTCAAGCCATATTTCTCTAACCTCTGACGAATAAGCCACCGGTATATAGTCATAAGCATTATATTTTTCATGGAACACCTTTATAAAATGGGTTACGGAGTCAATATCGTACACAACCTTTTCAAATGCAATATCCCAATCTTTTGATGCCTTATCAATTACTTCGTAACTACATTCCTGAGAATCATAAGTAATCTTTGCATTATTCTCCTTCAATTCATCTGCAAAATTTTCTCTGATACCTCTGTATTCGGTAATATTCGTGTTATACAGTCTTAGCTCAGCATCATTTACTGTAAAGAAATATTCTCTGGTGTCTTCATCAAAAGAACACGTATAATTTACCTGAAAAGCATAATAATTTGAATACTCAGTGAATATAATAACTGCATCACTTGTACCGTTTCCAAATTGTTTGTACAATTCATCTTCTTTTTCTCTGTAGCCTATTTTATAAGTGGTATATTTTGTTTCGTCTTTCTTTAATTCTAACGTATACTTGTCATTCAGCATCGTACTAAGTTTATCATATTCGCCTCTTATAGAAATCTGCGTGCCATTCTCATTGTAACCATAATATCTTTCACCCGTACCATCATACATGCTGAAAGTTAAATAGTTATCATAATTTTCAAACATCAGCTGACATATTATTGTTCTTTCCTGATATTCAAACCATATAACCGCGTCTGAACGTTTATTTGAATATGAATCATACATTATCTGTGCATATTCTTTGTATAAATCGCTTCCTTTTAAGGCAATATTATAATCTTCAACTGTGGTACCATCTGTAAGTGTAATATTTAATTTTGTCTCAGAATTAAGGAAATCCTGTAATGTAGGATATTTTTTGCTATCAAACTCTATACCTAACCATTGATTAATGCTATTAATACTTCCTAAACTTTCATCACAGCTTATAGATTCTATCGGGGTGTCTGTCATATTATAAACTTGATTATCGTATGTCATATTAACGATATCACTATAATTATCAACACCTTTATTTACCGGAATGATTTTTTCTTCATCAGAATCGTATACACATACATTCCAGTAATCATGTCCCTGACAGTTCTTCTTTGGAACAAATGAATCTATCAATTTGTTTCCACGGTAAACATCTACCTGTGCATGTGATGTATACAAATCACCATCATCTGAATACTTCTTTACATAGTAATAATATTTTCCACCAATTACGTCCAATATCGTAGTTGTCTCAGGACCGTTATAACTCATTTCATCAACATCTAATACAGTCTTGTAGAATCCATCTACCGCATAAGTCTTACTATTATAAAATACTTCATAATATTTTTCTCCTGATAAATCGGACCCGATTATATGTGAATCCAAATCCGGCGCTACGCCTTCTTCCTGTGCCCCCCATGTAAGTACAAAACGAATCTTGTCATCTGACATTTCTTCCGTAACAGCCGTACCCTTTTCCATGTACTCGCCATTATTAATACAGATATTAAAAGTATTGGTGATATATTTTACATCCTCATTTAATCTGCCATCTACCACCATTACAGTGTAGTTATTTCCTTCCAGATTTTCAAATTCATAATAGCCCTCTGCGTTAGTAATCGTCTCTTTTACGACTTCTGTTGTCTTTGTATTCGTATATTTTCTAATCTGTACCGTTAATCCTTCAACAGGGCTCTTATCTGTACTGTTCTTTATGCTTCCGTAAAGTTTTGCATCTTTACTGTCGCCATCTGTTTTAACCATCTCAGCTAAATCATTTGTGTATGTAGTTCCGTATCTTGCAGTAATCACAATCATCTGGATAAATGGCTTGTAACCTTCTGCCTTTATCATAAATACATAACTGCCTTCTAATATATTTTCGAAGCTGTATGCACCTTCTTTTACATCAACTGATACCGCGTTTTCTAATGTATCGATTGTTTCAATGTTCATACCATCCGCATATTCTACAAGATATGCTTTTCCTTCTATGGCATTTTTAGTTGTTACCTCAGATACATTTCCTGCAAATGTTAATTTTTCAAGATATTCTTCTGAAAGTTTTTCTGTCTGTTTTTCTATATCTTTTCCTGTATCCTCTACATGTACGGCTACTGTTCCGGTTCCCTGCATTTCAGGTATAACGTCTTCTGTTGGAACCGATATGGAAGTATCTTCTGCACCCGGTCTTAAGATTAACGTAATCTTATCCTGAGTGTCAAGATTCAACGGCTTGTTTGTTATAATCTTTGCTTCTCCTGTTACAGTCGTTTCTATAGAATCTGTACCTTCACTCTGTCCGGATACATTAACTGTTCCCGTACCATCAGCTACAAGTGATACTAACTTTCCATCTTCAACGATTGCGGTTTCTTTAGCTGTAGCTGTTGTTTTAATTTCTGCAACTACCGCATCTTCTGATATAGTAATGTTTGTTTTTTCAGATGAAGTCTCTATCTTATTGCCCGTAGCGTTTTCTGTAAATGCTCCTTCTGATATTTCTGTAATTGTTATATCTTTAAATTTTCCACTGTTTGCTATATTTAATGATTTTCCTTCTACCACAAGACTTACATCTGAATAATCTCCCTGTGGAATCGTAATATCCGCTTTATCTGCACTCTTTATTATAATCGTTCCCTTTTTAGCAGATGTAAGCGCTGCATTTAATTCCTGCTGATTTGTAACCGTTATGGTATTCTCTACCGTAACAAGGCATGAATTTGCAATACCATTGTTAGCTTTAGCCGTAATAGTTGCTGTTCCTGCCTTAGCTCCTGCAGTTACTACTCCGTCTTCTACCTTTGCGATTTCTTCATCGCTGCTTGACCATGTGATTACCTTGTCCTTTGCATCTTCCGGATAAGGAATTGCAGTTATCGTAAAGCTTTCTCCTGCAAAGAGATTCTTTTCCGTAACATCAAAGTCAATCTTTGTAACTTCTTTTTCTTTTACGGTCACAATCTTACTTGCACTCTTCTTAGAACCATCCTGCGCCGTAGCAGTTATGGTAACCTGTCCAGGTGCTACAGCCGTAACCTTCCCGTTTGCATCTACTGATGCAACAGAAGTATCACTGCTTGACCATGTTACTTTTTTATTTGAAGCATCCTTTGGTTTTACTGTTGCTTTTAATGTAATAGTATTTCCAATAATTACCTCGCTGTCACCTTTTATCGTTATCTTAGAAACAGGAACTGTAACTGTTATCTTACATGACGCTTTTATTTTTGTTCCCTTTACCTTTGCCGTAATCACAGCTTTTCCTGCCTTAACACCTTTTACAACTCCCTTAGAGCTTACAGATGCTATCTTCTTTGACGATGATGACCATACAACTGTCTTCTGTGTTGCATCCTTTGGTTTAATTGTTGCCTTTAACTTTAATGTCTTTCCTTTTTTTACAGTCGCACTTTTTTTAGAAAGTGTAATCGACTTTGCTTTTACTGTCTTTTTTGTACCCGCATTTACATCCTGGGTATACATTCCTGCTGAAAATGTTAGTACAAAAAGAAGCACTGTCATCATGACAGCTAATCTTTTGAAACCATTTTTCATACGTTTCCTCCTGTCTGAAGCCTTAATAATATGCTTCGTTTGCTAACTTTTATACCATAAAATTATAACATATATATATTTCATATTCAACAAAAAAGGGCTGTCACTTCACGTATTCACATACGCTGAAGTTGACAGCTCCTTCACTATTTTTCCAGTATATCTGCTATTCTCTCACATGCATGACCATCTCCATAAGGATTTGACGCATAGCTCATCCTGTGGTATTCTTCTTCATTCTCTAAGAGATTCTTAAATTCTCTATATATTACTTCTTCATCGGTTCCGACTAGTTTTAATGTTCCTGCATCTATTCCTTCCGGTCTTTCCGTAGTATCACGCATTACAAGTACCGGTTTTCCAAGCGATGGTGCTTCCTCCTGGATTCCACCACTATCTGTAAGAATTAGGTGACAGCGTGACATAAAGTTATGAAAATCTATCACTTCAAGAGGCTCAATAATATGTATTCTATCTTCTTTTCCAAGTATTGCATCTGCAGTCTCCCTGACTGCCGGATTCATATGAATCGGATAAATGGCTTTTACATCAGGGTGTTCTTCTATAATTCTTAAAATGGCTCTGAACATATGCTTCATCGGTTCACCAAGGTTTTCTCTCCGGTGAGCTGTTATAAGAATCAATCTGCTTCCTTTTGCCCATTCAAGTTCCGGATGACTATACTGTTCTCTGACCGTGGTCTTTAAAGCATCTATCGCCGTATTTCCCGTAACGTAAATATTTTGTGCATTTTTTCCTTCATTCAAAAGTGACTGTTTTGCGTGCTCCGTCGGTGCAAAATGGTATGCTGCAATTATACCCACAGCCTGTCTGTTAAACTCCTCAGGATATGGCGAATAAATATTATAAGTTCTAAGTCCTGCCTCAACATGACCTACAGGTATCTGCATATAAAAGCATGCCAGACCTACCGTAAATGTTGTAGATGTATCTCCGTGAACCAATACGACATCAGGTTTTTCTTCCTCTAAAACTTTTTTGACTGACTCTAAAATATTTATAGTTACATCAAAAAGTGACTGTCTTGCTTTCATAATATCAAGATCATATTCAGGCTCAATTTCAAATACCTGCAATACCTGGTCCAGCATTTCCCTATGCTGTCCGGATACACATACCACCGTCTGAATATTACTTCTTGTCTTCAATTCTTTAACAAGCGGACACATTTTTATAGCCTCTGGTCTTGTTCCAAATACTACCATTACTTTTTTCATTCAACAACACTCCTTATTTATTTTGTAAAATTCTCTAATTCACCTGCAACTGCCATTTGCGTTGAAGGATCACACAGACAAATCATAAATTGATCAATATCATATTCTTTTAGCATTTCATCAAATTCTTTTTTTCCGCCTTTATAGTATCTCGGATCCACCATTACGATTGTATCATAGTCTTCCGTAAGCCATGTCACCAATGTGTTTGCATAAGAATCATTTATCATAAGAAGATTCTTTCCGCCCTCATTCTTTCCGTCAATTATAATATGCGAATATGAACCACGCACAAATGTATAATATCCAGCCCTTGAAGGATCAGTAACAAATTCATTAAGAACAACCGAATCACCATTATCATCATATGTATGTACTTCCTCAGGCACATCCATTCCAATATCATACACATCTAAATTATCCGGCACATATCCGTCTTCATCCGTCATATTGTTAAACGCATACATATAACCATAGAAACCGCCATAGCTTTTCATATTATAATTTTCCGGATTCTTCATCGAAAATCCCATCGTCTGCAAAATGGCATTAGCAGCATATGCTGAGCATAAATGTGTCCAGTGGTGATCTGTTCTAAAATACAATTTATTTAAGTCGTAAGTCTTTGTTGCAGCTTCAACATATGTATATGTGTCTATCTTCGTTACATCATTACTGATTTTCTGATAAATGTACGAAATAGACTTTTTCTGGTCATATGAGTATTTTTTAAACTGTTTCTCTTCAAACTCAACTCTCGAAGGAGATAATACCAGATACTTTTCTATTCCCTTAGGCAGACTTTTATAAATCTTATTTGCATTTTTAACAAACTTCTCATTATATTCCGAATTACTTATATTAAGCATCAAAATACGATCATCTAAAATCAATGTATCTGATATATTAGCATCACCATTATCTGAATTATTTCCACGAATCTCCATACTCTGGGTCTGCTTTAATAACCCCTGGTAATCAGATGCCATATCAAGTATTTCATTTCTTCCACATATATGATCATTTAAAAACGAAGATAACTCAAGGCTGTATTTTCCATTAAACCAGCGTGAAATGGTAAATTCCGGATTTTCTGCAAGTCTTCTGTTTTCTTTTTTGGATATGGTTTTCGTATCCCAAAAAGCACACATTGTAATAGCAAAAGTACACAGTAAAAAACCTGTTATAATGACTGTGCAGAGTACTAAAACTCCTTTGTTTTTCATTACAATCAACCCTCTCTTTCACTAGAATCTGAAATACAAAAACGGATTATATGTCTGATTTAACATCAATACAAATGCAAAAACATAAATAGCTGCAAATGCTGCTGTTCTCATTGTATTTCCAACTGCTGTATCTCTTTTAAACAATTTACCAAATATATTCTTAAATATCGGTGTATTTGCAAGTATCATAATCGGGAACAATCTGAAATATTTAAACACTTCCGTCTGTTCCTTAAGGCTTAATGCGATTTTTCCGGTAAATCCATACATAATCTTAAGTGCAGTTGCGATTTCATTTAAGTTTGTAAAGTAGAAAAATGTCATTCCGAATGACATCATCATCAATACATACAGATGATTTGCAACAGGTACCGTTGAAAAATCATATCCTTTCTTTTTCAGGATTTTTTCTATTATCAGAATTAAACCATTATATAATCCCCAAAGCATGAAGTTCCAGCTTGCACCGTGCCATAAACCTGTTAACGCCCATACCACAAAGAGGTTAAACATCTGATGTCTTCTGTTACCTCCTAAAGGTATGTACACATAATCACGGAAAAATGTTCCCAGCGAAATATGCCATCTTGCCCAGAATTCCGTCATACTCTTTGAAGTAAACGGATAGTTAAAGTTTTCTTTATAGTCAAATCCAAATACCTTTCCAAGTCCGATTGCCATGTCAGAATAACCTGAAAAGTCAAAATACAGCTGCATCGTATATAAAGTGATTCCAATCCACACAGCTGCTGCCGATGATGTGGATAGATTTTTAACAAGAAATGTAGTCGCAATCTCTCCTGCATAATTAGCAAATACAACTTTTTTTGCAAGTCCTACCGAAAATCTAAACATTCCGTTTATAAATCCCTGAAGGCTTTCTTCTCGATTTCTGATTTGTTCATCTATATCCGCATAACGTACAATCGGTCCTGCTATAAGCTGTGGAAACATTGAAATGTACAAAAGCAGATAGAAAAAGTTTTTCTGTACTCTTGCATTTTCTCTGTAAACATCGACAACATATGTTACAGCCTGGAATGTAAAAAACGATATACCAATCGGCATCGTAAGATGCAACAGTGGAATCTTAAGTCCTGTCCATGCATCAAATGACGATACTAAAAAGTTATAGTACTTCACCAGAAAAAGCAAGAACATATCCGCCACAATAACTACCCATAACAGTATCTTTCTTACCGTAGGATTTTTGCTTTTTTCCATAAGGTTTGCAAATATATAATCTAAAAATGTAAGACCAATCATTGCAAATACCCAGACCGGCTCTCCCCATGAATAGAAAATGATTGAAAACAGGAGAAGAACCATATTTCTCCACACCCGGTTTTTAATTATAAAATATAAAAACAGCGATAAAGGCAGGAATATACCTAAAAATATTACACTCGAAAAAACCATTTTTTAATCCTTTCTATCTATCGAAATCTCATTGCCATAAATATCCTTAAATAACACATCCGGTATACCGCCAAATGAATTCTCATGTAATATTACATCAGGATTTTCAAGCTCAATGACGTCAAGTCGCTCACATCCGTAAAAAGCATAATCTTCAACTTCACTTACTCCATCGTTTATAACGAGCTGATTCAATGATTTACAATTATAAAAACAGCTGAACGGAATCACCTTTAAACTCGAAATAAAATCCACATTCTGTAGTTTTTTACAGTTTTGGAATACATGCGTTCCACAATCAATTATTGTTTTTGCCGTGGTTCTGCTCACTGTTTGCAGATTTTCGCAATTTCTGAATGCTCCCGTTCCAAATCTTATAGTTCGTTGAATATTAATATGCTTTAATGATTTACATTCAGCAAACGCATATCTTCCAATTTCTTCGAGCCTGCTTCCATCTTCAATAATGACTTCGTGCAATTTTTCGCATCCCGAAAAAGCACCATCTTCAATTACTTTAACTGAAGACGGTATATAAACTGTTGTCATTTCACTGCAACCATAGAACATACTCTCGTAAATCACTTCTGCTCCATGCGGAATGTGTACTTTTACAATCTTAGTATTATTTCTTAATGCATAGTAATCTGCGCCAACATATTCATCCATATCTTTAAATCTTAAGCTGCCCGCAGAGTTAACATTAGCTTTTATGTAATCAAATTTCTTTATCTCAGCCTTGTAGTATCCCTTATTACGGGAAACGTCAATATTTTCCCGGCTATTTACAATCTGTTCAAATTCATGTTCAGAAACAACTCTGCCTTTCTTATCAGTCGCCACATAACCGTAAATTACGCTTCCTGCACCGATAATCAAATGTTCTCTCGCTATTGCTGATTTTATTCTTCCCATTCTTCCTATCTGACACGAACATGCCATATAAAGTGATTCAGAGGTAAACACATTTCCCATCACTTTTACACCTGTCTCCATAATGATGGAATCATCTGCAAAAACATTTCCCGTTATAACGGCATTTTTTTTAATGCGAAGTCTTTTTGATGTTTTAACATCACCATATACAATGGCTCCGGCTCCGATAGTAAGTGAATGTTTTGTTACTATCGTCCGCTTCATTATTTCATCATCTTCTACTCGTTTGATATTTCTTATTATTTTTATATAAACCGGTGCTGATTTTTGTACTGCAACATCGTTTGGAACTTCATCAAGCACCTGTATGTAGTTTCTCATCTCTATCACAGGTGAGAAAACATTTGAAAAACGGCATCCCGGCTCTATAACGACCTTTTTAGGAGAAGAACAGCTCCTTCCCGCATTTGTTCCCGACTTTAAAACCAGGAGTTCTTCAGCATCAGCCCATCTTACTATTTTTGAATTCTCGCCAATGAATACCTTTTTTTCTCCTGCAACCGCCCTGACAAACGTATGCTCCGAAAATTGTATATCATCCTCTGCAAAGATTTCTTTATTAAACCTGATGCCTCTGTCCATTTGTATTTTTTTCTTCATGTAACATAATGAATTCATTGTATTTTGAATTTCGTTAAGTGAATCAATATATACAATCTTTTCTTTTTTAGACAGCACTATTTCCCTGCTGCCGTCCCCATTTTCTTTTATTGCTTTATTAAGCATTCTTTTGAATGATTTTACAAAATATCTTGGATCCTTTATATTATCATTTCTTACATAAAGTGATGCTCCGCCATCTTCATGGAATTCAATTCTTCTGCTCAATGTAAACGGAAAGAAAGTAATTGCAAGGAATAATACCACACATATCAAAAACTCTACCATATTCTGACCTCTTATTTTTCATTGTTGAATCGCTTTGTTTTAGCCCATTTTACATTTCTCTTAGTTACTCTGTCGATAATCGCATCGATAAAGCCAAGTGATATATACCACATGTAGAAAAAGAAACTGAAACATAAATGTGGCAGTGCAAAGATTTCGTTTGTCATTCCGTCAAGGAATGCTCCTGCACCAATCTCATAATATGGCGCGAAGTTACCCCATGTGTTATATACTCCCATAAATAATATAACCCACCAGCCTGAAAACAGATCCATTTTTCCCATAAAAAACAATGCCATGCAGTCAACCAGTGATGTCAGTAAAATAAAAGGAACAGCATATACAAGAAGAAGCAATGTTCCATCTATCTTCTGAATAAAATTGATATTTCCTGAGCCAAGAAATTTGAAGAAGTATTTAAAAAGCACTTCGTTATGTCCCCTTGCCCATCTGCGTATCTGTTTTCCACGAACTTCCCATGTCTCAGGCGATTCTTCATAACACTCTGCACTGTTGTCATAAACAACATTCCATCCTTTACAGTATATTCTGTAGGTCAGCTCAGTGTCTTCTGCAAGTACCTTTGTATCAAAGCCTCCGGTACCAAGCATAATGCTTTTTCTAAAACCTCCGACTGTACCACCATACTGTGGCAATAATTTAAGATTATATCTCGCCTGCTGATCTACCTGATATCCACCTGTTCTTTCCAGTCCAAGTAATGTTGTCAGTATATTTTTTTTGTCATTAACCGGAATAACTCTTCCCATTACCGCTCCAACTTTTGGATCCATAAATGCAGAGGCAAGTTTTTTTATAAGATTCTTTGATGGTCTGTAATCCGCATCAAATACTACTATTACTTCACCGGTTGCCATATTTAACGCATCATTTAAGCCGACCGGTTTTCCTCTCTCGCCCTCTTCTGTTCTGTGAATCGGCAGAATAACCGGATATCTGCTATGATATTCTTCAAGTATTTCCGCCGTCCTGTCATCGGAATGGTCATTGATTGCTATAATCTGCAATTTATCCATATCATAATCGCATTCAAGTAACGAATCCAGTACATTATGAAGCACGGCTTCTTCATTATGCATAGGTATCATAACGGTTACTTTTGGTAAATCACTGTCATAAATATCTCTATACGATACCCTCTGTTTATAAAATAATCTGTTGCACGTAAACCAAAAATGTCTGACAGCGTAAATCAGCATAATGAACGTTGCAAATATAAAATATCCCTGTAGTATTTTTACGACCATTGCCACATATCTCCTCTTTTCTTATTCTTGTACCTGAATCCTGCTACATATATGTATACAGAATACACTGCAACAAGTATCAAAAAATCAAACATAATTCCAAATACGAAAAACAGCACAGCCATAAAAATATATGTTCCTTCCGCTATAATCACCATATATATCACATAACGGACAACACCATACAAGAATTCCAGAATCATAAGCGCCATAAATAATCCGACCCGGTAAACAAACATATCCGGAATCATGGATGTCGTAAGCACATATACTGTCATGATAATCATCCATATAATTACCTGCTGTTTAATATATAATTCTGAATAATCATTAAGATTATATGGGAACATTCTTGTAAAAAACACAAAATACAGCGATGAAACAAAATGCACCCAGGATGCAATTGTAAAGAAAATCATCAGCGGTTTGTTTTTATTTTTTGCAACTGAAAAGCAGAGAATCAAAATCAGTGACACCATACAGCTAATAATTGCAAATGTAAATGACGGGCTCTTCCCGGACATTTTTACGCAATACACTCCACCGAAAACAGGCAGATAATCCAGTTTTACGAGCGAAGTAGTTTTTCCCGTAACTTCACTTATAATATATGCCGAAAAATCTGCCACAGCCTGAGTCATCTTAGTGTATAAACACAAATACACCACTATCAACGGTACCAGCAAAATCATCATCTGAAGCATATAAAGGATACCAATTTTTTCCAGGTGTCTATAATCTCGTGTATAATTTATTTTTTCTTTCTCCTTTGTATTAATTGTTTTTTTCAAAACATTTCCTCCTTAGTAAAACCTCACATTTGTTTATACTACCCTACAAAACTGTTATTGTCAAATTATTTTTTTATTTTGACAATATTTCATCCAACCCCATCAGTACAAATGCTGATTCTGTTGAGTATAAAGGATATTTTCTTCCTGATTCCACTAATTCCTGATATGTATCAATATAGATTCCAAATCTTTCCATATCCTGCATTTTAGCACCCAGTAATGCAAATGTTCCCCAGCAGAATACTGTAGTTCCGTTTCTCTTGTAGTCCATTGTCTCCCACGACCAATGTTCACACAAGCCTTTGTATGCAGTCATCGAATGTTCGCTCTGAGCATCAACCAGCCCGTATATTACAGGGAACATCTGGCATGTTGCACATGGATAAAATGTTTCCCATGTATTTCCATATCCCGTGTATTCTTTTTTATTTCCGGTAATTACAGCTGCATAATGGTCTTCAAACCACCAGTCTTTATCAAAGTTTTCTCTGTAGAACTCAACTTTTTTACTTACTTTTTCTAACATTTCTTCATCATCTATTACATGTTCGTATAAATACATCGCACCTTCAAGTCCTGCGTATACTTCCGTATTATCCATCATGTAGTTAACTTTGTAATCCGGTTTTGCATATGTATATCCGTTTGTTCCTTCTGTTGCAAACATTACATCTGTAATTGTCCTTATTTCATTTTTATGCTGCAGTAAATATTCTTTGTCTCCTCCGGCTTTAGCATAATCTGATAATACTTTTATAAATAATGCACTATATGAATCTGTCGAATCATATGAATTCTTTGATGTCTCACCCACAACTATTCCATTTGACACCTGTACCTTGTAGTCATATATCGTTCCCGCCAATCCATTGTAATCAGTTTCTTCTGTATTAATATGTCCAAAATGCCAGTCTAAATATTTTTTTATTTTTTCTAATGCTTCAGGCGAATTATCATGTTTAATGAGTGCCATTGCAACTCCTTCACTAAAATACGGATTTACTAATAATTCTCCATTTGAATTATTGTAAACAGCAAATGCTCCGTTTGATAACTGTTGTGACCATAACCATTCTGCTTCTGCATCTGCTGCCTTTTTAAAAAATTCCATTTTTTCATCCTGCACAGTTGTATTTTCTGCTTCTATTGTTTCTTCTACCATATATGTTTCCGGAATTGTTGTCTGATTTTCTGTTTCCAGTACTGTTGTTTCTACCACTTGCGTTTTTGTTTCTTCTGCTATCGATTCTACTACTTTAGTTGTTGTCTCTGCCTGTGTTGTCGTTTCTGCCTGTGTCGTTGTCTCTGGCTTTTTTGTTG